>NZ_JBXAOA010000054.1:0-33125 GCF_058802325.1 Pseudomonas sp. GW822-FHT02E03 | reverse complement strand
CCCCCCCCCCCCCCCCCCCCCCCCCCCCCCCCCCCCCCCCCCCCCCCCCCCCCCCCCCCCGCTCCCACATTGGATCTCCATCAGATCCCCGAATGGGGGGCTACCGTCTTACGGCATGTTGATAATGACTTCTTCCTGCCACTTCTGCGGCAGCCCCTTGGAGGTCTTTTCCCATGCGTCGGCGTCTTTGATCGGCGTAACCTTTTTGTACTGCTCGTTAGGCAGCAGCTTGGCCTTGACCTCTTCCGGCAGTTTGATGTGCTCGGCGCGGATCGGACGGGCGTTGCCTTTCGCCAGGTTGATTTGGCCGGCATCGCTGAAGATGTATTCGCGGGTCAGCTTGGCGGCGTTCGGGTTCTTCGCGTATTTGTTGATGATGGTGGTGTAACCGGAAATCACCGAGCCGTCGGATGGAATCAGCACGATGTAGTCATTCGGATTCGCCATCTTGGCCTTGTAGCTCAGACCGTTGAAGTCCCAGACCACGCCGACTTCGATTTCACCCTTTTCCATGGTGGCGATCGTCGGGTTGGCCATGGACAGGCGACCTTGCTTGGCGATGTCAGCGAACAGCAACAGGGCTGGCTGAATGTTTTTCTCGTCACCACCGTTGGCGAGAGCGGCGGCCAGTACACCGTTGGCCGCTTGTGCGGCGGTGCTCACGTCACCGATAGAAACTTTGTACTTGCCAGTCTTGAGGTCGGCCCATTTGGTCGGCGCTTCAGAACCGTGCAGCAGCTTTTTGTTGATGATGAACGCGATGCTGCCGGTGTAGGCCAGCGCCCAGTTACCGTCCTTGTCCTTGGCCCAGTCCGGAATCTGTTCCCAGGTGGTGGGTTTATAAGGTTGCACGACACCTTGCTTGACTGCGATCGGGCCGAACGCGGCACCGACGTCGCCGATGTCGGCCGTGGCGTTGTCTTTTTCGGCGGCGAACTTGGCGATTTCCTGGGCCGAGCTCATGTCGGTGTCGATGTGTTTCAGGCCATATTTCTTGGCCAGGTCTTCCCAGGTGCCTTTCCAGTTGGCCCAGTCATCGGGCATGCCGACGCTGTTGACTGCGCCTTCCGCTTTCGCAGCGGCTTCCAGGGTTTTCAGATCATCCGCCGCCATGGCGGTGGTGCACAGGGCAATGGTCGAGCCTAACAGTGATGCCAGGAAAAACTGTTTCATCCGAAGCTCCTTTGGGCGCTTTCAACGCTGCGATTGCGGTTGTGTTGGTCTAGGTCAGCAATACCTGAGCCAATTTAGGCGGGTTGGATGACATTTTGATGTCGACGACCGGTCGGCCTGAATTTTCTGCGCTCGGATACGCGGGGTGCGAGATAAGCGTAGACCATGGCTAAAGAGCTGATATGAAAGGGGCTTGGCCATAAAATTGCAGGTGTCTGGCGCAACCGTTCGGCGGCTTTGTCATCTGTCAGTCATATGCAGTGCCTAGGCTTGCAGGCAGTTGAAGGAACCGATTTGAATCACGGTTCTGCCCTGAATCAGTGCTGGTCTAGTCCAGATAGGTAACGTTGATGCGCATCGAGACCACCAAAGCGGTGACAGCCATCGGGCAGGTTCTGCAAGAACAGCTTGACCACGGTCTGTTGGCGCCCGGGAGCAAGTTGCCGGCAGAGCGCAAGCTCAGTGAGTTGTTCGGTACCACGCGGATCACCGTGCGTGAGGCTTTATTGCAGTTGGAGGCCCAGGGCCAGATTTATCGCGAGGAGCGGCGCGGCTGGTTTGTGTCGCCACCAAGGCTGGCTTACAACCTGATGCAGCGCAGCCACTTTCACGCGATGGTCAGTGCGCAGGGGCGAGTGCCGTCCACCGAGGTAATTTCGGCCCGTTTGCAACCGGCATCAGCGGCGGTGTGTGCCTGGTTGCAGTTGCCGGCGCTGTCGAGCGTGATCCAGATTTGCCGCTCGCGACGGATTGACGGGCGATTGGTGTTGTATGTGGAGCACTACCTGAACCCGCAGTTTTTCCCCGGGATTCTGGACTTCGATCTGAATCAGTCGATGACCGAACTGTATGCACGGCATTACGACTTGCACTACGGGCGGGTGCGTTTCGAGATTGTGCCGACGGCGTTGTCGGTGGACGCCGCGGCGGCTTTACGGGTGTCGGTGGGCAGCCCGGGGTTGCGGATTGCCCGGGTCAATTACGATCAGCACGAGCGGTTGATCGATTGCGACCTCGAATTTTGGCGCCATGATGCGATTCATGTCGGGGTGGATGTGGTCTGAATCCTGGCTGCGCACACGAGCTGCCGAAGGCTGCGATCTTTTGATCTTGATTTTGATCTTCCGTAGGAGCGAGGCTTGCCCGCGAAGAGGGACTGACATTCAACATAGATGTTGGCCGATAGTCCGTCTTCGCGGGCAAGCCTCGCTCCTACAAGGGATTTTATTCCTTGGCGACGTGCACACTCATCCGCGGCGTCGCCAGATCCAGCCCGGCTTCATCCAGATGGCGTTTTAGCGACAGGTTGAACGCCCGGGAAACTTCCCACTGCTTGATTGGCGCGGTCTTGAAGCGTGCGCGAAGAATCGCGTTGCCGGATTCGAAACTTTCTACCCCCTGAATCTCCAGCGGCGACCAGATGTTTCGCCGTTGCAGCGGGTCGGTGCGCATCTTCTGGCCGACTTCGCGCATCAGTTTGATCGCCTCGTCGATGTCCATGTTGGAGGGCACCGCCACCCGGAAGATCGCGTAACCGAATTCCCGGGAGTAGTTCTTGATGCTTTTGATTTCGCTGAACGGAATGGTGTGAACGATGCCGTCAATGTCCCGCAGGCGCACGGTGCGGATGGTCAAGCCTTCGACCGTGCCCAAGTGGCCGCCGACGTCCACGTAGTCGTCGATGGCCAGGGAGTCTTCGATGATGATGAACAGCCCGGTGATCAGGTCGGCCACCAGTGATTGCGCGCCGAAACCGATGGCCAGACCGATCACACCGGCACCGGCCAGCAATGGCGTGACGTTCATCCCCATGTTCGCCAGGGCGACGATCAGCGCAATGATGAAAATCGCCACGAACAGCACGTTGCGGATCAGCGGCATCATCGTCTGTGCACGGGCATTGGCCAGGCCTTTGCGCGAGCGGGTGAGGGCGTGATGCACGGCGGTGTCACTGAGGATCCAGATCAGCCAGGCAAAAATCAGCGTGCCACCGAGGCTGAACAGTTTGACGCTGACCTCATGACCTTCGCCTTCGGTGAAGCGGATCAGCGACATCCCCCAGACGCGCAGGCCGAGTTCGATGAATGCCAGCCATACCAGCAGATGGGCGAGGGTGTAGAAGAAGCTTTTCAGGCGATCCGAATACAGCGCGTGGCGCTTCACGCTGCGTTGCGGTTTGAGTGAATGGCGGCGCACCAGCCCATTGATGACCATGCACAACACCAGCAGCACGGTACAGATCAGTGACTGACGCAAGGCCGTGCTGGTGTCGCCGGCGGAGACGAAGGTGGCGAACAGCGAGATGCCCACCAGCACCAGCGCTGGCAGGTACCAAAAGGTGCCGAGGATTTCGATCGTGTCGCTCAAGGCCCGGCGAGTCAGGCGCCGGGATAGCGGTTGATTGCGGATCAAGTGCGCGATGGGCCGACGGAAACGCAGAACGAAAAAACCGGTGGAGATCGCCGCCAACACATTGGCGAACGTTGCTGCTGTGTGAGCCAGATGAGTGCCGAGGCTTTCAATCAGGCGCGGATCGTTCAGGGCTTCACCGAAGGCGGCAAAACTGCCGATCAGCCACAACGGGCGGAAGGCCTGATGCCGCAGGATGTACAAGGCACGGTGGCGATGCGGACCATCCAGCACGGAAAACGCGATCACGCAGATCGCCGAGAAACAGGTACCGACCACCAGCGCATAGGCCAACACCATGGCCAGGCTTTTGCCCAATGACGAAGGCAGGGCGTAGGTCATGTAAACCGTCATGACCAAGGCAATCAACCACGGTCCGAGTTTGCGCAAGGCGAAGCGCAGCATGTCCAGCGCCTTGGGGTGTTGTGGCAGTTCTTCGGTGAGGCCAAAGCGCATGCGTACCCGGTGGCCGAGCCAGATCAGGGCGGCGGCCAGTAGGCTCCAGACCATCAGGATTACAGCGAAAGCAAAGATGATCGGCAGCCATTCATTGGCCGGAAGCATCAGCGCCGCCAGTTCGTCCTTGGCCAGATCGACCTCTTCGGACCAGCGATTGAGCGGGCTGTCGGCGCCGGAAAATTGCTTTTCGAGACCGGCCAGAGTGCCGCCGATCAGCCCCAGCACGCCTTGTTCAGTGGTCGGCTGAGCCTTTTGGGTGACGTCGCGAAGTTTTTTCAGGTCCGTCAGTAGCTGGGTGCGCTGCTGATCGTTTTCCAGGGACTTGATGACTTCGTCCAGCGATTGCCCCAACGGCTCTTGTGCTTGCGGCTGGGTTTTCGCCGAGCCATTGAGCAACCCCGGCAAACTGACCGCTTGGGCAGGCGCCATCGGCAGCAGTGTCATCAGGCAGGCAAGGAGCAAACATGGCAGGGCAAAAAGACGAGCGAACACGGTCAACCTCGGATGAGCGAATCGGCCGAGTGTACGAGCCCGTCAAAATCAATGCGAGCCAGGCGCGAGGATTTATTCGTTGAGTTTGGCGAGGATCTTGTAGATCACAGTGGCGAGGATCATCAGCATGCCAACCCACATCGCGAACACACCGGCGTTCTTGTCGCGAAAGTTGAAGCCGATGGCCAGCATGATCATCCCGGAAAGAATCGGGATCAGCATGGCGTGGAACGAAGACAACGAGATCATGGTGACAGCCTTGTCGGAGAGGGTACTGCAAGTCTAGGCGGCTTTCGGACGAGCGGAGGTGATGTGGGGCGGAAGTGAGTCAGAAGCAGCGCAATCCGTGTGGGAGCGGGCTTGCTCGCGAAGGCGGTGTGTCAGGTAACATTAATGTCGACTGACACACCGCCTTCGCGAGTAAGCCCGATCCCACAGGTTGCGATTCGCTCGGACTACGGCAATTCGCGGCAGGTGTAAAACGCGCTCAGCACTTTGACCAGATGCGCCAGGTCATGGCTGCCGCACAACTCACGGATCGAGTGCATGGCGAACGTCGGCAGGCCGATGTCCACGGTGCGCACGCCCAGGTGGCTGGCGGTGATCGGGCCGATGGTAGAGCCGCAGCCCATGTCGCTGCGCACCACGAAGCTCTGCACCGGTACTTCTTCGGCCATGCACAAATGGCGGAAGAAGCCGGCGGTTTCGCTGTTGGTGGCGTAGCGCTGGTTGCTGTTGACCTTGATCACCGGGCCGGCGTTGAGTTTCGGGCCGTGGTTGGCGTCGTGCTTGTCCGCATAGTTCGGATGCACGCCGTGGGCGTTGTCGGCCGAAACCAGCAGGGATTTCTGAATGGTCCGTACGAATTCATCCCCTTCGGGCAACAGACGACGCAGGGTTTGCTCAAGCATCGGACCGTCGGCGCCACAGGCGGAGCAGGAACCGACTTCTTCGTGATCGTTGCAGACCAGCACGCAGGTTTCGTCGGTTTCGGTCGTCAGCAAAGCTTGCAGGCCGGCGTAGCACGACAGCAAGTTATCGAGGCGCGCACCCGCAATGAAGTCGCCATGCAGGCCAATGACCGCTGCGCTTTGGGTGTCGTAGAAGCTCAGCTCGTAATCGAGCACTACGTCAGCGTTCAGGCCGTGTTCGCGGGCCAGTTGATCGGTGAGCACGGCGCGGAAGTCCACGCGCTCGTCACCGGCGAATTGCGCGAGGATCGGCGGCAGTTCGGTCTGGGCGTTGATCGCCCAGCCCATATTGGCTTCACGGTTGAGGTGAATGGCCAGGTTCGGAATGATCGCGATAGGTGCCTTGAAGTCGATCAACTGACTCTCGACCTTGCCGTCGCGGCGGAACGTCACGCGACCGGCCAGAGACAGATCACGGTCGAACCACGGTGCCAGCAGTGCACCGCCATAAACTTCGACGCCCAGTTGCCAGAAGCCCTGGCGTTGCAGTTCCGGCTGGGGTTTGACTCGCAGGCACGGGCTGTCAGTGTGTGCGCCGACCAAGCGGATGCCGCCGTGCAGGGGCGAATGACGACCCATTTTGAACGCGACGATCGAAGAGTCGTTACGGGTGACGTAGTAACGACCATTGGCTTCAGTGGTCCACGGCTCGCGCTCGTCGAGGCGCATAAAACCGGCCGCTTCCAGACGCTGAACAAGGCTGGCGGTGGCATGGAACGGGGTAGGGGAGGCCTTGAGGAAGTCGATCAGGCCTTGGTTCAACTCTTCGCGCATAAGAAGCTCCAGACAGCAGTGGCGCCAGTTTAACGTATTGGTCACCGAATTGGCGGTGGACTGCTGCGGGTGCTACGAGTTTACGTCTTCAGCAGAACCCTGTGGGAGCGGGCTTGCCCGCGATGGCGGCGGGTCAGGCAACATCTATGCTGGCTGTGCCGACCTCATCGCGGGCAAGCCCGCTCCCACAGTTTTTATTGCATTGGCAGTCAGAACGGTGCAGGGCACTCAAAGCGCAGGCGTTCGCCGGTCTGGGGATGAGTGAAGCTGAGCATGCTCGCGTGCAGGCACAAGCGTGGCCAGGCAGCCAGTGCCTGTTCATGGGCATAGAGTCCGTCACCTAACAGCGGGTGACCTATCGAGAGCATATGCACGCGCAACTGGTGAGAACGGCCGGTGATCGGCGTCAGTTCGACGCGGCACCAGTCGCCACAACGCTCCAGCACACGCCAGAACGTCAGGGCATGCTTGCCGAATTCGTGGTCCACCACGTGGCGTGGCTTGGTTGGAGGGTCGTAGCGCAGGGGCAGGTCGATGCTGCCGCTGTCCAGTTCCGGTTGTCCCCAGCACAGGGCGGTGTAGGCTTTTTCGGTTTCGCGGTCGTGAAATTGCCGAGACAGCTCGCGATGAGTGTCCGGGTCACGGGCCAACAGAATGATACCGGACGTTTCCCAGTCCAGCCGATGGACGATTCGCGCTTCCGGGTAGCCGTTTTCTTGCAGGCGCGTAATCAGGCAGTCCTTGTTGTCATCGGCCCGGCCGGGGACGGAGAGCAACAGGGTCGGTTTGTTCACCACCAGTACGGCGGCGTCCTGATGAATGATGCGGATGTTGGACAACGGCATTAAAACAGCCTCGTAACAAACGCCAACGGCGGCTCAGGCCCACGCCCCTGTAGGAGCGAAGCTTGCTCGCGAATGCGTCACCTCGGTCTATCAGATAGACCGAGTTGCCTGCTTCGCGAGCAAGCTTCGCTCCTACAGAGAGCTGGAAAGCCTGAGCCGCCGTGGCTCCTGCCGGATCGACTCAGCGATCTGGCAGGGTGATATTGAGTTCCAGGATCGAGCAACTGCCCTGGTTTTCCAGAGCGACGTGCACGTCATCGGACCCGATATTGACGTACTTGCGGATCACTTCCACCAGTTCCTTCTGCAAGGCTGGCAGGTAATCCGGCGTACTGCGCTGGCCGCGTTCATGCGCCACGATGATCTGTAGACGCTCTTTCGCTACCGACGCGGTGCTGACCTTTTTACTGGCACGAAAGAAGTCAAAAAGGTTCATTACCTACCTCCAAAAAGTCGCTCGAAGAATCCCTTCTTCTCGACATCGAGGAAACGATGGTCCACGGTTTTACCCAGCAGACGATCAACGGCATCGCTATACGCCTGACCGGCGTCGCTCTGGTCGTCGAGAATCACAGGTACGCCCTGGTTGGATGCCTTGAGGACGGCTTGCGATTCCGGAATCACGCCCAGCAGGGTTACTGCGAGGATTTCCTTGACGTCTTCGACGCCGAGCATTTCACCGTTACTCACGCGTGTCGGGTTGTAGCGGGTCAGCAACAAGTGTTCCTTGATCGGGTCTTCGCCGTTTTCGGCACGACGGGACTTGCTGGCCAACAGGCCCAGCATGCGATCCGAGTCACGTACGGAGGAGACTTCCGGGTTGGTCACTACAATCGCTTCATCAGCAAAGTACATGGCCAGGTGGGCGCCTTTCTCGATGCCCGCCGGAGAGTCGCAGACCACGAATTCGAAGTCTTCCTTGAGCTGCATCAGGACCTTTTCGACGCCTTCGACTGTCAGCGCGTCTTTATCGCGAGTCTGACTGGCGGCCAGTACGTAGAGGTTTTCCAGACGCTTGTCTTTGATCAGGGCCTGTTGCAGGTTGGCTTCGCCGTTTACCACGTTGACGAAGTCATACACCACGCGGCGCTCGCAACCCATGATCAGGTCGAGGTTACGCAAGCCGACATCGAAGTCGACGATAACTGTTTTGTGACCACGCAGAGCGAGGCCGGTACCGATAGCGGCGCTGGTGGTGGTCTTACCCACACCACCCTTGCCGGATGTAACCACGAGAATCTTGGCCAAGGTGTTTTACCCCTAAGGAAAAAGGACGTTTAGCCCCTGAAAAACATCTCTTGAAAAACTACTGCAGTCGGACAGCCTTGGCTGGAATCCGGTTCTGAGCGGCGTTTACCCCCGGTAAACACTGCTGTTGGCCTTTTTCCTACTTCGTTTGAGCCGTTTTCGCTACGTTTTAGAGATGCTTGGAAAATGCGGCAGTATCCGTTAAAGCCGAATGATGTTCAACACGTCGCCCGACAGGCTGACTTGTACGCCCGCGCCCCACAATGGATCACGACGCAGATCCTCGGAAACCTTGTAGTGGCCAGCGATAGAGACCAGTTCAGCGGTCATTTGCTGACAGAAAATCCTGGCTTTCGTGTCACCTTTGACGCCGGCCAAGACACGACCGCGCATCGCGCCGTATACATGGATGTTCCCATCGGCGAGAAGTTCCGCCCCCGGGCTGACCGACGAAATCACCACCAAATCGCAACCCTGGGCATAAATCTGCTGGCCACCGCGTACGGGCGAGGTGATGATTTTGGTCGGTTTGATGGTCGGTTCCGGTGGTTTTTCCGGTTTTTTCGCAACGGTGCCTTCGTGCGGGTCGAGCGGGCGTTCACGGGCGCCGGACGGCGGCAGCACCGGCAGATCGACGGCGATGGCGGCGGCAATGTCTTCAATGCGGCTGGCACGGATCGCCAGTGTGCGCAGGCCATGCTGGCGGCAGATGCGCATCAGCCCCGGCAGATCGACCGAGGCTTCGCTGGCCGGAAGTTTGTCCAGGGCCAGGACCAGCGGTGCATTGCTGAAGAAGTTTGGCGCCTGGGCGACCTTGGCGGCCAGTTGCCGATCAAGGTTCTCAAGGTCGTTACGGGCCAGTTCCAGCACCGTAATGGCAAGCATGCTGCCCTTCAACTGGAACACGGGATCTTGGTCTAGCGGTTCGGTTTGGCTCATGGTCGGCATACAACGACTTGTCACTAAAAGTGCCGAGACTTATAACGAGAACGCCCGCAGGCCGCAAGCCGGGTCGAACGATGTAGAATGCGCGGCCACTGTCTTGACGGAACCTTTAATGGATCGCCCGCGTTTTCGAACAGCATTTCTTTCTCCACGTTTCTGGCCGCTGTGGTGTGGCTTGGGGCTGTTGTGGCTGATTGTGCAGTTGCCATATCCGGCGTTGCTGTCGGTCGGTCGCGTCTTGGGTGCCTTGATGTATCGAGTGGCCGGCGACCGACGGCGCATTGCCAAGCGCAATCTTGAGTTGTGTTTCCCTGAAAAGTCCGCTGCCGAGCGCAAGCGTCTGCTCAAGGAAAACTTCGCCTCCACCGGCATCGCCTTCTTCGAGATGGCCATGAGCTGGTGGTGGTCGCGCAAGCGTCTGGCGAAACTGGCCCATATCGAAGGCCTGGAGCATTTGAAGAAGGCCCAGGCGCAGGACAAGGGCGTGATTCTGATGGCCGTGCATTTCACCACGCTGGAAATCGGCGCGGCACTGCTCGGTCAGCAACACACCATCGATGGCATGTACCGCGAACACAAGAATCCACTGTTCGACTACATCCAGCGTCTTGGTCGCGAGCGGCACAACCTCGACTCGCTGGCGGTGGAGCGTGACGACGTGCGCGGCATGCTCAAACTGCTGCGCTCAGGCCGAGCGATCTGGTACGCGCCGGATCAGGACTATGGCGCCAAGCAAAGTATCTTCGTGCCGCTGTTCGGGATTGAAGCGGCAACCGTCACCGCCACCAGCAAGTTCGCACGGCTGGGCAAGGCACTGGTAGTGCCATTCACTCAGCAACGCCTGGCGGACGGCAGTGGTTATCGGTTGGTGATTCATGCGCCGCTCGAGGGCTTTCCCGGTGAGACGGAAGAGGCTGACTGCATTCGGATCAACCAGTGGGTCGAAAGTGCTTTGCGCGAATGTCCGGAGCAATACCTCTGGGCACATCGCCGCTTCAAGACCCGTCCACCGGGCGAGGCGAAGCTGTACGCCAAACGCGGTTGAGTCACCGATCCCTTTAAGCACCATGGAGTGTTGCGATGAGTTCTGCTGATCCGGTTACAGGGTTGATACTTTCCGGCGGCGGGGCTCGGGCGGCTTATCAGGTGGGCGTGCTGGCGGCGATTGCCGAGCTGCTGCCGGTGGGAGCGGCGAATCCGTTTCCGGTGATCGTCGGTACATCGGCTGGCGCGATCAACGCGGTCAGCCTGGCCAGTGGGGCAATGGACTTTCGCGGCGCGATTCAGCGTCTGACTGCCTTCTGGCAAGGTTTCCGCAGTCATCTGGTATTGCGCAGCGACTGGCCGGGGGTGATCCATCAAGCCACCCGTTTTGTCAGTCACAATCTGATGGGGGTTGGCGCTCCGGTGCCCGTGGCCCTGCTCAACAGCTCGCCGCTGCGCGGTTTACTCAACGACAAACTGCACATGCCCGGAATTGCCGAGGCCATTGCGCAGAAGCAATTGAAGGCGGTGGCGGTCACGGCGTTTGGCTATGAGTCCGGTCAGGCCGTCACGTTTTATCAGGGCGGCGGCACGATCGAGTCCTGGTTGCGCCATCGGCGAATCGGCGTACCGACCCAATTGAGCGTCGAACATTTGCTGGCCAGTTCGGCGATTCCATTGCTGTTTGCGCCGGTGAAGATCGGCGAAGAATATTTCGGCGATGGCGCGGTGCGTCAATCGGCACCGATCAGCCCGGCCCTGCACCTGGGTGCCAGCCGCGTACTGGTGGTGGGCGTCAGCGGCAACCCGCGCGGGGTCGACCCGCAACAGCCGCTGCAACGCGCCTACACAGGTCAGCAGCCCACCCTGGCCCAAATCGGCGGGCACATGCTCAACAGTACGTTCATTGACAGCCTGGAAAGTGACATCGAGTTGCTGCAGCGTCTGAATCAGTTCAGCCATCTGTTGCCCGACGGCGCGCCGAGTCGGGCATTGGGAGCAGCGCCGGTGGAGGTGCTGGTGATTTCGCCGAGTCAGCCGATCGATGAAATTGCGGCGCGGCATCGCCAGGAGTTGCCGGCGGCCTTGCGTCTGTTTTTGCGCGGGCCGGGGGCGACCAAGACCAGCGGGGCAGGGGTATTGAGTTACCTGCTGTTCGAGGCTGGATATTGCAGTGAGTTGATCGATCTGGGGCGGCGCGATGCGTTGGCCAAACGGCATGAGTTGTGCCGGTTTCTGGGGTTGGTGGAGCCTGCGGTTCCGGCTTGAGATTTGCGGTGCGGCGATTCGCGGGCAAGCCTCGCTCCTACATTGATCTGTGCCGTTCACAAATCTACTGTAGGAGCGAGGCTTGCCCGCGAAGCTTTTACGATTAGAAGTGGAACTTCACCAGGAAGCTCGTGTTGCTCTGATCGGTCTTGAAGTACTGGCTGTCCTTGATCCCGTACTTGTCTGACCAGTAGTCGTACTCGACACCGACGTACAACTGCTTCTCGCCGATGTTCAGGGCTTTGCCCAAGTCGTATTTGATCTGTGGGTTGAAGTGCAAGTTGGCGTGGTAGGTGCCTTTGCTGTTCTTGTCGTTATCGACTACCCAGTCCATGAAACCATCGATCAGGATGTTCGAATCGCCCACGGGAATGGTGTAGGACCAGGCCGGTGTGATCTGCCAGACGTTGTCACCCGCACGGCTGCCTTCGGTGTGACGCTGGTAGAAGTTCAGCTGGAAGTAGTCGAACCCGGGAATCGCCAGGTCGAAACCCGGACCGATCAGGTAGGACTCGGTATCGCCCTCACCGAACTCGTACGTCATGGCCAGCAGCACGTCTTTGATCGGGCCGAACGCCAGTTTCTGGTCGAAGATCTTGCCAAACGACAAGCGTGGGCTGATTTCGCCGTAATAGGTGTTCGAGCCGACGCCGCTGTCTTCCTTGCCGTTGTAGAAAATCTTGTCGACGAACACGAAGTTGTCCCCGTATTTCCAGGCATCGGCGTGCTCGAAGGTGACGGTTTGCTGAATGCGCGGGTTGACCTGGAAGTCCTTGCCATAGAGGTAGGTCAGGCTGTTGTTCTGCCATTGCAGCAAGTCGCCGGCCATTGCCTGGCCCCCGGCCAGCAAGGATCCCGCGAGCATCAGGCTGGTGCACGTACGTTTCATTCGGTTGCTCCCAAAAAGTAGGTGGTTCCACGTTATTTTTCTAAGGTCGGCGCTCTGGTGTGGCGCCTTTTCTTTGCTGTAAAAACAATCCAGTCGGTCAGCTTTAGTGCTGTTAGCAAGAGCTGAGCCAAGGCTTTCAAAAAGTAAAAAAACGCCCGCTCGGCTGTTCGAAAACAGTCGATTGAGCGTCAATTCGAGAAGCCTTGGTACTGTCCAGAGCCGGGATAAGTTGGCTTTCTGGTCAGGAATTAAATCCGCGCTTTTTTTTAGAGCGGATTCGGGCGGGCGCGGAGAATACTGACTCCTTGGCCAGGTCTCAAGTGCCCTGCAACAGAGCACCCGTGACAGGTATCGGGCACGATTGCGGGCCATCTTAAAAGTGCACCTTTACCAGCAGGCTGGCGGTGTTTTGGTTAGTGTCAAAGTTGGCGCTGTTTTCGATTCCGTACTTGTTTTTCCAATAGCTGTATTCGGTGCCGACGTAGACGAATTTATCGCCCCAGCCCAAGACTTTGCCCAGGTCGTACTTGATCTGCGGATTGATGTGCAAGTTGGCGTGGTAAGTGCCGCGTGCATTGCGATCGTTGTCCACCACCCAGTCCAGATAGCCATCGATCAACAGGTTCGAATTGCCTAGCGCAACGCTGTAGGACCAGGTGGGAGTGATCTGCCAGACACCATCACCGGGGCGTGGGCCTTCGGTCTGGCGACGATAGAAGTTCAAGGTGAAGTAGTTGAAACCCGGTACTGCCAGATCGAAACCCGGGCCGATCAGATACGCTTCGCTGTCGCCTTCGCCATACTCGTAAGTCATGGCCAGCAATACGTCCTTGACCGGGCCAAACTCGAAACGACGGTCGAGTATCTTGCCAAAGGACAGGCGCGGACTGAATTCGCCATAGAAGGCGTGGGGGCCTTTATTGCGGTCTTCTTCGCCGTTGTAGAAGATCTTGTCGATGAACAGGAAGTTATCGCCGTACTTCCATTTGTCGGCGTGCTCGAACGTCACCGTCTGCTGGATCGACGGGTTGATCACGAAATTCTTGCCGTACAGGTAGCTCAGGCTGTTGGTTTGCCACAGCAGTAAATCACCGGCCATGGCCTGGCTCGCGGCCAACAGGCCAGAGCCCAACAGCACGCTGGTTTTTATCCGAATCATCTGTTGCTCCCTTTTGTTTTTATTGTTTGAGGCGCAGGCAGCCACCCTTGTGGGAGAGAGCCTGCTCGTGATGGCGTTGGTTCAATCAAACACGGATGTTGAATGTCTTACCGTCATCGCGAGCAGGCTCGCTCCCACAAGGGGGGGTGTCTTTTAGTGGGTCAGTGCGGGTGGGCGTGGCAGCCGGCTTCCTGAAGAATCTTGATCCCGGTGGCGGCGACCATGCCGAACATCGCAATCGCCGTGCCGCCCAGTACCGCAGGTGGAATCGACGCGGCCAGGAGCGCCGCTTTCGGCAGTTGCAAGAGGGGTAAACGCTGAATGGCGGGTGCGTCGGGGATGCGGGCTTCGGATAGCTCGGACATGCAACACCTCGGATCTTTTTTATTCTTGTGATTTGTGTATCAGGTGGACCTGTGGCGGGGGGCTTGTTGTGGCCACAAAAGCCCCCTCGCTACAACGGTGTGTTGCTTATTGGGTTTGAGCTCCCTGAACAATCCACGCACCGATCAGGTCGCGCTCTTGCTGGGTCATCTGGGTGATGTTGCCCAATGGCATGATCTGGCTGGCGACAGCCTGGGCCTGGATGCGCGGGGCCTGAAGCTTGATCTGCTCGGGGGTATCGAACATCACGCCCGCCGGCGCCGCGCTGAACAGCGGGCTGGTGGGTTTCGCCGAATGGCAGACCGTGCAGCGTTCCTGGATCACGTCGTGCACCTTGTCGAAGGCAGGACCGGCATTGGATGCCTGGGCGGGTGCAGTTTCAGGGGCTGCCGTCGGTGCAGCTTCAGCCGGTTTCTTGCCACCGCCGAGGGCTGTTTCCGGCAGCGGCTGATACTCGATGGCCCCAGGTGCCTTGGCCACTTCAGGTGCGCTGGACATTGGCGCCGGCCCGGTCACGTAGGCCAGGCAGATCATGCCGACCGCCGCGGCGGGCAGGGTCCAGGCAAACTTGTGGCTGTCATGACGGGTGTTGAAGTAGTGACGCACCAACACCGCCAGCACCGCGATCCCGGCCAGGATCAGCCAGTTGTATTGGCTGCCGTAAGTGCTCGGGAAGTGGTTGCTGATCATGATGAACAGCACCGGCAAGGTGAAGTAGTTGTTGTGTCGCGAACGCAGCAAGCCTTTGGCCGGCAGCGCCGGATCGGGCGTGCGGTTCTCGGCAATCGCCGCCACCAATGCGCGTTGGGCCGGCATGATGATGCGGAACACGTTGCCGACCATGATGGTGCCGATGATCGCGCCGACGTGCAGGTACGCACCACGACCGCTGAACACTTTGCTGAAGCCGTAAGCCGCGCCAATGATCAGCACGAACAGGATGAAACCGAGCAGGGCAGGGCGTTTGCCCAGGGCCGAGTCGCAGAGGAAGGAGTAGACGAACCAGCCGACGAACAGCGAGCCGATTCCCAGCAGAACACCTTCAGGGCCGGTCAGGCTGCTGCCCGGAGCGAGCAGGTAGAGCGTCGGGTTGGAGTAGAACACCACGCACAGCAGCGCGACCCCCGACAACCAGGTGAAGTAGGCTTCCCATTTGAACCAGTGCAGGTTATCCGGCATGGTCGGTGGAGCCAGTTTGTATTTTTCCAGGTGATAGATACCGCCGCCATGGATCGCCCACAAATCGCCCGCCAGCCCGTTTTTCGGGTTGACCCGATTGAGGTTGTTCTCCAGCCAGACGAAATAGAACGACGCGCCGATCCAGGCCACGCCAGTGATCATGTGAACCCAGCGCACGCTCAGGTTCAGCCATTCCAACAGATGTGCTTCCACAGTCTTTACCTCTCGCCTGTCACTCTGTCGTCGAGTGATCAGACCTTCTCTTATTGGTGGGGGGCGAGGATCAAACGCTCATCCTCTTTGAAAAAATGCTCATCGCAGTTATTGCCTGTGCCACTGCGATCAACCACCAGGAAGTCATCCCGCTTTTCGATCGTCAGCACCGGATGGTGCCAAACGCCGCGATGGTAATTAATGCCCTGCCTGCCGTTGGTGACGAAGGCGCGGACCAAGCCTGATACAGGTTCATCGCCAAGTGGCGCGACCACGATCAGAAAGGGGTTGCCGAGCAGCGGAATGAAAGCCTGGCTGCCCAGCGGATGACGCTCCAGCATGCAGACGGTCAGCGGCATGTCCTGCGCATCGGCGCGGAAAATGCTGATGATTGCCTTGTCCTCTGGCGTAGCGGTTTCCACCGTCGCCAGTTTGTGAAAGCGCATGGTCGAACCGTTGTTGATCATGAAGTGATCGCTGCCGTCGGTTTCGATCACGTCACCGAAAGGGGCGAAGGCTTCTTTGGTCAGCGGTTCAATCGTCAATGTGCGCATGCTGGTCTTCTTTTCCGAATTCTGTGTTGTTGGTTCTGTTGCTATCGCTAGCAGGCTAGCTCCCACATTTGGAATGCATTTCCCTGTGGGAGCCAGCCTGCTGGCGATTGGGTTCAGCGCTTATTTAGCGACCTTGCCCAATACCCGCAGGCGGCTCACGCCCCCATCCGGGAACACGTTCAGGCGGATGTGGGTGATTGGGCCCAGTGCCTTGATCTGCTCGGCGAAGGTATGTTCGGCGTGCATTTCCAGCTTCTGGCTTGGCAACAGTTCACGCCAGAACAGCGATTGGGTTTCGATCTGGCTGTCGGTGCCGCCCTTCACGAATGCACCCTGAATCGAGCAAGTGTCCGGGTAGTTGCCCTTGAAGTGCAGGGTGTCGACGATGACTTTCTCGATCTCGCCGGCGTGACCCAGCGCGACGATCACCCAGTCATTGCCCGGCGTACGACGACGTGCGGTTTCCCAGCCATCGCCCATGTTGATGCCACGGCCCGGGTTGAGGATGTTGCTCATGCGGCCGAAGTGCTCGTCGGAGCAGGCCAGTGCACGGCCACCGTTCAGGGCTGCGGCCAGGTCGACCTGTTCGTTGTCGCCCACAGCGGACCAGTCGCGGAACGGAATGCCGTAAACGCGCAGACGGGCCACGCCGCCATCCGGGTAGATGTTGAAGCGCAGGTGGCTGAAGGCCTGGTCGTTGTTGATTTCGTGGTAGTGGTGGCTGTTGCCTTGCAGTTCGACGGCCGACAGCACTTCAGTCCACTGGGTGTTTTCGTCCGGCTCGCCCGAGGCCAGGAAGCAGGCTTCCAGGGAAGCCGATGGCGGGTAGTTGCCGGTGAAGAATGAAGTGTCGATGTCCACGCCCTTGATCGAGCCCGGTACGCCCAGGCGGATCACCGCGCTGTCGTAGCCTTCGAAGCGCTTGCGGCGCGACTCCCAGCCGTCCATCCACTTGCCGTTGTCATCGAACACGCCCTCCTTCCACACGGCCGGGGTCGGTTGGAACAGACGGTTGGCGTCGGCGAACCAGTCATCGGTGACCGAGATGATTTTGGTGCCCAGACGGGCGTCGGCCAGGTTGACGAACTTCTCGAAAGGTACGGCGTAAGCTTTCATTCTTCTTGTCTGCCTTTAATTAGTTGGCTTGGGATGCTTGCAGGGCCCTGGGCGTTTTCCGCGTTTTTTAACGCTCGGGCCAAGTTCGCTATAGGGTCAGTAATCGGAACAGGGCGATCTTGTTAATCTCCGCCAGCGCGCATTTGAATTCGGTGTCGACCGAGTTGTGGATGCGCGTTTCGAACGCCGCGAGGATCTGATGCCGGTTGCTGCCTTTTACCGCCATGATGAAGGGAAACTTGAACTTGGCTTTGTAGGCGTCGTTCAGCTCGGTGAAGCGCTGGAACTCATCGCTCGAGCATTGGTGAATACCCGCGCCAGACTGTTCTTCAGTGCTGGCAGCGGTAAGCTGGCCCTGGACGGCGGCTTTGCCGGCCAGGTCCGGGTGAGCGTTGATCAGGGCCAGTTGGCTCGTGTGATCAGCGCTCAACAAGATGTCGCTCATGCGCTGGTGCAGGGTTTCGATCTCGTCGATCGAAGCGTCCTGGCCCAGGTCGAGGGCCTTCTCGGCCACCCATGGCGAGTGTTCGTAGATGTCGGCGAAGGCGGCGACAAACGCGTCGCGGCTCAGGGTCGATGGTTTGATGGTTTGAAAGGTGCTCATTTCGCGGCCCCTTGGAACGGGTGGGTTTCGTGCCAGTGGCGAGCGATGTCGACGCGGCGGCTGAACCACACCTGTTCATGACTTTTAGCGTATTCGATAAAGCGTTTGAGCGAAGCCAGACGCGCCGGACGGCCAATCAGACGGCAGTGCAGGCCGATCGACAACATCTTCGGTGCTTCCGCACCTTCGGCATACAGCACGTCGAAGGCGTCTTTGAGGTATTCAAAAAAATCGTCGCCCTTGTTGAAGCCCTGGACCTGGGTGAAGCGCATGTCATTGGTGTCCAGGGTGTAGGGGATCACCAGATGCGGCTTGCCGGTCGGGTTGTTCGGTTCCCAGTAGGGCAGGTCGTCGTCGTAGGTGTCGCAGTCGTAGAGGAAACCGCCTTCTTCCATCACCAGCCGACGGGTGTTCGGGCCGGTGCGGCCGGTGTACCAGCCCAGAGGGCGCTCGCCGGTGATTTCAGTGAGGATGCGGATCGCTTCGAGCATGTGCTCGCGCTCCTGCGCTTCGTCCATGTACTGGTAGTCGATCCAGCGGTAGCCGTGGCTGCAGATTTCGTGACCGGCATCGACCATGGCGCGGATCACGTCCGGGTGGCGCTGGGCGGCCATGGCCACGGCGAAGATGGTCAGCGGAATGTCGAATTCCTTGAACAATTTCAGAATCCGCCAGACGCCGGCACGGCTGCCATACTCGTAAAGGGATTCCATGCTCATGTTGCGCTCGCCTTGCAGCGGCTGCGCCGAGACCATTTCCGAGAGGAAAGCTTCGGACTCTTTATCGCCGTGCAGGATATTGCGCTCGCCACCTTCCTCGTAATTGAGCACGAAGGACAGCGCGATGCGGGCATTGCCCGGCCAGTGTGGGTGAGGAGGGTTACTGCCGTAACCGATCAGGTCGCGTGGATAGTCAGCGCTCACTGCAGTCTTCCTTCTTGTTCGTGTCGACTTGTTCAAAGTCAGGGTGTGTGTGGCGGCCTGGCGATGAGAGGGCAGGCTGGCGTCACAGCGATGGAGTGATTGTATACAACTTTATATTCACTTTGTAAGCCTGATTTTTTGCATTTTTCACTGACTGGTCGCTTTGAAGGGTACTGCAAGAAACCTGCCTGACTGGTCAGCTAATGGATAGGAGGTCCGCTGATCGTATGGTTTGGCGTCAGATTCGCCGTTAAACCCTGAATGGCGGAGTTGGCGGTAAAAATGTCGTTTTTATTGTGTACAATTTTTATGAAAAGTGTCTTAATCAGTCGCTCGCCGCAGCTTTTCGTGCTCCGAAACGGTGCGGTCTCCTTTTCAACTGACTTCGGGAGGCGCGAGGTCTGACTGCTCCACGCAGGCAGGCGCGCAGAATCAATGGGACGTTTGACTACACACGTTTTGGACGCTGCACACGGTTGCCCGGGCAGCTCGATCAAGGTCGAGTTGTACCGCGTTGAAGGTTCGCTGCTGGAATTGGTCGCCACTGCGCTCACCAACAGCGATGGCCGTGTCGATTCGCCGTTGCTGCAAGGTGATGACTATCGGTCCGGGGTCTATCAGCTTCAGTTTCATGCGGGTGATTACTACCGCGCCCGTGGGGTTCAGCTGCCTGAGCCTGCGTTCCTGGATGTGGTGGTGCTGCGTTTCGGCATCTCTGCGGAACAGGATCACTACCACGTGCCGTTGTTGATTTCGCCGTACAGCTATTCCACGTACCGAGGCAGTTGATCCCCCAAGCAGCTGCCTCCTCCGAGAAGCGACTGCGCATATAGCTTCTTTGGTCTTTCGCCCGCTCACACTGCGGGCTTTTTTTTGCTCTGAGAAATGTGGTGTTGCTGATGACGCCTTCGCGAGCAAGCCCGCTCCCACATTTGATCTCTGCCGGTCATAAATAATGTATTCGCAGAAGATCCAGTGTGGGAGCGGGCTTGCTCGCGAAGCTTTTGCTTTTAACGACTCAACAACGACGCCGCACCAGCCCCGCTAAACAACCCCGCACTCACCCGGTTAAACCAGCTCTGCCCGTTGCCGCTGCGCAAATACCGCGCCGCGCCATGAGCTCCGAGGCCATAAGCCAATTTGCACAGCAGATCCAGCACGGTCCAGGTGGCAATCATCACCAGCAACTGCGGCAAGAAGGGTTGCTCAGCACTCAAAAACTGCGGCAGGAAAGCGGCAAAGAACAAAATGTCTTTCGGATTGCTCGCGCCGAGCATGAACGCGCGCCCGAACAGTGCACGAAAGCGCGGCACCGGCGCAGCCTGGGGCACTTCGGCGCCTTGGGAGGGCTGACGCGATTGCTGCCAGCTCTGCCAGGCGAGATAGAACAGGTACAACGCACCGACGATTTTCAGGGCGCTGAACAGCTGTTCCGATGCCAGCAACAATGCGCCCAAGCCAAGCGCCGAAGCACTGAGCAGGCAGATCGACGCAATCACGCCTCCCAGAAACGCCGGGTAAGAGCGGCGCAAACCGTAATTCAGGCTGTTGCTGATCATCAGCAACGACAGTGGTCCCGGGATCAGGATCACCACCAGCGCAGCGCCGCTGAACAGCAGCCAGGTTTCCAGACTCATCACTTTCCTCCCTATATGCAAAAGCCTCACCCGACGGGGTGAGGCTGTTTTGAAACACTGTTTTTGAAACGTAGACGGCTTACAAGAAAATGAACTTGGCGATGAAGATCGCGCAGAGCACCCACAAACTGACGGAAATTTCCTTGTGTTTACCGGTGAAAGCCTTCAGCACCACGTAAGTGATAAAGCCCAGCGCGATACCGTCGGCGACCGAGAAGGTCAGCGGCATCATGATCGCGGTAACGATCGCCGGAATGCTGTCGGTCGCTTCGTCCCATTCGATATGCGCCATGCCGCCCATCATCAGCATCGCCACATAAATCAGCGCACCGGCGGTTGCATAAGCGGGGATCATGCCAGCCAGCGGTGCGAAAAACATCGCGGCAATAAATAGCACACCTACGGTCACAGCGGTAAGACCAGTCCGACCACCCGCTGCGACACCCGCGGCACTTTCCACATAGCTGGTGACTGGCGGAACACCGACCACCGCACCGAATACACTGGAAGCACTGTCGGCTTTGAGGGCGCGGGAAAGGTTTTCGATCTTGCCGTCAGCGTTTACCAGACCGGCGCGTTGTGCAACGCCCATCAAGGTGCCAGCGGTGTCAAACATGTGCACAAAGAGGAAAGCCAGAACCACGCTGATCATGCTGATATTGAATACACCGGCGACGTCCATGGCCATCCACGTCGGAGCCAGGCTCGGCGGGGCAGACATGATGCCCTCGTAGTGCACCAGCCCCAGGCCCCAACCGGCCAGGGTCACGGTGATGATGCTGATGAGGATCGCGCCGAACACTTTGTGGTAGCTGAGCACGGCGATCATCAGGAAGCAGATGGCCGCCAGCAGCGGACCAGGTTCGCGCAGGGAACCGAGCTTGATCAGGGTGGCCGGGCTATCGACCACGATGCCTGCGGTTTTCAAGCCGATCAGCCCTAGAAACAGACCCACACCGGCGCCCATGGCAAAGCGCAAACTCACTGGAATGCTGTTGAGCAGCCATTCGCGAATCCGGGAAAAGGTCAGGAACATGAACAACACACCGGAAACGAACACCGCACCAAGGGCGGTTTCCCAGTTGTAGCCCATGGTGCCGACCACGGTGTAAGTGAAGAACGCGTTCAGGCCCATGCCCGGTGCCAGGCCGACCGGCCAGTTGGCGTACAGGCCCATCAGCAGGCAACCCAGTGCGGCGGCGATGCAGGTGGCGACGAACGCCGCACCGTGATCGATGCCGGCATCGGCCATGATGTTCGGGTTGACGAAGATGATGTAAGCCATGGTGATGAAGGTTGTCAGACCGGCGATCAGCTCGGTCTTCACCGTGGTGCCGTGCAAGCTGAGTTTGAAGATGCGCTCCAGCCAGCCATTGCGTAATGGCGGCGAGAGTTCCAGCGTCGGGGCTTCGGATTTGCGGCTTTCCACAGCGAGTACTCCTCAAGAGTTTTATTGTTATTTCCAGGGCCGGACCCATGAGGGTGGCAGCGACCCTTTGAGGTACTTGCGAATTTGTTGACTTGTTGGTCAAGAACTCGCACGAAGCGAATTATGCTTTTGTATACAAATAAAGCAAATAATGTTTTTGATTTTGTAGACGAAAAGTTTGTTGATCGGGATATATCGGCTATAGACGATCGTTCCCACGCTCTGCGTGGGAATGCCGCCATGGACGCTCTGCGTCCGCCGTTGATGTGACGCAGAGCGTCACGGGATGCATTCCCACGCAGAGCGTGGGAACGATCAGCTTGGAAAGACCTGGGCTTTACCCAGCGCGAGATTCACCGCCAACCACCCATTCACCGCCGTCTCCCCAGCTTCGGCAAACACCCGCTCGAGCAATTTCACCTGCTCGCGCCGCAGCGACTGCTCGAACCGCGCGCCTTCTGCAGTCAGTTCCAGCAGCCGCTTACGCTTGTCGGTCTCGGACGCGACGCTGTTCACCAAATGCATTTCTACCAACTGACGCAGCGGCATGTTCAGCGCCTGTTTGCTCACGCCGAGCAACGCCAGCAACTCCTTGACGCTGAGGGCAGGGTAGCGGGCAATGAAAAACACGATGCGTTGGTGCACTCGGCTCAAGCCGCGACGCTCGAGCATTTCGTCGGCCTTGGCGGTGAACGCCTGGTAACCGAAGAAAAACGCTTCCATGGCTTGTTGCTGAGTGCTGGGGTTTTTAAGGTCAAGCATGTTGACGTATCCGCTCGGTCTGTCGTAATTTCGGTCAACCAGTTTGACTCATTTTCCTCAGGCCTCGCTACCGGTGACCCCCATGGCTTTTTCCGAACGTGTCTCGCGCCTTAAAAGTTCTTTGATCCGTGAAATCCTCGCCGCCGCCCAGCGTCCGGAAGTGATGTCGTTCGCCGGCGGCTTGCCGGCCGAAGCCATGCTGCCGAAAGTCGAGTGGGCGGATATGCCACTGTCCATGGGGCAATACGGCATGAGCGAAGGCGAGCCGGCACTGCGTGAGGCGCTGGCGGCCGAAGCCCGAGCGTTGGGTGTGCCGTGTGAGGCGAGTCAGGTATTGGTGGTCAGCGGCTCCCAGCAAACCCTCGATCTGGCGGCCAAGCTGTACATCGACAAAGGCACCGAGATTCTGCTCGAAGCACCGACCTACCTGGCGGCGTTGCAGATTTTTCAGCTGTTTGGCGCCGACTGCATCACCGTCCCATTGGAAGCCGATGGCCCGAACCTGGCACAACTGCGTAACCGTCTGGAAAAACACAAGCCAGCGTTCATCTACCTGATTCCGACGTTTCAGAACCCCTCGGCAGTGCGCTACAGCGAGGCTAAGCGCGATGCAGTGGCGGCGTTGCTCGACGAGTTCGGCGTAACCCTGATCGAAGACGAACCCTACCGCGAACTGACCTTCGACGGCGGCAGTGCCACGCCGATCGTCAGCCGCTTGAACAAAGCCAGCTGGATCTACACCGGCACCGTGTCGAAAACCCTGTTGCCGGGCTTGCGGGTCGGTTACCTGATCGCCAGCCCAGACCTGTTTGCGCACTTGCTGCGGCTCAAGCAATCGGCCGATCTGCACACCAACCGCATCGGGCAGTGGCAAGCGCTGCAATGGATCGGCACTGAGAAATACCAACAGCATCTGGGTGAGTTGCGTGATTTCTATCGGGTTCGTCGGGATGCGTTTCAGTCGGCATTGGAAACGCACTTTTCCGATCTGGCGCAGTGGAACGTGCCGCAGGGCGGGTTGTTTTTCTGGCTGACACTCAAGCAGCCGCTCGATACGCGCACGCTGCTCAAGGCTGCGCTGGCGGCGGATGTGGCGTTTATGCCGGGCGAGCCATTTTTTCCTGAACCGGACAACAACCCCGGTCATCTGCGGCTGAATTTCAGCCACATCGACCCGGCGCGGCTGGACGAAGGGCTCAAGCGATTGGCGACGGTGGTGCGTCAGGCCCAGGCCGCAGAAGCGGCTTGAGGGGATGCAGAAAAAAATAAACCGGCCCATGGGCCGGTTTATTTTTGTCTGAAGTTTGTGGTGGCTGGTCTGGCGTCATCGCGGGCAAGCCCGCTCCCACAGTGGATCTGTTTTAAACACAGATCCCATTTACTCTACAAATCCTTGTGGGAGCGGGCTTGCCCGCGATGGCGCCGGTCGAAACACCACAAAACCTCAGGCTGCAGCAAACCGCTTATCCAGATAATCAATGATCACCTTGGACTCATACATCCAGGTGGTCTGGCCATTCTCTTCGATGCGCAGGCACGGCACCTTGATCTTGCCACCTTGCTCCAGCAGAGCCTGGCGATCCTGTTCGTTGTTCTTCGCATCGCGCAACGCCACCGGAACGTTCAGGCGACGCAGGGTGCGGCGGGTTTTCACGCAGAACGGGCAAGCATGGAACTGATACAGGGTCAGGTCCTTGGCGGCCGTGTTGACCTGAGCCTGAGCTTCGGCAGGGCGCTGTTTTTTGCCCGGACGGGTGATGAAGTCGATGAAGATGATCAGTTGGCCAAGGCCGACACGAAGCGCTTTAACGAACATGGTATAAGCCTCACAGGGGCAAACAGAAGGCGCGCAGCTTACCTGATTTTCGCAGGCGAAAAAAAAACCGGCGATCAGTGCCGGTTTTCTTCGTGCTGCGAGTTACTTGATCAGGCTGAGAAACTCGCTGCGGGTGGCCGCGTTTTCGCGGAACTCGCCGAGCATCACCGAGGTGATCATCGTCGAGTTCTGTTTCTCCACACCGCGCATCATCATGCACATGTGCTTGGCCTCGATCACCACCGCAACGCCCAGGGCGCCGGTGACTTGCTGGACCGCATCGGCGATCTGGCGACTGAGGTTTTCCTGGATCTGCAGGCGGCGAGCGTACATATCGACGATCCGCGCGACTTTCGACAGCCCCAGGACCTTGCCGCTCGGGATGTAGGCAACATGGGCCTTGCCGATGAACGGCAGCATGTGGTGCTCGCACAACGAGTAGAGCTCGATGTCCTTGACCAGCACCATCTCGCTGTTGTCGGAGCTGAACAAGGCACCGTTGGTGACCTCTTCCAGTGTCTGTTCATAACCGCGGCAGAGGTACTGCATGGCTTTGGCGGCACGTTTTGGCGTGTCGAGCAGGCCCTCGCGGGAGGCGTCCTCGCCCAATTGGCCGAGAATCTCGGTGTAATTCTGTTCCAGGGACATGAAACTACCTGTGGGATTTTACGCAAAGGGCAAGGGTACGGTGACGGACACGGCGCTGCAAGCGTGAAGCGACGGCATCACTCGTCGCGACCTTCCATCATGGTGCGTTTGAGCATCACATAAACCGCTCCGGCGCCGCCGTGTTTCGGTTGGCACGAGGTGAAGCCAAGCACCTGTGGATGCTGGCGCAGCCACGTGTTGACGTGGCTTTTGATCATCGGCCGCTTGCCGTCCAGGCGCACCGCTTTGCCGTGGGTGACACGTACGCAGCGGATTTCGAATTTGGTCGCTTCGGCCAGAAAGGCCCATAGGGTCTCACGGGCCTTTTCCACGTTCATGCCATGCAGGTCGAGGCTGCCTTCGAACGGAATCTGTCCGATCTTGAGCTTGCGCATCTGGCTTTCCTGGACACCGTCGCGGGCCCACATCAGCTCATCTTCGGGGCCGACATCAATGACGAACTGATCGGACAGCCCATCAACGGTGGTGGCATCGGTGCGCACGGTGGCGGCCTGGCGCAGCTTGGCGATTTGCGCGCGGTCGGCCTTGGGTTTGCCGGTTTCGGCGCGATCGTGCTTGATCGGCTTGACGCCTTGGATCGCGCTTTTGAACAGGGAAAAATCGTCGTCTTGCATGTCAGCCTCCGCGAAGGGCGGCCAGTTTACCCAAGTCGAAGCGAATGGGGCGCGACAAAACGCGTGGCGTTCGGCTCAGTCGTGTTTTTTCATCAAATGCGGGGACATGTTCAGCTCTTGCGATTGACGCGAACGGCGGCGGCAGCGGCGCCACAGCCACACGCCGATGTACAGCACGAACAGGCCAATCGCCAAAATCACTGCCGAACCGACCCGGTTGGTATTCAACTCGCCCAGGGCGGGCGCTTGGCCGAGCAGGCTGGCGGCACCTGCCATCACCAGCAGCACGCCGCACATCGCCAGCAGAGCGGCAATGGCTGCGCCGAAGCGAAAACGCCAGTTGCTTTGGCCTTTGGGCCGCAAGCGGCGTGCATCAAAACCATCGGATAACTTCATTCCGACCTTCCTCAATGGGTATCGGCCCTTCGACCGGGAGTTGACCGGGATGTTCCTGAGGCTAGGGCAATTACAGCAAATGAGAGGCTTTTGCGGATGAGCGGCGGCATGGACCGCTCATCGACGGTCGATCAGATCAGTTCGCGGGTCTGGGCGAGGGTGGCGAAATTGTCCGCCATGATCGCCATCTCGGTGTGCTGAACGTGCTCGGCGCTCAGGACGCCACCCTTGGAGGGCAGATCGCGAGTCGCGCAGGCGTCTTCAACCAATGTGCAACGAAAGCCCAGGTTCTTCGCGGCGCGCACGGTAGTGCTGACGCTGGAATGGCTCATGAAGCCGCAGACGATAAGGTCCAGCGAGCCGAGATTCTGCAGGCGCTCCAGCAGTTCGGTGCCATGAAACGCACTCGGCAGCAATTTTCCGATGATGGTTTCATCGCCCTGTGGCTCCAGGCCCGGGATGAACTCACCGCGCTCGCCTTGCGGGTCGAACAGCCCACCGACGGTGCCGAGGTGGCGCACGTGCACGATCGGCCGACCGGCAGCACGGGCAGCGGCGACCAGTTGCTTGATGTTCGCGACGGCAGCATCCATGCCGCTCAGTGCCAAGGGGCCGCTGAGGTATTCTTTCTGGGCATCGATGATGACAAGGGTCGCATGACCCAGATTGGCCGCTGCATAACCACGGCCGCTGAGTTGAAACATCGTTTTTGGAACGGACATTCTGGGGCTCCTTCGAGTGGGGCTTTTGCGACATTGTCCTCTGGCTGAGCGCTTCTGTGAATCGCTACCATCGTAGGCACCGCCGTTGTTGGGTCGCAGCCTTGTCAAGATACTCGTTCTGTTCAATAGCTTGCTGAAAAAATAGAAGAGTCCTACATCTGGTCCGGTGTTTTTCCTGCGTCGTCGTGGCGTCTTTTGGCTGTTAGAATCGTCAGTCGTTTTTTCTGGAGTTTGCCCCGTGATCACTTCCCGACTTCGTACCCTGCGTGACCATATCCGTTGGGCCGTCAGCCGCTTCCATGGGGAGGATCTGTTTTTCGGCCATGGGACCGACAACGCCTGGGACGAAGCCCGTCAACTGGTGTTGGGTGCATTGCACCTGCCGTGGGAAATTGCTGATAGCTACCTCGACTGCAATCTGGAAGAGGACGAACTGGTCAACTTGCAGCGCCTGCTCAAACGTCGCATCGAAGAGCGCATTCCGACCGCTTACCTGCTGGGTGAAGCCTGGTTCTGCGGTATGTCGTTCATTGTCGACGAACGCGTGCTGATCCCGCGTTCGCCAATTGGCGAGCTGATCGAAAAGCGTTTCGAACCGTGGCTCGGCGCCGAGCCTGCGCGCATTCTAGACCTGTGCACCGGTTCCGGTTGCATCGGCATCGCCTGTGCCTACGAGTTCCAGAACGCCGAAGTGGTACTGGCCGATCTGTCGTTCGAAGCGCTGGAAGTGGCGAACCAGAACATCGAGCGCCACGGTGTCGATGAGCGGGTGTTCACCGTTCAGGGCGATGGTTTTGATGGCTTGCCGGGTCAACGTTTCGACCTGATCGTGTCGAACCCGCCCTACGTCGATGCGGAAGATTTCGCCGACATGCCGGACGAATATCAGCACGAACCGGAGCTGGGCCTGGCCTGTGGCGACGACGGTTTGAACCTGGTGCGCCGCATGCTCGCCGAAGCGGCGGATCATCTGACCGAGAAAGGTTTGCTGATTGTCGAGGTGGGTAACAGCCAGGTTCACGTCGAGGCGCTGTACCCGGAAGTCGACTTCGCCTGGCTGGAGTTCGAGCGCGGTGGGCATGGAGTGTTCATGCTGACAGCGGAGCAGTGCCGCGATCATCAGGCGCTGTTCGCTTCTCGCGTCTGACTCTAGAAAGCCATCGCGGGCAAGCCACGCTCCCACAGGTTTTGTGTTGTGTCCTATTGATCTGGCACACACAAAACCTGTGGGAGCGTGGCTTGCCCGCGATGGCAGCGCCGCGGTCTCAAGCCTTCAACGGTGCGTAGCAATCCAGATCAACAATCCCGCCTGAAACACCGCAAACGCCACCAGACAGGTAATGGTAAAACGCAGCCCGGCGTCTTCGCGTTTGTACTTGCTGACTTTTTCTTCGTGCTTCTTCAGTTTGACTTCCTGTTCCGCCAGGTTCTGCTCGGCTTGTTGGAGCATCTGCGCGGCTTCGAGGATTTCCACCTGCTGCAACTTTTCGCTGTTCCAGTCGCCGAGCAAATCACCGACCGACACCTCTTTAACGCTGCCCTTCAAATGCTGGGCGTCGGCGTAGACCACGTCAAAACCGTGCACCCGCAGAAAGTGATCGCGGCGCAGGCGAGTGTCTTCGTTCAGCGCATCCTTGTTGTTCAGGTCAGTGCCGTCGACGGTATAAGCGGGCCATCTCTTTTTCGCCCACGTAATGCCCTGAGCGGCCATATAGCGCCCGATGCCACGGTTCATCGGCTCGATCTGCAAACCACTTTCCGGGCCGAAATGCACACGTTTGGAAGCGTGATCAACCCAGACATCCAGATGATTCTGTTCTTTGCGCACCCGTTGGCCCGGCAGTTTGATGGCCATGCGCAGCAGGCTGTGTTCCTTGCTATTGCGTTCGGCGTAACCGAATTCGACAAAGCGCAACGGCCGTCCACCGGTGTTGCGGTCGGTTTTCAGCGGCGCCAGGCGGAGCATTTTGTGGTGCTCGACGTGGACGTCCGCCCACGGCAGCTCGACCGCTGGCGGTGCGTCTTTTTCAGCGGTGGTGTCGGGTGAAGTCTGGGTATCAGTCATAACGGCGAGATCCTGTCCAAGCTCTGCTTGCCGCCAGTCATAGCGCTGGCGACAAAGGCTTATCGGCCGTTTTTTTCAGGACTGGAGGGCCAGGGACGTTCTCAACTGGTTTTCACGGCGTGAAAACTGGTTGAGAACGCCTTCTGACAGCGTTTAACGGGTGCGAAGTCCGTCAATAAACTCGAGGATTCGCGCGCCGAGTTCGGCCGCCAGCGGTAATTGCGGATCTTTATAGGAGGCCAATTGCCGCTTCACGTCGTTGGGCACGATGCGCATCACGTGGTTCATGCCTTCGATCAGCGCCAGTTCGGCGTCCGGTTTGGCGGCCTTGAGCGCCTTGGCATCACCCACGCCGACCTGAATGTCGTTGCTGCCCTGGATGATCAACGCCGGCATTTTCAGTTTGGCGAAGGCCGCTGCCGGGTCCTGGCGGAACAGCGAAATCAGATACGGCTGCACGCTGGGGCGGAAAATCACCTGCAATTGCGGTGGCACGTTGTCGTCGGTGTGGCCGGCCTTGAGGCTGTCGAGCAGTTCATTGCTGCGCAGCATCAAGGGAGGCGGCAGGCGATTACTCAACTGCTGGCGCAGTACCTGATCGATCGGTCGGGCGCTGCCGGACAGGGAAATCACCGCCGCGGCATCGATGTTTGGTGCCGCGAGGCTGGCGATCAACGCACCTTCGCTGTGGCCGAGCAAAATCAGTTTGCCAAAGCGCGGATCGGTTTTGAGCTTGTGGCCCCAGGCTTGGGCGTCAGCCACATAGGCCTCCACCGACAGATTACGTTCGTCTGGAGTCGCAGCCAGGCTCGCCGCCACGCCGCGTTTGTCGTAGCGCACGCTGGCGATGTTGTGTTTGGCCAGCACCCAGGCCAGCCGTTTGAGGCTGTCGTTGCGTCCGCCGTCGGGGTTGTTTCCGTCACGATCCGTAGGACCGGAGCCAGAAATGATCAGGACAACCGGCACTGGCGTGTCGGACTTGGGCAGCAACAGCGAGCCGAAAAGCTCGCCGCTGCCCGTGTCCAATGTGATGGGACGTTGCAGGACGGTGGCCTGGGCCACATAGGGGAGCAGGCCGGTAAACAAAGTAAGGCTCAAGGCTAAAACTCGCAGCATCATCACGCCATCATCCACTCGGTGCCGGTTGGACTCGCAGGCGGCCATAAGGTTCGAGCATAAGGTTCGAGGATGAACTAGTCGGGTAGCCTGCGTATACTGGCGCGCATTACGTATTTTAGTTTCGATTTCACGGAGCGTCCCGCATGTCCGGCAATACCTACGGCAAGCTGTTCACTGTCACCACTGCGGGCGAAAGCCATGGTCCGGCGTTGGTCGCCATTGTCGATGGCTGCCCGCCGGGCCTGGAGATTTCCCTTGAGGATCTGCAGCGCGACCTGGATCGCCGCAAGCCCGGCACCAGCCGCCACACCACCCAGCGCCAGGAAGCCGACGAAGTCGAAATCCTTTCCGGCGTGTTCGAAGGCCGCACCACCGGTTGCGCCATCGGCCTGTTGATCCGCAACACCGACCAGAAGTCCAAGGACTATTCGGCGATCAAGGATCTGTTCCGCCCGGCCCACGCCGACTACACCTACCACCACAAATACGGCGAGCGCGATTACCGCGGCGGCGGTCGCAGTTCGGCCCGTGAAACCGCCATGCGCGTGGCGGCAGGGGCGATTGCGAAAAAGTACCTGGCTACCCAAGGCATCGTCATTCGTGGCTACATGAGCCAGCTCGGCCCGATTGAAATCCCGTTCAAGACCTGGGATTCGGTGGAAGAAAACGCCTTCTTCAGCCCCGACCCGGACAAAGTGCCGGAGCTGGAAGCCTATATGGACCAGTTGCGTCGCGACCAGGATTCGGTCGGCGCGAAAATCACCGTGGTCGCCGAAGGCGTGATGCCGGGCCTCGGCGAGCCGATCTTCGACCGCCTCGACGCCGAACTGGCCCACGCGCTGATGAGCATCAACGCGGTCAAAGGCGTTGAGATCGGCGCCGGTTTTGCCAGCATCGCCCAGCGCGGCACCGAACACCGTGATGAAATGACTCCGGAAGGTTTCCTCAGCAACAACGCCGGCGGCATTCTCGGTGGCATCTCGTCCGGTCAGCCGATCGTGGCGCACCTGGCGCTTAAGCCGACATCGAGCATCACCACGCCGGGCCGTTCCATCGACATCCATGGCAACCCGGTTGAGGTCGTCACCAAGGGCCGTCACGACCCGTGCGTCGGCATCCGCGCCACGCCGATTGCCGAAGCGATGATGGCCATCGTATTGATGGATCACCTGCTGCGTCACCGCGGGCAGAACGTCGATGTGCGCGTGAGCACTCCGGTGCTGGGTCAGCTTTAATGGCTGACGCAGGGTCTGTACGAAAACTCGTCGCGCAGGCAGTTTTTGTGCAGAGCCTCATAGCCGCCGGGGCCTGACGACGTGACGGCGCTTCCGTACTGGCGGCTTTCCAGTTTCTATCTGTTCTATTTCGCATTACTCGGTTCGACAGCGCCATTCCTGGCGCTGTACTTCGATCACCTGGGCTTTTCCAGTGCGCGCATTGGCGAACTGGTGGCGATCCCGATGCTGATGCGCTGCGTGGCGCCGAACATCTGGGGCTGGCTCGGTGACTACACCGGGCGACGGCTGGCCATCGTGCGGTTCGGCGCGGTCTGTACGTTGCTGACCTTCTCACTGATTTTCGTCAGCAAAAGCTACGCGTGGCTGGCAATGGTCATGGCCTTGCACGCGTTCTTCTGGCATGCGGTATTGCCGCAGTTCGAAGTCATCACCCTGGCGCATTTGCAGGGGCAGACATCTCGCTACAGTCAGATTCGCCTGTGGGGTTCCATCGGCTTCATCATCACCGTGGTCGCCCTCGGCCGGTTGTTCGAATGGCTTAGCCTGGACATCTATCCGGTGGCGCTGGTGCTGATCATGGCCGGGATCGTCGTCAGCAGTTTGTGGGTACCCAACGCGCAACCGGTCCAGAGTGAACGGTTGGCGGGGAAGGGATTCCTCCAGCAATTGCGCAACCCCGGCGTGTTGGCATTCTACGGTTGCGTGGCCCTGATGCAGATGAGCCACGGGCCGTATTACACCTTTCTGACCCTGCACCTTGAGCGACTGGGTTACACCCGTGGCTTGATTGGTATGCTCTGGGCCTTGGGCGTGGTCGCTGAAGTATTAATGTTCCTGGCCATGAGCAAGATTCTGGCGCGCTTCTCGGTGCGCCGGGTGCTGCTGGCGAGTTTCCTGCTGGCGGCTTTGCGTTGGTTGTTGCTCGGTTCGTTTGCTGAATTCCTCTGGGTATTGCTGTTCGCCCAAGTGTTGCACGCCGCAACTTTCGGCAGCTTTCACGCGGCTGCCATCCAGTTCGTGCAACGTAGCTTCGGCGCCCGTCAGCAAGGCCAGGGCCAGGCGTTGTATGCTGCGTTGGCTGGCACCGGCGGCGCACTGGGCGCGTTGTATTCCGGCTACAGCTGGAATGCCCTCGGCGCCACAGTGACCTTTAGCATTGCCAGTCTCGCAGCCTTCGCCGCTGCCGTTATCATTGCGACACGTATGCAAGAGGACAGGCCATGAGCCTGGCCTGCGAACATCTCGCCCGGAAATCATCGACGTGGGGCGTGCGCATGAGCGACGCGCTACGGCAGATCGAGGCTTTTGAATTTTTGTTCGAGTGCGAGTTTAAGACGCGCTCGCTCTCGAACCATAAAGCATGAACCGTTAAGGAGTTGCCCAGATGAGCAGCCTGTCCGTTTATCACGTCTCCAGCCCTGAAATACCGAACAAAGTCCTGACCCACCTCGAGGACATCGCCTCGACCCTGGCCGAACAGGGCGTGCGCTTTGACCGTTGGCAAACCACAGCGAAAATCCAGCCCGGTGCCAGCCAGGAAGAAGTGATCGCCGCGTATCAGGAGCACATCGACAAATTGATGACCGAGCGCGGTTACCTCACTGTCGACGTCGTCAGTTTGAACAGCGATCACCCGCAAAAAGCCGAACTGCGCGCCAGGTTCCTCGATGAACACCGCTACGCTGAAGACGAAGTACGATTTTTCGTCGCTGGCCGTGGCTTGTTCTCCCTGCACATCGGCGATTACGTCTACGCCGTGCTTTGCGAGAAAAATGACCTGATCCTGGTGCCCGCCGGTACGCCGCATTGGTTCGACATGTGCGAGCACCCGCATTTCGTCACCATCCGTCTGTTTAACAACCCCGAAGGCAGGGTGGCTAGTTTCACCGGCGACGACATCGCCAGCCGCTTCCCGCGTCTCGAGGACTGAGTAGAGGCCAATCGTTGCTCCGGCCTTCTGCCCTGTAAACCACATAACCTGTAGGAGCAGAGGTGGGGGGGGGGGGGGGGGGGGGGGGGGGGGGGGGGGGGGGGGGGGGGGGGGGGGGGGGGGGGGGGGGGGGGGGGG
>NZ_JBXAOA010000053.1:0-34397 GCF_058802325.1 Pseudomonas sp. GW822-FHT02E03 | reverse complement strand
GGCATCTAGCCCGGTCATTTGATATCCATGCCGTCCTTTTATAGACCAGGATCGGGAGATGTGTAGATACCGATGCTCATCGCGGGCAAGCCCGCTCCCACAGGGATATGGGGTGTTTATTGGGGCTTTGGCAACTTGAGTTCCGCACACAAACCACCACCGTCACGATTGCTCAAGGTCAGCGAGCCGCCAATCGCGATGGCCAACTGCTGGGCAATCGCCAACCCCAAACCGGTCCCTCCCGTACTGCGATTGCGCGAATTCTCCACGCGGTAGAACGGTTCCATCACCTGTGCCAATTGCTCTTCGGCAATCCCCGGCCCACGGTCCATCACTTTCACCGACAAGCTGCCATCGGCCTGCGTTTCCACCCACAGCTCTGCGGTACCGGCGAATTTCAGTGCGTTGTCTATCAGGTTCACCAGCACTCGTCGCAAGGCATGCGGCCGGGTGCTAATCACGGCTGCGCTTTTGCCGTCGATCCGGACGTCTTTGCCCATGTCCTGATAGTCGAACACCAGGCTGTCGAGGAACGAATCCAGATCGGTGCGACGACTCTCCTCGGTGGCACCATGAATGCTGCGGGCATAGGCCACGCCTTCGCGCACCAGGTGTTCCATCTCGCCGAGGTCGCTCCACAGTTTGTCTTTCTCGCTGGAGTCATCCATGAACTCGGCGCGCAGTTTCATGCGGGTGATCGGGGTTTGCAGGTCGTGGGAAATCGCCGCCAACAGTTGCATGCGCTCCTTGAGATAAGCCGCAATGCGCGCCTGCATCGCATTGAAGGCCCGCGCGGCGTAGGCGACTTCGGTCGGGCCTTTTTCGTCCAGGTGTACGGCATGGGTGTTGGGGTCGAGGGTTTCCACCGCTTGGGCGAGGTGGGTGAGCGGGCGAATGGCGATTCTCACGGCCAGCCAGGTGCAGGCGATCATCAATGCCAGTTGCCCCAGCAACACCGCCGGCAACCACGGCGACAACGGCACCATCGAAGGTCGCACGTCGATAGTGACAGGGCTGCCGTCCTTCAGTCTCAGGTGGGCCTGGAAGTGTTTTTTCGGGCCTGGGATGTCGGTGAAGGTCAGCGGGTAATCATGGCCGATGGCGTCCTGAATCGAGGTCGCTGCAATCGGCACTTCGCGGGTTGCCATCGGCGTGCCCGGCGAGCCTTCATTCAATAGATAGTTGTAGTTGGCGCGTTCCAGACGCTGTAGCCAGTTCGGGCGTTCGTCGGCGGGCAAACGGTCGAGGATGGCCAGAGAGGTCGAGACATCGGTTTCCAGATTGCCCAACATCGTATTTTTCGCACTTTCGTAACGCTCATAGTACTGAGCGCCAAAGGACAGCGCCTGGGCGAGGATCAGGCCGATCAGGAAAATCAGCGACAGCCGCGAAGCCAGCGTGCGGGGCCAATGCAGCGCAAGATTCATGACGGCGCACCGAGCACTTCCACCGGCAGGGAGAACACATAACCTTCACTGCGCACGGTCTTGATGTAGGCCGGTTCCCGGGCATCGTCCAGCAGACGCTGACGCAAGCGGCTCACCAGCAAGTCGATGGAGCGGTCGAACAGATCGGCGTCGCGGCCCTGGGTCAGGTTGAGCAACTGGTCGCGATTGAGCACCCGCTGAGGATGATCGAGGAACACCCGCAGCAAACGATATTCCGCGCCACTGAGGGCGACCATGGTGCCGTCCTGATCCAGCAGATGCCGGGCCGAGGTGTCCAGGCGCCAGCGACCGAACGCCAGCAGGCGACCGCTTTCGGTGATGATCAGGTTCGGTGGCAGCATCCGCGTGCGGCGCAGCACAGCGTTGATGCGGGCGAGCAATTCACGGGCAGCGAACGGTTTGACCAGGTAATCGTCGGCGCCCATTTCCAGGCCGATGATGCGGTCGGTTTCATCGTTGCGAGCGGTGAGCATCAGCACCGGCGTGGCCTTGTGTTTGCCCGCGCGCAACTCGCGGCAGAGGACCAGGCCATCGTCGCCTGGCATCATGATGTCGAGCACGATCAAATCCACCGGTGTGGACTCCAGAAACGAGCGCATCTGTCGTCCATCCGCCACCACGGTGGTGCGCAGGCCGTTCTTTTTCAGGTAGTTGCCTACCAGTTCCCGGATCTCGCGGTCATCGTCCACGATGAGAATGTGATCGACGTGTTCCATGGTGACCAAGCCTCTTGAATGGGAGTTGTCGCGCAGTCTATCGAGCCTTGGCCCGCTCGCCTGCCGTCGATTGTATTGCAGTGTATCTGGCGTATCAGCAGATACACGGGGACGCAAAAACAGCCGGTTTCAGGGCAATGCTGTTCACTTAAGCGCGACTCTTTGTGGCGAGCGAGCTTGCTCGCGTCGGGCTGCGCAGCGGCCCCAAAAAATCTGACAACCCTTGCCGATTATTGTGAATGCTACGCACTCAAGCGGGAGCAAGCTCCCTCGCCACAGGTTTCTCACGGACTCAAGACAGCATTGCGATTTCAGGGGGGTTGTATCGCTGTGTATCGCAAGCAGGCGCTGATACACAGCGATTTATCCGCGCCTGTTCTCGACACAGACGGGATACCTCGCGGGTTTCAAATAGGTTCCATCGAGGCAAACCCAACCGCCTCGGCTCAATCAACGATTGACCTATTGAAGCCTTGAGGAAATCACCATGAACACCAAAGCCGTGTACGCCGCCTGCCTGTTTGCCGCCCTGAACATCTGCACTTTGTCGGCCCGCGCCGAAGCCGATGTCACCCCTCAAACCTACACCTACGGCACGCACCTGGACATCCAGAAAGTGCTGTCGATGAAACAGGACGCCACCCCTACCTGCGGGATTGTGAATGCCCGGATGACCTACCTGGATTCCCAAGGAAAAACCCGGGTCCTGGATTACAGCAAATTCGCTGACGGCTGCAACGAAGGCAGCTGAATCCTTCGACGACCCATTGCCCATCCCCTTTGAAACAGGAAGAACATCATGAACAACATCACCCGCTTTTTCACCGCCATCGTTTTCTCCGTAGCGGGTGCCGCCGCCCATGCCAACGCTGCGGTAGAACAGAGCAGCTGTGGCAGCAGCACCTGCTTCCAACTGACTCCGCTGCTGACTGAGGATGGTTCCAGCCGCACACCGCAAGGGCAACTGGTTGCAGAGAACGGCTACAGCCGGACGCCACAGAGCCAGCAGCTAGAGGCCTGAAGCCTGCACAGTTCTGTCAATTCCCGCCGTCCCAGTGTGGGAGCGGGCTTGCCCGCGAAGAGGCCAGTACATTCAACATTGATGTCGACTGACACTGCGCCTTCGCGAGCAAGCCCGCTCCCACATGGGAACGGCGGTGTATCGCCCTTCGTATTCTCAAGGTGATCCCCATGTTCCTCATCGCATTCCTGGGCGGCATTTTTACCGTCCTCAGCCCCTGCATCCTCCCGGTCGTGCCGTTTCTGTTTGCCGGGGTTAAACGCACGCGTTCTTCGATCCTGCTCACCCTCGGCGGCATGGCCCTGACCTTCGCACTGATCTCCAGCCTGGCGGTGGTCAGCAGCGATTGGGTGGTGCAAGCCAACAACACCGGCCGCCATGTGGCGCTGATTGTGATGGTGCTGTTCGCGCTGTCGCTGATCTCCGCCCGCATCGGTGGCTGGCTGGCGCGCCCGTTCGTGCTGCTGGGCAATCGCCTTGATCCCAACACCCGCAAAATGTCTGGCCCGTTAGGCTCGGTGATGATCGGCATCGCCACCGGTCTGCTCTGGGCACCGTGTGCCGGGCCGATCCTCGGGGTGATCCTCACCGGCGCCATGCTGCAAGGCGCCAGCGCTCACACCAGTCTGCTGCTGGTGGCGTACGGCCTGGGCAGCGCGTTGTCCCTGGGCACTTTGATCTTCGCCGGTCGCGGCCTGGTCAATCGCTTGAAACCGTCGATTCCGCTCACCGGTTGGCTGCGGCGCGGCACGGGGGCTGCGGTGTTGGTTGCTGCAGCAGTCATCTCCACCGGGGCCGACAACAAATTGCTCGCCAGCACCTCATCCGAAGGCGTCACCACGGTTGAACAACACGTGCTGGAAACCGTACCGAAAGTGGTCGATTACTTCGTTAGCAAGGTCAAGGCCGACTCGACCGTGGACGCGGCCAAAGGCGCGATGCCGTCACTCTCTGGCGCGGTCGAGTGGCTCAACTCGCCAGCGCTGAGCAACGATTCCGTGCGCGGCAAAGTGGTGTTGGTGGACTTCTGGACGTACGACTGCATCAACTGCCAGCACACCTTGCCCTACGTGAAGGACTGGGCGAAGAAATACGAGAAGGACGGCCTGGTCGTGATCGGCGTGCACACCCCTGAATACGGTTACGAACGCATCATCGACAACGTCCGCGATCAGGTGAAAAAACTCGGCATCACCTACCCGGTGGCGATCGACAATAACTACGCGATCTGGCGCGCCTTCGACAACCAGTACTGGCCCGCTCACTACCTGATCGATGCCAAGGGGCAGGTGCGTTACACCTACTTTGGCGAGGGACGGTACGAGACTCAGGAGCAGATGATTCGGCAATTGCTGGAAGAGGCCAAGACGCCTGCCGCTTAACCCGTTTTAGGCGACGCAAGCCAATCTGTTAATGGCGCGTTACAGATAGGCGACCATGCATCGGAGAATGCCCTGTTTCGTGAATTCTCCGGACGATCGGCAGGACGCCGGCGTATCCGGGAGCGATAGTTTGTGGACGACGGGATCATTGCCGACCCTGTCATCACCCACAAGAAAAGGAACTTGCCATGCCTAAATACATTATTGAACGCGAGCTTCCGGGTGCCGGCGGACTGCCGCAACAGGAGCTCAAAGCGATCTCGCAAAAATCCTGCGATGTGTTGCGCGAGATGGGACCGGAGGTTCAGTGGCTGGAGAGTTACATCACTGGCGACAAGATTTACTGCGTATACATCGCGCCGAACGAGGGACTCATCAGGGAGCACGCCCAAAAGGGTGAATTTCCCATCAACAGCGTTTCCCGGGTCATGAACATCATCGATCCCACCACGGCGGAGTGAGTCGGGACGCGTTCCAACCCGCAACGGAGCAGATTTCATGAGTACACCCATTGACCTCACTGCCCTGAAAAATCGTCAAATGACCACATGGGCCAGCGGCGACTACGCCGTGATCGGTACCACCTTACAAATCGTCGGCGAACAACTGGCCGAAGCCTGCGACTTGCTTTGTGATGAGCAGGTGCTGGATGTCGCCGCCGGCAACGGTAACGCAACGCTCGCCGCCGCGCGCCGGGGCTGCAAGGTCACGTCCACTGACTATGTGGCCAAGTTGCTTGAACGCGGCGAAGACCGCGCGCGGGCGGAACACCTGGACGTGACCTTTCAGGTGGCCGATGCCGAGGACTTGCCGTTCGAGGACGCCAGTTTCGATGCCGTGCTTTCAACCTTTGGAGTGATGTTTACGCCGGATCAGCCCAAGGCCGCAGCGGAACTGGCGCGGGTGTGCCGTCGTGGCGGACGGATCGGACTTGCCAACTGGACGCCTGAAGGCTTCATCGGCCAGATGTTCAAGACCCTGGGCCGCCACCTGCCGCCACCGCCAGGCGCGCAACCACCTTCGAACTGGGGCACCGAAGCCTGGTTGCACTCGCAGTTCGATCAGCGCGACTTCCAGCTCCAGGTGACACGGCGGTTGTTCAACTTTCGTTATCGCTCCGCCGCGCACTTCATTGACACCTTCCGAACCTGGTATGGCCCGGTTCACAAAGCCTTTGCGACCCTGCCACCCGAAGGGGGCACCGCCCTGGAAAACGACATGACCGAACTGCTCAATCGCCTGAACCGGGCGGGGGAGCGGTCGCTGGTGGTGCCCAGTGAATACCTGGAGGTGGTGATTACACGGCGTTGAAACGACAACATAAATCCCCTGTGGGAGCGGGCTTGCTCGCGAAGGCGGACATTCAGTCAACATCACTGTTGAATGAAAGGTCCTCTTCGCGAGCAAGCCCGCTCCCACAAGGGGATGTGCAGAATTGACTACCTGACCAACCCGATCACTCATCCAGCCGCTCGGTGTAGACCACCCACACACTGCACGGCATTTTGTACAGCAGATGCTCCACCGTGCTGCCGATCAACCGGCCCATGCCGCGATGGCCGACCCGGCCCATGACAATCACGTCAACGTCATAGGTATCGGCATAGCGGGTCAACACTTTGGTCGGGCTGCCCATGATCATGTGCCGTTGCTCCGGTGCGATGCCGTTGCGCGCGGCCAATTCGTTGAAGGCATCCTCCTGAAAGTCGAACAGGGTCTTGGCTTTGCCCGAAGTGAAAAACGCCGAACCGTTTTCGAAGCTGAACTCGTCCGAGCTGATCGACGAAAGGTCATAGGCGTAGACCACGTCGAGTTCGGCATTGCAGGCACTCGCCAGTTTTGACGCTTCGTGCAGAATCCGGTCATTGAAGCTTTTGTAGTGATCATCACGATGGAAGGGGTCCACCGCTGCAACGATCTTGCGCGGTAACGCATGCTTGGCATGGCTGACGAAGTGCAGCGGCACCGGGCATTCGCGCAGCAAATGCACGTCGAGGGGGGTAAACACCAGCCGCGACAGCCGTGATTGATGTTCCAGCGCCTTGATCAGCACGTCCATCGGCTGCTCTTTGAGGTGAGTCAGGATTTCCTCCAGCGGATTTTCGACCCAAGTCACCTCCGTGGTGACGTGCACACCGATCTTGCGCAAGGGGCGAGCCTGTTCCTCAAGCCACTGGCGGTGACGCTCGACATAGCCCAGACGCATCTGCTCCAGGGCCTTTTCGTTGACCAAGCCGGCGGTCGCCAGGCCCTCCAGATAGTCGAAGGCCACGATATGCAGGGCCGCATCCTCGGCCTTGGCCAGCGCTGCGGCCCGGTCGAAGGCCGGGCTGTGTTCCATCAGGGGCGAGGCGACCAGCATGAAACGAGCTTGACCAGACATGACAAACCTCTCGTGGGTTAACAAAGAGACAGCGGTCGTTCGATCCGCCTCCAATTCTTAATTATTGACCATGATCAACCTCCCGTCCGTAAACCCGGCGCAGGCTGAGGTTCGTGCTGAACTCAAGCGCACAGGAATGCTCAGGAGAACTCCATGACAACCATGGAAGCCGCCATATTCGTCGAAAAAAACCGCATCGTGCTCGAGGACAAGCCGATTCCCGAAGTCGGACCGCTCGACGCGCTGATCCGCATCACCTCCACAACTATCTGCGGCACCGACGTGCACATCCTGCGCGGTAAATACCCCGTAGCCAACGGGCTGACCATCGGCCACGAACCGGTGGGCATCATCGAACGGCTGGAATCGCAGGTGCGCGGCTTTATCGAAGGACAAAGAGTGATTGCCGGGGCCATCCCCCCAGCGGCCAGAGTTATGCCTGCCTGTGCGGTTGTAGCTCACTCCAGCGACCTGCGTATTCCCCTTCAAGCCTTTGCCGCGGGGCTTGGGGACTTCAGCATTCTCAGCAACCCTGTGCCCTAGTGGTAAGGAACGGATGCGACGGTTGATGGCGGTGGTGGAAAGTGGCGGGGTGGATCTGTCGCTGCTGGTGTCCCACCACTTCAAACTGGACGACATCGAAGCCGCCTACGAGTTGTTTGCGCACCAGCGGGATGGAGTGATGAAAGTGACGATTACGCCTTGAGAATGTGGGTAACTCGATCAATGTGGGCCTGCTCGGCGAAGGCGGTGTGTCAGGCGACATTGATGTTAAATGTGCCGGCCTCTTCGCGGTGTAGAAACGGACACATCCTTTACAATCGAAACTGAGCAAGCCCGCTCACAGAGTTTTGTGGTGTTCGCTGCACCTCTACTTGGCGCCGCGCGATTCCAGCAACTCTCGCGACACGGAGCGATGGTAGTGTGCCTCATCATCGTAATAACAGCCGATGGCGGCGACTTTTCAACTCATCGACACTTACTCGATAATTTTGACTACGACACCAGCGCCGACGGTACGATCGTCCTCACGGATAGCGAAACGCAGACCATTTTCCATCGCGATGGGTTGGATCAGGGTAACGGTCATTTGAACGTTGTCACCTGGCATCACCATTTCAACTTCTGGCAGCTCGCACAAACCAGTCACGTCAGTTGTACGGAAGTAGAACCGTGGATGGTAGCCATTGAAGAACGGAGTGTGACGACCACCCTCCTCCTTGCTCAGAACGTAAACTTCTGCGGTGAACTTGATGTGTAGCTCGCCAGGCTTGTCGATAACACGGACCGGATCCGGGATGTAGCTATCCAGAGTCTCAACCAACTTCTTAACAGCGGTAGTGCCCATCTTGTTGTCGTCTTGACCATTCAGCGCCATCAGCGCCGAACCAATAATGATCGGAGTGTCGTCACCCGGGAAACCGTAAGTGCTCAGCAGATAGCGCACTTCCATCTCAAGCAGTTCCAGCAACTCAGCGTCATCGACCATGTCAGCCTTGTTCAGGAAGACAACGATGTACGGAACGCCAACCTGACGGGACAACTGGATGTGCTCACGGGTTTGTGGCATCGGACCATCAGCGGCCGAGCAAACCAGAATCGCACCATCCATCTGCGCAGCACCGGTGATCATGCTCTTCACATAGTCAGCGTGACCTGGGCAGTCAACGTGCGCATAGTGACGCACAGCCGAATCGTACTCAACATGAGCGATGTTGATGGTGATACCATCAACGTTTTCTTCTGGGGCGCTATCGATCTTGTCGAAGTCAACCTTTGCCGAACCGAACACCTCGGAGCAGACACGGGTCAAAGCGGCGGTCAAGGTCGTCTTGCCATGGCCTATGTGACCAATGGTGCCAACGTTGACGTGAGGTCCTTCAAATGGTGTATTCACGATAATTAACTCCATTTATTTGCAGCACAAGCTGAAAGCTGGGATGCCGATTTATGGTTCAGCCTATATCGGTATTTAATTGTTTGGTACCTGACATAGTTGACAGTTGACGCGGCCAAAGACCTCCGCTAGTGCTATTAATTATAATTTTCTGGCGGGATTTTATTGCTGTGTAACAATAAATACAGATGCCTAATATCGAATGGATCTAAGGCGAAAATGAAGTTAAAAACTTAATGCTGCATCGCTGCATAAAGTTGGTTTTGATTCATTCGATCTGCGCACCCCGCGCCTCTAACAGTTCCCGTAACACGGAACGGTGGCAGTGGGCCTCGTCCTCGCAATAACACCCTACCGCCATCGACGTTTGATGGGAGAGGGCGGCCAGCAGGTCGAGCAGTTGACTGGGCGCAGGATGGTTCATCTCGGCCTTGAACTTGCGCTTGAAAGCATCCCAGGCTTTGGCATCTTCCGCCGCTTTGGCTTCAGCCACCAACTCGGGGCTGGGGGACAGCAGCGGTTGCCACACGTCGTAAAAATCCCGGCTGGCAAATTCGGCCTTCGGTACACCACGGGGCGGGCGGCGTACCGTGCCCAGGCGCAGCCCTTCATTCGCGGTGCGGGGGGAGCCGAGTTGCACAATGTGGATGGGCATGATCGCGGTGCCTATTTGAGCCGCGAGCTGTCGAACCACTCCAGCGCCGTGCGCCAGAAGCAGATCCCCAGGAAGTAGGCCGACATCAGCAGCCACACGCCCATGACCAGTGGGTTGATGACCGGGTGGTTGACCACCAGCGACAAGCTGCACAGCAGCCAGATGGCCGTCACGGCAATATTGATCGGCATGAACCGGCGCACGCGGAACGGGTGCAGGAATTTCATTCGGGTCACGGTCAGCAGCGCCAGGCCGATGACGGTGAGCAGGGTGATCCACGGCGATGGGTCGATGATGTACAGGCATAGCGCAACCACGTTCCAGGCGGCGGGGAAGCCCTGGAAGTAGTTGTCTTTACTCTTCATGTTGACGTTGCAGAAACAAAACAGTGACGACACCAGAATCAGCGACACGGTCAGCAGCAGGGTGTAGTCCGGCAACGGGATGTAACGGTAGATGAACAGTGCCGGGATAAACACGTACGTCAGGTAGTCGATCACCAGGTCGAGGATCGATCCGTCGAAACTCGGTAGCACCGACTGCACATTGACCTTGCGTGCCAGCGCGCCGTCCAGACCGTCGACGATCAGCGCCACGCCCAGCCACAGCAGGCAATTGGTCGGCTGATTCTCCAACAAGGCGAGGGTCGCGAGGAAGGCTGTGACCACGCCAGTGGCGGTAAAACCATGGGCGCCCCATGCTTTTAGCCTGGCAATGTGTACAGTGGATATCACGGGGGCGTTCTCCAGAAAGTGAAGCAAGCCAGTTATCACCCTCTTGTTGAGGGCGTCGGCAAACCGGGTCGGGTTGCAGGTATCGACCGGATTTTCGGGAATAAGGTTCACCACCTATGAATCTTAGCCGCCGGGCAAAAAAATACCCCGGAAATATCCGGGGCAAGAATTAAAGCGCTGTACGCCTGTGCCCGACCGATGTCGGGACGGACACGTCAGCTCATCGAGGGGTGGAACACGCGCAGCCGATGGTTATCCGGGTCGAGCGCGACGAAGGTGCGACCGAAGTCGAGTTCTGTCGGCGGTTGGGCCATGGTCAGCCCGAGCGCGCTCCAATCGGCAAACAGTGCATCGACCTGCTCGGCGGACTCCACCGGGAACGCCAGCTCGGTCCCGCCGCCCGTCGCTTGGGCTGCCGGTTCGGCGGTATGCCGTGACCAGAGCCCCAGTTTGTAGCCGCCCTCCAGGACAAACAGCGCGAAGGTTGGCGACTCTTCCACGGGCTTGCGCTCCAGCAGAAACTCATAGAACCGCGCACTGACAGCGGGGTTTTCCACGTAAAGCAAAATAAAACGGGGAGTGATCATTGGGCTGCTCCATTCAAGGTGGGCGCAGCATAAAAGGAGGCAGTGTCAGTTTCTGTCAGGAGTGTGAAGGGCAGGGGCAGCACCCATGACGTCAGCCAGACGAAGTTGGCGGAATGTCGGGCGAGGACTATCGTTGCCTGACTGAGTTTGTGCCCATTAATGAGGACGTCGTCATGAACACCAGCGATTTGCTTGAGCAATTACTGCGGGCCGGCCGGGGCTCGCAGTCGCAACAAAGTGGTGGGGCGTCAGCTCAAGGAGGTTTGGGCGATCTTGGCGGGTTGCTGGGTGGTCTGTTAGGGCGCGACGCGGGTGCCGGTGCCGGTGCTGGCGGTGGAGGCTTGGGCGGGTTACTCGGTGGTCTGCTGGGCGGCGGATCACCCATGGGCGGTTCGACGCAAACGCGCTCGGGCGGCACCAACTACGCGGCGTTGGCTTCTTTGGGAATGATGGCGTTCCAGGCATATCAGGCCTGGCAACGGAGCCAGGCCTCGGCACCGCAACAGGCGCCGCGCACCGTTGATTTGTTGTCGGGCCCGGAAATCGAAGACCACAGCCACGCCATCCTTCGTGCCCTGATCGCCGCCGCCAAGGCCGATGGCCGCATCGATGATGCCGAGAAACAAATGATCAGCACCGAAATCGGCCGCCACACCGACGATCCGCAACTACAACAATGGCTCGATGACGAAGTCGCCCGGCCGCTGGATGCCGCCGATGTGGCGCAGTCCGCCCAGGACCCGGGCATGGCTGCCGAGATGTACCTGGCCAGCGTGATGTTGGTGAACGATCAGCAGGACGCCGAACGCAATTATCTGGATGAATTGGCTGCGGCGTTGAAGATCGATCCCGACTTGCAGGTACATCTGGAGCAACAGGCCAAGGGCGGCGTGGCCTGAACATTTCCCGTGTAGGAGATGGCGTACCTCAGAGGTGCAAGCGGTCGGCGTAGGAGCTGGCGAAGCTTGCATGAATCCCCCATCCGCTGAGTATATTCACTGCACTGCGAGCCAGTGCCGCAGCGCTGGCCCGTCTGTCCGGGCAATTCCAATGGTGATGGAATTTTCTACCGGGCCTGTCGCTCTGCTGATGTAGAACCTGCCCACTCAGCGTTCGGCAACGAGCATCAGCCATGAACAAGAACCTGGACGATTACAACCGCATGCGCGATTTCTCGGCGACCTCGGAACCGGCTGCCGTCAAACGCTCGGGCAAAAAAACGGCGAAGGACCATGCGTTGCAATACTGCATTCAGAAGCATGACGCCTCGCACCTGCACTATGACTTTCGCCTGGAACTCGACGGCGCGCTGAAAAGTTGGGCCGTGCCCAAAGGGCCGTCGCTGGACCCCAAAATCAAGCGCCTGGCCATCCATGTCGAAGACCATCCGCTGGAATATGCCACGTTCGAGGGCACCATTCCCGAAGGGCATTACGGCGCCGGCGATGTGATCGTCTGGGACCGTGGGGTGTGGATTCCCCAAGACGATCCGGCCAAGGCGTACGCCAAGGGCCGGTTGAAATTCGAGCTGAAAGGAGAAAAGCTTGGTGGCCTGTGGAACCTCGTGCGCACGCACATGCCGGGCAAGCAGGAACAATGGTTTCTGATCAAGCATCAGGACAGCGCCGCCAGACCCGACAGCGAATACGACGTGGTTGCCGCCGAGCCGGACAGCGTGCTCAGCGACCGCACCATTCTGGAAAAAAAGCACGGCGCTGAAAAAACCAAACCGATCAAAAACGCCCCGGCCAAGGCGCGCAAGGAAAAGTCGCCACAACTGACGGGCGCGCGCAAAGCCAGGCTGCCGGAGCTGCTCAAACCTGAACTGGCAACGCTGGTCGAATCCGCGCCGAGCGGCGAATGGAGTTATGAGATCAAGTTCGACGGCTACCGGGTCATGACGCGCATCGACCACGATGAGGTCAAACTCTTCACCCGCAATGGTCACGACTGGACCCATAAATTACCCGGGCAAGCCGAGGCACTGGCAGCGCTTGGCCTGGAGTCGGCCTGGCTCGACGGCGAAATGGTGGTGGCCAACGAGCAGGGCGTTCCGGATTTCCAGGCGCTGCAAAACGCGTTCGACTCCGGCAGTAGCGCCAGCATCGTTTACTACCTGTTCGATTTGCCCTACCTCAATGGCGTGGACCTGCGTGAAGTACCCGTCGAGGAGCGCAGGGTGGCACTGGCGACTGTACTCAAACTCAATGAAAACCCGCTATTGCGATTCTCCGACGCCTTCGACGAATCCCCGGAGGCCTTGCTCAACAGTGCCTGCGAAATGCAGATGGAAGGTCTGATCGGCAAGCGCCTGGGGTCGCCTTACGTGTCCCGGCGCACCCGTGACTGGATCAAACTCAAGTGCAAGCACCGGCAGGAATTCGTCGTGGTCGGCTTCACCGACCCCAAAGGCGCGCGCAGTGCTTTTGGCGCGTTGTTGCTGGGGTTGCACGACCGCGACAGCGGTGAATTGCGTTATGCCGGCAAGGTTGGCACCGGGTTCAACGAGGCGACTCTCAAGCGCATTTACGAACAATTGAAACCGCTGCAGACGAAAAAGCCGTCGGTAGTCAATCCGCCCAGCGGTTTCGAAGCCAAAGGCGTGCATTGGCTCAAGCCCACACTGCTGGCGGAAGTGGCTTTCGCTGAAATGACCAAGGACGGCTCGGTGCGCCACGCCGTGTTCCATGGTTTGCGCGATGACAAGCCTGCCGAAGAAATTACCGAGGAGCTGCCGAAAGCCGTGAACACTTCAGCCTCAAAAACCGCCGCGCCAAAATCCACAGCGAAGAACAAATCCGCCGCTGAGAAACCTGACGCCGCGGAGCCAAAAAACGCCCGGTCGACTGTCGCGCCGTCGCAGATTGGCCTGCCCAGCGGCAAGGTGCGCATCACGCACCCGGACCGGGTGATCGACGCCAGCAGCGGCACGACCAAGATGCAACTGGCGCAGTACTACGCCAGTGTCGCCGAATGGATACTGCCGCAACTCAAGGACCGGCCGGTGGCGCTGGTGCGCGCGCCGGACGGCATCGCCGGCGAACTGTTCTTTCAGAAGAACGCCGAACGCCTGGCCATTCCGGGGATTGTTACCCTGGACAAGGAACTGACGGGCCAGCCGGTGATGATCATCAACAACGCCAAAGCGCTGATCGGCGCGGTGCAGATGAGCACGGTGGAACTGCACACGTGGAATGCCACGTCAGTCGATCTGGATAAACCCGATCGCTTCGTCCTCGATCTCGACCCGGATCCGGCGTTGCCCTGGAAAAGCATGATCGAAGCGACTCAGCTAACCCTCACGGTGCTGGATGAACTGGGGCTCAAGGCGTTTCTCAAAACCAGCGGCGGCAAGGGGATTCACCTGATCGTACCGCTGACCCGCAAACACGGCTGGGACGAGGTCAAGGACTTCAGCCACGCGATCGTCAGCCACATGGCCAAATTACTGCCGGACCGCTTTTCTGCGGTGTCCGGACCGAAAAACCGTATCGGGCGTATCTTCATCGACTACCTGCGCAACGGTCTGGGCGCCACCACTATTTGCGTGTACGCCGTGCGCACCCGTGAAGGGCTGCCGGTGTCGGTGCCGATCTTTCGCGAGGAGGTGGCCGAGCTCAAGGGTGGCAATCAATGGAACGTGCACAACGTGCATGAACGTCTGGCCGACATCGGTGACGAACCCTGGGCCGACCTGAAGAAAACCCGACAGACGATAACCGCCGACATGCGGCGGCGGGTCGGGATGAAAAAATAGTGAATCAGAAGGAAGGCGGCGAGGGCACTCGCCGCCTCGACGACTATTGCTTGCCGACTGCGGCAGCCAGCAGCGGCGCCGCCTGTTCATCGGTCAATGCGGCGTGGACTTCCATGCTCATGAGGTCGCTCCATTCCAGCACCCACTTCTGAATCGACACCGGATCACTGGCCTCTGCAATGCCAAAACCACTCGAGCCACCGACGGCATGCCAGCGCCCCAGCATCTTGACGTCTGCGGGTGGCGCGCCACCGGTCTTGAGAAAACGTTCGATTGCGCTGTTACGATTTTGCGGACTGATGGACCAACGGACGATGAATAACATCTGCCACCTCCTGCTACGGATTGGCACCTTTATCTTCGCGCACCTGGCTGGCGCCGGGGCCTCGGCCACGTTTGTGTTTCCAGTTCCATCCTGGCTGGCCTGAAACGCTTGCTCCCATGTGAAGGCATAGCAGTGGCCCGCATTTCGCGTACGACCGCTGATCCTCTTTCAGGACATTTGAAACGAACATATCGAGATAACAGCGAGAACAATCAGGCATCACGCAACAAGTCGTTGGCATTGAGCAGCTCGTAGGCAATCTCCGGGCGCTTCTCCAGCCCTCGACGAATCGCCGCCGGAATCGACTGACGGGTTTTGCGGCACAGGCCCGGCAGTTCGCCGAGGGTGATGTTGATGCCGCGCATGGTGCGCACTTCATTGAAGCCCGGGACGATCTCGACGCGCAGACCCAATTGCTCGTACATCCGGCGTTGCAGCCGCTCCAGATCGCCGAGGCTCTGGAGATTCTCCAGGCGCTCGACCAAGCGCTTTTCCTCCGATCGGGTCAGGCTCAGGATGCGCAGATCCGCGCCGGGGGTTTCCAGCAACGGCTCACGCTCGCAGATGCAGGCTCCGGGCGGGCAGGGTTGGCGGATCGAAAGAGAGGTCGTCATGGGGTTCAATCATAGAGCGCTATGATCGGGTTTGCCCATGGGGTTGTTGTGCCGTTGAGCGCGATGTCTACATTCCTCTGCCGATCGCTTCTTCGAAGAGCATCGACGAGTCGAATGTAAACGCTGCTCAGCACTAAAGTGACTTGTGATGGTCAATAAATCCCGCGCGAACCGACCGGATCCGCATCGACCTTTTGATCAAGGACAGTGAAAGCATGCTCGCCGCACTATAATCAGCAACCGCCTCCACCAGGTTCCGTGAATCGGGACTCGCCGTACGTTTACCCCTCAATCCAATTCGAAGATTTAAAGCATGCACCTACGCAAAATTGCAGTTGGGCTGTCGGCCCTTGTTTTGCTCTCGACCGGGGCGCAAGCCCGCAGTCTGCTGGATCTCATCAAGCCGCCCACCCAGCATCAGGAGCAAGTATCCCGCTCGGGCTCGATCAGCCAGAACGCGGCCCTGGGCCTCTATTCGAACAAACAGAAACAGGCATCGTTTGACGGCTGCGCAGAGCTGTTCCCGGCTGCGAAACCGATCAACACGGCCACTGTGCCTGCAACCATGAAACCCCTGGCCCTGTGTTCCGACAACTTTGCGGTGCTGTACTCGCAAACCAGCAAGACGCCGTTGGTAGTCGTCGAACGCCTTAATGCCGCGCAGCTGCAGGATGCCAAAGGCGAGGAGCGCACCAACCAGTTCTACCCGGACCCACGCATCCCCAAGAGTGGGCGGGCAGAGTTGAGCGACTACCGTAGCCAACATCCGGCCGTGGACCGCGGTCATCAAGCCCCGGCAGCCGATGCTCCGAATCCCAATGCAATGGCTCAATCCTTTGCACTGTCGAACATGGTGCCGCAGGACCCAACCAATAATCGGAAGATCTGGAGTAAGGTCGAGTCCGATGTCAGAAAGTTTGCCAAGCGAGCCGATGGCAATGTTTTTGTCTTTACCGGCCCGCTCTTTGATTCAGGCCACACCACTGTCGGCGACAACAAGGTCTGGGTGCCGACCCGCCTGTTCAAGCTGGTTTACGACGCATCGTCCAAGCGTGCCTGGGCCTACATACTGCCCAACGCTGAAACTCGTATCGAGCGACCGATGGACTATGACGCTTTCGTGAAGAGTACCGGGCTCAAATTGCTGGGGAATCTACCGGTCACAGGTTCCGTAGGGCGCTCTTGATGGCTTGATGAGTTGCACCCCAAAGGCTGGAGGCAACCGATGGGGTGTTTCATTCACGGATAAATAGCGGCGGTTCAAAAGTTGCTGCGATTTTCCGATCCGCACTCTTTGGCGTTGGCTGCGGAGTTTGCTTTATTGCCCTTTCGTTCATTCATCCATTGCTCTTTCTTGCTCTGCCTCTACCTTGTTTTGAGGTTGATAGAGTCGCGGTATGGTTGTGTACCCGGTACGTGAAGCGGCATTGTCAGTCGCTCCCTGTAACCTTGCTTTTTCCTCTTTCAACCATTCGTCCATTGCTCTTTCTTGCTCTTCCGATACCTTGATTTGAGGTTGATAGAGTCGTGGTATGGTTGTGTGCCCGGGAGGTGAAGCGGCATCGCGAGTCGCTCCCAGTAACTTTGCGTTTTCCTCCTTGATCCATGCATCCATTGCTTTTTCTTGCTCTTCCGATACCTCGTTTTGAGGTTGATAGTGCCCCGGCGTGGCTATATATCCACTGCTGTCATAACTGGGTTCGTCGTTTTTAACGGTGCCATCCTTCAAACGCTCCGGTGAACCAGCAATGCCTCCTGAACTTCTATCGTCCTTTTTAGTTTCAGTCGCAACCTGGCTTGAGTTCTGATTGGCAGAGTTTCCACTCGATTTAGCGGTGTTTGCGGTGGGTGTATCACTAGCTGTGTTAGATTTCAGGGTGGGGGCAGCGGGAACAGAGACGGTCTCTACTATAACTTTTGATTTGTTTTTCTTTGCCGATTTATTGCTGTTTTTTTGTATTTTCTTAGTCATTGAAAAAGCAGAGTTCAGTTCATTTTTATTCTTGCGAATAAGGTTGTCAATTGGAACGTAGCTAATAATTTGGTTGGATTTTCTTTTGATGTTCGAGTTATAAAATTTCACTTGCTTCTGTGTTAGCTGGATGTCAGCAATAGGCGGCAACCGAATGAGACCAATAATCGCCTCGCGAGCAATAGCGTATGTAAGTTGATCAAAGCTGTAAACAACATTATTACTTGATTTTGGTAGGGTAGGGGAGAGTGTCATTACTTCAATGACGCTGTCACGCTTGGCGAGTGTTTTCCCTGCCACTAAATCTTTATATGTGTAAACAACGTTGCACTTTGATCGGACTCCACCCCAGGTGTTGGTTGCAGATACTGAGGATACTTCTGTGCTTATTTCAATGCGCCCACTGTAATGTCCAAATTCGATAAAGCGATCACTGTTATGAATTTCTTTCTGGGTCGCATTCTTGATAGTAGTTCCCCAGTTTGAAATCTGTAATTCACCTGAAAAGCTATTGTCAATATTTACATTTCCTTCGTTTTTTATTTCTGCGGGAAGCACAATAACATCTACATTGTATGCAAAGTCATAATAGTCAATATCAGAAACAATGCTCTTGTCTCTTTCGCTTGAGATTTCTGAATAGTTTTTTATGTTGGCGCAACTTGTCACTCCGAAAAAGCTAAAAGCCAGCAAGAGTAAGGCCGTTCTTTTTTTTATCGACATGTTACTCTCCTGGCTTTGTCGCTAACATATAGCAGTGATTAGACCGGATTCGGCGATAACGAAATAATAGAAGTCTCTAGATAACTCTGCGTTACCGATTCCGACTTTTTTTAAAAGTCCCTATAAATCATGGGCCTATATTTCACGCCCAACACCTCAGCACCACTAGCCGATGACAGACCGCGATTAACAGGTGGTCGGGGAAACTGAGTGCACCCCTTGGTTTTGGGAGGCCGCGTTTGGCCCAGGCTGTTGTGACTGGCCGAAATCCCCCGGGCTGACGTTCAGGGAAAACGAATCCGTCGTCCTTTTCCCCGGCGTCAAACCAAGGTTTCGGTGAGAGCGGGGCCTATGTGTGTTCCGAATGGAATTGCGCGCAAAGGTGCAGTACTTTGTATTTGTAGCACCCTCGTGTCGCAGTCCTGTCCAGGTTGAGAGGTGGCCTTCATGAACAACATCATCTACATCGTCGGGGTCGTTGTGATCGTCGTGGTTATCCTGTCATTCCTCGGGTTTGCATAGCTTTGAAGACCCACTGAACGATTGCCGGGCACCTTGCAGATGCATCTGAAGCAGTCAAGCCTTGACCCACCGTTGACGGCTCCAGCTGCTCAATGTATCGACGGCGAATACCAGTAACAGCATGGCCAGAATAACCGTGCTGGCTTGCGCTTCCTGGAACAGGCTGAGGCTGACATAAAGCATTTGCCCCAAACCACCGGCGCCGACGAAGCCGAGCACACTGGCCATGCGGATATTGTTTTCCCAGCGGTACAGGACGTAGGCCAGTAGCTGTGGCAACAGGTTGGGCAGGGTGCCGTAACAGAAAGCCCATATGGCATTGCCGCCCTGCAAGCGGATGGCTTCGGCCGGTTCCGGTGGGGTGTTTTCCAGCGCTTCGGCGAACAGTCGGCCGAGCACGCCGGTGGTGTGCAGGGCTAGCGCCAGGGTACCGGCATTGGGGCCCAGACCAGCGGCAAGGACCATCAGTGCGGCCCACACCAGTTCCGGAACCGCGCGCAAGGCGTTGAGCACCAGGCGCGACGCGCTCTGCAATGGCCAGCCGAAGCGCCCGGCCGCAGGCAAGGCCAATAGCAGACCGAATACCGCCGCGAGCAGGGTGCCCAGGGCAGACATGGCAATGGTTTCCAGGGCGCCGTGGCCGATGGCTTGCAGATGGCCGGAGCTCAGGTCCGGGCTGAGAAAACGCTGCGCATAAGCGCCCATCTGCTTCAGATTGCCAGTGCCGCCCAGCTCGCCGAGGTCGATGCCCAGGTAGATGAACGAGGCGATCACTGCTGCGCCGATGCAGAGCAGCAGTGCCAGATTGATCAGGCGATTCATGCCAGCCTCCAGCGCAACAGGCGGCTGAGTTGATCGGCGAGCAGTACCAATACGAGGAACGTCAGTAACAAACTGGCCACTTCGCCGCCGGCGAACATGCGCAACGACAGATCTATTTGCTGGCCCAGACCGCCGGCACCAACGAAGCCCATCACCACTGAGGCGCGGATGGCGCATTCCCAGCGGTACACCGTGTACGACAGCAATTCCGCCGCGACATTGGGCAGGATCCCGTAGCAGAAGGCTGCGAGCCGACTGCTGCCCGATTGCAGTAGCGCGTGCGTCGGGCGCTGGTCGACCGACTCGAAAATTTCCGCGTAAACCTTACCCAACATGCCGCTGTAGGTAATGGCAATGGCCAGCACCCCGGCCGTCGGGCCGAGGCCGACGGCGCGCACGAACAGCAGGGCCCAGACGATTTCCGGCACGCTGCGCAGGAAGATCAGCAAACCGCGTATCGGCCAACGCAGCAGTTGGCCCCAATAGCTCGGGTGGCCGGCACGGGAGGCCGCAGACAGCGACAGAGCACGGCTGGCCAACAGGCTGGCGGGGACTGCCAACAGCAACGCCAGGGCCATGCCGGCCGTGGCGATGGCCAGGGTCTGCAGGGTGGCTTGCAACAGCAGCTCAATGAACTCTTCGCCATGGGCCGGCGGCCAGAAAGCTGAGACAAACCGGCCCATCTCGCTCTGACTGTCACTCGCCACCAGCACGCTGAGGTCCAATTCGCTGAAGTGGATCCCTGGCCACAGCAAGACGAGGGCCAGCAAGATGAACAGCAGGCGGGGCCGGGTGGCCGGATCTCGGGTATCACGGGTCAGCATCGGGGAATCTGCACACTCAAGGGCGCCGGAGCAATCGGTGGGGATAGCAGTTGTTCGTTGGCGTAGAGCTTGTCGAGCAACTCACGGTCGACTTCGCTGGCCTGAAGGTCGAACAGGATCTGTCCATCACGCAAGCCGATGATGCGCGAAAAATGCGCCAGGGCCAGCTCCACCGCATGCAGGCTGGCGACCAGGGTGACGTTGTGCTGCCGGGCATGGCTACAGAGCACCGAAAGCGTGTGCTGGGCCAACACGGGGTCCATGGCCGAAACCGGCTCATCGGCCAGCAACACCTCGGGCGCCTGGTACAACACGCGGGCAATGCCCACGCGCTGCAGCTGTCCACCGGACAATTGCTGGCATTGCGCGAACAACTTGTCACTCAGGTCCAGCCGGGCCAATGCCGCGCGTGCGCCCGGAATATCCAGTGGGTGCAGCAGGTTCAGCAGGCTCTTGCCTAGACCCCACTGCCCCAGCTTACCGGCCAGAACCGCGGTGACCACACGCTGGCGCGGTGGCAGGGGAGGCGACTGATGGATCAGGCCGATGCGTGCGCGCAGACGCTGACGCTGACGGGCAGAAAGCTGCCAGGCTCGCTCACCGAGCACCTGCAGCTCGCCGTTGCCCGGGCGCAGGGCGGTGGCCAGCAGGTTGAGCAGGCTCGACTTGCCCGCGCCGGACGGGCCGATGATGGCGACCTGCTCGCTTGCACCGATGTGCAGGTCCACGCCGCGCAGCGCCTGGACGCCATTGGCGTGGGTAAGGCTGATCTGGGTCAGACGCAATGTCATTTGAGCAGTTCGGCGGCGAGGGCGGCTTCCTCGATGCCCTTGTAGTTCTCAGGCTTGGTTTCGATGAATCGGCTGGCGGCCTGCAGATCCAGAATCTCCTTGTCCGCAGGCTTCGCCGGATCGAGGGCCAGGAAGGCTGCCTTAATCTTGGCCGCCAGCGCCGGGTCGAGGGTCCCGCGCACCGTCCAGTTGTAGTCGAAGTAGGCCGGAGTGGTCGCAAACACTTTGACCTTGGTGGTGTCGACCTTGCCGGCGGCGACCAGTTTTTCCCACACGCTGGCGTTCAGTACCCCGGCGTCGACCTTGCCAGCCTGGACCCAGGCGACAGTGGCGTCATGGGCACCGGAGTAGCCGACTCGGCTGAAGTAGGTTTCAGGCTTGATGCCGTCCTTGAGCATAAAGTAGCGCGGCATAAGACTGCCCGATGTGGAGGACACCGAGCCGAAGGCAAAGGTCTTGCCCTTGAGATCGGCGAGGGACTTGACGGCAGGGTCGGCGGTGATGAATTTGCTGGTGAATTGGGCGTCCTGTTCGCGCTGTACCAGCGGAATGGCATTGCCGGTTTTCAGGCGTGCCTGCACGAACGTGAAGCCGCCCAGCCAGGCCAGGTCGATGCGGTCGGTAGCCAGCGCCTCGACCACGGCCGGGTAGTCGCTCACGGGCACGAACTCGACTTTCATGCCCAACTGTTGTTCCAGATAGGCGCCAAGCGGCTTGAACTTTCGCAGCAGTTCGGTCGGGGCTTCATCGGGAATCGCGCTGACTTTCAGCGTATCGGCGGCCTGCGCCAACAGGGTGCAAAAAGGCAGGATCAAGCTGACGGCCAATGCCAGGGTACGCTTGAGCATGAAAATCTCCGGTGTATGAACAAAAGAATGTCGAGGCGCCAAGCATGCCTGGCGCTTTGTGAGGGTAGACGAAAGGGAGCGATATTGACCGCTTTTGGCCCAATTGCAATCGTTCATGAATGGACAAAATATCTGGACCAGAATTGTTACGTTGTCGGGCTTGTTGCTTCCAGGTGACTGAGCAACCACTCGCTGAAGCTTCGTGCATTGCTCTCACTGTCCCGATGGGTCAGCAAGGCCCAGTTCGGGCCGCGAATGGTTTGCTCCACCAAGGGTTGCAACAAGCCGTTGGCGCGTGCCTGCTGACTCAGTAATTGGCTGACCAGGGCGATACCGAGCCCTGCACAAGCAGCGTCCAGCAGCAAGCCGGGGTCGGAGAAGTTCAGCCCCTGATCTTGCTGGCCTACATCGATGCCGGCTTCCACCGCCCAGTGACTCCAGTCCATTTCCCGCTCGCCATGAAGGGTTGTGCGCTGTTCGCGTGGCAGCGCCAACAGGTTCGGGTGACAGGCCGGGTAGAGGCGGTCTGCGTGCAGCACCTTGAAGCTGCATTCGGCTTGAGAGCTGATGTCATCGCGCACAGCGAGGTCGATAGTCTGGCTGGCCATGTCCGGGACTTCATCGGTGCTGAAAATCCATAGATCGACTTCCGGATGCTGACGGCGAAAATCCCCCAGGCGCGGCAGCAGCCAGTGACGGGCGAACGCCGGGGTGGTGTTGAGTACCAGTTGGTTGGGTTTCTGATACTGCCCAAGGCGGCGAATGCCGACGGCCAGTTGTTGCAGCAGCGTCTGGGTGGTGCTGAGCAGGTCGTGACCTGCATCGGTCAGGCTGACGCTGCGTCCGCTGCGAAAGAACAAGGGCTGTTCAAGGTACGCCTCAAGGCTGCGAATCTGCTGACTGATGGCGGACTGGGTAAGGTGCAACTCGTCGGCGGCCTTGTGGAAACTGCCCAGCCGGGCAGCGGCTTCAAAGCCGCGGAGGGTGCCGAGCGGTGGCCAGTGCTTGAGCATATCGATAAGTTCTCCTAATCAGTTTTCCGCAAAATCCATCGTTTGTTTGCCCTTTTTTACAGCCGTAGCATGCATGCCAAGACCGCCAGTGCAATTTTCGTTGAACACAATGGCTTAACTTAAAGGTACTTGTCATGCAGCAGAATGAAATTCGAAACAGTGGTTGGGTGATGCCGGCAGAGTGGGTCAGGCACGCCGCGACCTGGATGGTTTGGCCACATAACCAGGCGCTCTGGGAATCGGGTTGGGGCGTTACGCTGGCGCTGGTCCAAGAGGACTTCGCCCGCGTGGCCAACGCCATCGCCCGTTTTGAACCGGTGAAGATGGTCGTCGACCCCTCGGCAGTCTCCAGTGCCCACGCGCTGTGCGGCCCCAACATCGAATTGATCGAGCTGGCGGTGAATGACAGCTGGTGCCGGGACTCCGGCCCAAGCTTCGTTTGCCACCGGCAACAAGGCCTGGCCGGTGTGAGCTGGCGCTTCAACGCGTGGGGCGGCAAGTCGGCGCATGATCTGGACGAAAGCCTGGCGCGCCGCGCACTCAATCACCTGGGCGTGCAGTGTTTTGGTACACCGCTGAGTAACGAAGGCGGCGCCATCCATGTCGACGGCGAAGGCACGCTGATCACTACCGAGTCAGTGCTGCTCAATCCCAATCGCAACCCGGGCATGAACAAGGCCGAGATGGAAGAAATCTTCACCCGTTTGCTGGGTGTGAAGAAGACCATCTGGCTGCCGGGCGATCCGGATCATGTAACCGGCGACATGACTGACGGCCACGTCGATGGCGTGTGCGCATTCGCGCGTCCTGGCGTGTTGCTGGTGGACGCCACTCACGACAAGCACTCGGTGTATGCCGAAGTGGTACGGGAAAACCGTCGCGCTTTGGAGCTGGCAACAGATGCCCAAGGCCGAAAATTCGAGTTGATCGAGTTGTATGAAGCGAGCGATGCCGTGGACGCCGGCGCTGAAGTGTTCTGTGCCTCCTACACCAACTTCTACATCGCCAACAACGCCATCATCATGCCGGCCTATGGCATTGATGCCGACCATGCGGCTGCGAAAGTGTTGGCCCAGGCCTTCCCCGACCACGAAGTGGTACCGGTGCGGATCAATCATCTGGCGCATGGCGGCGGCGGGGTGCATTGCATCACCCAGCAACAACCCGCCTGGCCATTGGAGGGTTGATGCCATGACCCTGTTGACGATTGCCACCACCCAGATGCCCTGCACCTGGGACTTGCAACACAACCTCGATCAGGCTGAGCGGTTGGTGCGTGAGGCAGCTGCCAAAGGCGCCCAGGTCATCCTGTTGCAGGAGCTGTTTGCCACACCGTATTTCTGCATCGAGCAAAGCCACAAACACCTGGCGCTGGCCGAAGAATATCGAGACAGCCCTGTACTCAAGCGCTTTGCCGCTTTGGCCAAAGAGTTGGGGGTGGTGCTGCCGCTGAGCTGGTTCGAGAAGGCAGGCAATGCCTACTTCAATTCGTTGAGCGTGGCCGATGCTGACGGGCGCTTGCTGGGTGTGTATCGCAAGACCCATATTCCCAACGCCATCGGTTATCAGGAGAAGGAGTACTTCAGCCCCGGCGATACGGGCTTTCGTGTCTGGGACACGGCTTTTGGGCGCATCGGTGTGGGGATCTGCTGGGATCAGTGGTTCCCCGAGACCGCGCGTTGCCTGGCGTTGATGGGGGCCGAAGTCTTGCTGTTTCCCACCGCCATTGGCTCTGAACCTGGTTGCGCAGCGCTGGACTCACGTGACCACTGGCAAATGACCATGCGCGGCCATGCGGCTGCCAACATCCTTCCGGTCGTGGCGGCCAATCGCGTCGGCCCAGAGGTGGCGACCACCGATCCGACCCTGCAGATGAACTTCTACGGCTCGTCCTTTATCTGCAACCACAAGGGCAAGCTGCTCGCCGAAGCCGACCGAGACAGTACCGGTGTGCTGGTTCACAGCCTGGATTTGACCGCCATGCGTGAAGAGCGCCTGAGCTGGGGCATTTACCGCGACCGTCGTCCGGACATGTACGGGGCGCTGTTAAGCCAGGATGGTCGTCACCTCAATGCACGCTGGAACACTCAAGGGGTTTGATATGCGCATGTCCAACAAGCTGTTGATCGGCGCGCTGGGATTGGCGCTTGGCGGTGCCTTGCCGTCGCTGCACGCGCAGGAGAAAACCCTCAGGCTGTACAACTGGGCCGACTATTTTGCCGAGGACACCCTGACCCGATTCACCGCCGAAACCGGGATCAAAGTGATCTACGACGTCATGGATGGCAGTGAGACGCTGGAAGCCAAGATGCTGGCTGGCGGCAGTGGTTATGACCTGATCTTCCCGGGCGACACCGTGGCCGAGCGCTTGATGCGCGCCGGCAGCCTGCTGCCGCTGGACCGGTCAAAACTCACGGCCCTGGATGACATCGAACCCGGTTTGCAGAAACTGCGCACGCATTATGTGCATTCGAACCAGGCCACTGTCCCTTACACCTGGGGCACCATCGGCCTGACCTACAATGCCGAGCAGATCAAACAGCGCATGCCGGATGCCCCGGTCAACAGCCTGGACATGCTGTTCAAACCTGAACTGGCCGCCAGGTTTGCCGACTGCGGTATTTCGATGATCGATTCGCCGGACGAAGTGCTGGCGGTGGCGCTCAATTACCTCGGTCGTGAGCCACGCAGTGCAAAGCCTGAAGACCTGGCGGCGGCGAGTGAACTGTTGCTCAAACTACGGCCGTACATACGCAAGTTCCAGTCGCAGCCGGTGACCGATCTGGTGAACGGCAACCTGTGCCTGTCGCTCGGTTACAGCGGGGATATGACGCAGGCGCAACGGACAGCGGACACCGCCGGCAAGAAGACCACGTTCCAGTACCGGATTCCCCGTGAAGGCACCACGGTGTGGATGGATACCATGGCGATTCCCGTCGACGCCAGACATCCGGAGTACGCCTATGCATTCATCAACTTCGTCATGCGCCCGCAGAACATGGCCGCGATCAGTAACTTCACCGGTTATCCCACCTCCAATGCCAAGGCACGTCCGAGCGTCGATGCGACCATGCGCAACAACCCGGATATTTACCTCGACGAGGCCACTTACGAACGGCTGATTCCTGGCAAGGACATTCCCCAGCCCGACATGCGGGCGCGCATGCGAACCTGGACCAAGTTCAAGACAGCCACCACGAAATGACTTCAGACAAACATTCAGGAATCATCATGTCGACTCGTCGAGAGTTCATCAAACACGTATCGGTAGTGGCCGGTTTAGGCGCTGCAGTATCCATTGGACTTGGCCTGACGCCCTTGAACGCAGGAGCGGCCACACAAGGTGTCTGGCGCATGCCGGATGAGGGCGACAAACACCGGCGAGCCTTCGTCGCGTTTGGCGCGCAGGAGGCCATCTGGGAGGATTTCACCCCTGATGTGCAAGAGGCCATTGGCCTGATTGCTCGCACCATCGCCCACTATGAGCCGGTGACCGTGTTCTGTCGCAGTAACGAGCGGGGGCTGGCCGAAGAACATTGCGGCACGACTAACATCACTTACGTCACCACCGAACTCGACGATGTCTGGATGCGTGATATCGGGGCCAATTTTGTCATCGATGGAGCAGGCGGGCTCGGCGCCGTGGATTTCAACTTCAACGGCTGGGGCAACAAGCAGCAGTACAGTAAGGATGCGCAGGTGGCCGCTTTGGTTGCCGACACAGTGGATGCCGATCACATCCGCAGCGAGTTGGTGGGCGAGGGCGGTGGTATTGAAGTCGATGGTCACGGAACAGGGATCATGACCGAAAGCAGCTGGATCAATAGCAACCGCAATCCCGACTGGAGCAAGGCCGAGGTCGAGCAAGAGCTGAAAGCCCGCCTGGGCTTGCGCAAAATCATCTGGCTGCCGGGCATCAAAGGCAAGGACATCACCGACGCCCACGTCGACTTCTACGCCCGCTTCGTCAAGCCAGGCGTGGTGATCGCCAACCTCGACAACGACCCTGAGTCCTACGACCGGAAAGTGACACTGGCCCACCTGGAGATTCTCAAACAGGCCACGGATGCCGACGGCCGCAAACTGCAGGTGCATACCGTGTCGCCACCGCTCAATCCACGCAAGAGCAAGTTCAGCCGCAACAACCCGGACTTTGCCGCCGGCTACATCAACTACTTCGTCATCAACGGGGCAATCATTGCGCCGGAGTTTGGTGACAAGGCGGCAGATACCAGAGCCTTTGATCTGTTGTCTGAGCTCTACCCGGACCGTGAGGTGGTACAGCTCAACATCGACGCGATCGCCGCCGGTGGTGGCGGTATCCACTGTGTGACCAGTCACCAACCGCAGGCGTAGTCTGGACCAGCGCGTCGGTATGCCCTTGCATCCGCGGGCGCGGGTTAACCCTCCAGAGCCGCTTCGATCGCAGCGATGTCGATCTTGCCCATCCCCATCATGGCGTCGAACGCGCGCTTGGCCGCCGCTTGATCAGGATTGGCTATCGCGGCGTGATGGAACGGCCGTTATGGATCGGCTCTGTAGAAGAGACTGAATCCGAACGCTGACTTTTCAGAATCGGCCGAAACACCCGGTTTAGTAAGGGCAGCTCTCAACCCATGGCGATCATCTATCAGAACGCGACACCTCATTCGTGGGATCACCCTCGGCCAGCATCTGCCTCATGATTTCCCGCTCCTGCGGGCCAGGCAAAACGCCGCTGGTTTCTCCTTCCAGCACGGTAATGCCGTCCTCGTTGGTCATCGTGATAACCGCCGTCGCACGACCTTTTTCATCCATGTCCTTGATGAGCCAATGACAGGTGACGGTATCCCCTGGATAAACGGGGCGCTTGAAGTGGAAAGTCATCGCTGAGGCCAGCCAGCCAATCTGGCCGCCGATTTCAGTCATCAGGCTCGCCGTCAGCAGGCCATGAGAAACCGGCGCTTTAAGGCGTCGGGCTTCGGCGAAACGCGCATCGAAATGCACCGGATTGTAGTCGCGGGAGATCTGCGCGAAGTGCTGGATATCTTCCGCCGAGAAGCAGCGGGAGAGGGTGAAGCTATCACCCGTTTGAAGCCCTTCGGCTGCACGCTGTCTGAAGCTTTTCATTGAAGTCCCTTGTCCTGTCGACTAGAAGGAATGCTCGTCCCCTGGAAAGTCGCCCGCTTGCACATCGCCGGCGAAGTCGCGCGCGGCCCCGAGCAACACGCCCCGCATGTCGGCGTATTGTTTGACAAACCTGGGCAGAGGCCCGGTACGCAGCCCCGCCATGTCCTGCCAAACCAATACTTGGGCGTCGCAACCGTTGCCGGCGCCAATGCCGACGGTAGGAATGGAAACGGCGGCAGTGATGCGTGCAGCGACTTCAGCAGGCACCATTTCAATGAGCAGCGCGAAGGCGCCGGCGGCCTCGAAGGCGCGGGCACTCTCGATCAGTCGCTGCGCATTGTCACCTCGTCCCTGAACACGATAGCCACCCAATTGATGCTCGGATTGCGGGGTAAAACCAATGTGAGCCATTACCGGAATCCCCGAGCGGGTGAGTTTCTCGACCTGCGGCAGCATCTCAATGTCACCCTCGATTTTCACCGCATGGGCGCCACCTTCCTTCATGAAACGGACAGCGGTATGAAAACATTGCTCGGCAGAGGCCTGGTAGGAGCCGAAGGGCAGGTCGGCAATCACCAATGGTCTGCGGGTTGATCGGGTGACGGCCCGTACCAGTGGAATCAGCTCGTCAACCGTGACGGGAAGCGTGGATTCATGACCGTAGACATTGTTGGATGCCGAGTCGCCCACCAGCAGAACAGGAATGCCGGCTTCTTCGAAAATCGTGGCCGTGTACATGTCGTAGGCCGTCAGCATCGCCCACGTCTGGCCTTGCACTTTCATCTGTTGCAGATGAGGAATCCGGATACGTGATTTCACATTCGACACTTCGTTGTTGCCGTAAGGCGAGAACGTGTCACTCATTATCTTTTCCTCCGAGATGAATAATCGCTCAGTGCAAGATCTGCTCGATCAGCAACAGCACCGCGATAATGATCATGATCGCCCCCGAAAGCCGACTGACCACTTGAGCCGCAACGGGACGTGCCTGCAACACGATTCGAGAGCCGAACCCCACCAGCAGATAAATCACGCCGCAACTGAACGCGTGGAGCAGGCCTAACGCGATAATTTGCATCGGCACTGGCCAGGAAGCGGTCGGGTCGGTGAATTGAGGCAGTAGCGCCAGGAACAGCAGAAATACCTTGGGGTTGAGGCCGCTCACGCAAAGCCCTTTAAAGGTCCAGCGCGCCCAGGAGGCGGATTCCTGGGCCTGTCCCGCGCGAGGAACCGAGGGATGCACAAGCATGTTGATGCCCAGCCACAGCAGATACCCAGCCCCACCCACGGTGAGCACCGAAAGGGCAACGGGGTTGCTTGCAACAAGTCCGCCGACACCGGCCGCCACGACCAACGTTGCGACTAAATGCCCGATCAACAGCCCGGCCACGGCGGGCATCACGACACGCCCAAACAAGCCCGCCGAGATCGCGTACGCCCAATCCGCCCCCGGGGTTATAACAAACAAAAACGACACAGCCCAGAATGCGGCGAGAACACTAAGGGTCATATTCGCCACCTTCTTATTTCAACGGGTACTTGCATGTTTCTATCTCGCAGACATTGAGAGGCGTTCCGACTTTTTTCAGAAAGTACGGACGACCAGCCATAAAGTTCACGGAAAGAATAATTGAAACCGGCTAGAATATTTTCTCTATTATTCCAGTCTGGATATCGCGTTGAGGGAGATTCTTCTATATGGACAGGATTGATCTGAAAATTCTTGCTGAGCTTCAGGCGGACGGGCGCCTGTCGGTGACTGAGTTGGCAGAGCGGGTCGGTCTTAGCCTGTCCCCATGCCATCGTCGGGTGCGTGCCCTGGAGGAATCAGGCGTGATTCTGGGTTATCGCGCACAGCTCGCTCCCGCCGCGCTCGGCCTTAACTTTTCGGCAATGGTGTTTGCGACGCTTCGCGAGGGCGATCGCCGGGCGGTTGAAGCATTCGAGGTGGCGCTTCAGGCGATCCCCCAGATAGTGGAGGCTCAAAGGCTTTTTGGAGAGCCTGATTACCTTCTCCATGTCGTCACCGGAGATCTGCCAGCGTTCCAGCAGCTTTACGATGAGCGCCTTTCCACGTTGCCTAACGTTCAGCGCCTGACTTCCACCCTGGTGATGAAACGAGTCATTCAAGACCGTTCGCTTCCTCTGTGACTTGAGCAAGTTTCATCGTCGACAGGCGATCCGAAGGCCTCGCCCCTTCGCTAATTACCGTCCGCCACCTTGCGTTCTATCTCCGCTATTTTTCGCCTGAGCTCTTCAGCCTCCAGCTCCTGGGCATGAGTTTGATTTACACCTTCGGCGTCACTGTCGCTGTCCTCAAGCTCTGTTTCAATCACATCGTCGGGTTTGCCAGACGTATCGGCAGGCGGGACGTTCGAGGGCGTTTCTGATTTGTCGTCTTTAACACGGTCATCATTGTTCATTTCGCTCACCTCCATTGGCCTACACATTGGATTCAGCGGTATGGAGGGAGTTCGGGTTTTTCAGTCTTTATGACGCGGTTCAGTGCTTGCCGTTTTCAGTAACGTCTCTCCCTTGCCTCAATGGCATGTCGCAAACGCTCTCTCGCGTGTCGTCCCCGGCCCCAACACCATTTTCGTCGATGATAAAGACCCGCTTCGTCACGGCTTTCAACTGGCCTGATCGGTCGCATAATGGTGCTAGGGCTTTTTGAGCTTCTGCAGGTAGCATGACGCTTTACAAGCGCACCAAATGACAGATTGGCTAACGTAACCGAGTGGGTCGAACATTGATCGAACGACGTCAATTCAGCGGAGGCATGAAAGGGAAAAACCTCCGCTATCTGAATGAAAACCCTGGTGAGGCTGCTCGAATGACTCGGACAGGCTTTTTGCTGCTCGAGCATTTCTCGCTGCCCGCGTTCACGCAAGCGCTGGATACGATTGTCACCGCGAATCTTCTGCGCCCCGGGTTGTTCTCTTCCCGAACGTTCGGCTTGAATGAGGGGGAGGTCATCAGCGACCTGGGCCTGGTCATTCGGCCGGATGCTCGTATCGATTCTTCAGCCATTCACAACCTGGACCTGCTGGTCATTTGCGGCGGCTACCGGACAGAACTGAAGGCGACTGATGAGTTCATCAGCCTGTTGCGAGCGGCGGCAGATCAGGGTGTCAGTCTGGCCGGGTTGTGGAATGGTGCGTGGTTCCTGGGCAGCGCAGGCTTGCTCGATGGATACCGTTGCGCCATTCACCCCGAACATCGTCCCGCACTCGCGGAAATCTCCAAGGCGACGCATGTCACCAGTGAACCCTATGTGATTGATCGAGACCGGCTCACCGCGTCCAGTCCCTCTGGGGCATTTCATATGGCGTTGGACTGGATCAAGGAACTGCACGATAAAGCCCTGGTCGAGGGTATCGAGGACATTCTTGCTTTCGAGGAGTCTCGTTATCGGCGCATCAAACCGGCTGAAAATATCTGTGTGAGCGCGCCATTGCGAGAGGTGGTCAAGCTGATGGACGCCAACCTCGAAGAGCCTCTGGAGCTGGAGCAACTGGCAGTCTACGCGGGCCGTTCCCGGCGACAACTCGAACGCTTGTTCAAGGAGCAACTCGGGACCACGCCGCAGCGATATTACATGGAGCTGCGCATCACCGAAGCGCGTCGACTCCTTCAGCACACAGAGCTGTCCCAGGTAGACGTGCTGGTTGCCTGTGGCTTTGTGTCGCCCAGTCATTTCAGCAAGTGCTATAGCTCGTACTTCGGCTATAGGCCTTCCAAGGAAAAACGGCTGGTCAAATAGCCGCTTTTTGAGTCCCGGTGAGGATCGCCCGACGGCGCAAAAACTGCCGTCGGGAATGGCCCGGTGGTAGCCGCTCGCTGGAGCCGGGCCACCGGATCAGTCCGCAGATTCAGCGCTTGGCCGCCATCGCGGTAACTTCCACGCGCATACCTTCGACCGCCAGAGAGGCCACGCCAACGGCGGCGCGAACCGGCCAGGGCTTGGTGAAGAAGCGCTTGTAGACTTCGTTGAAAGCGGCGCGATCGGCCATGTCAGTGAGGTAGATGGTCAGATGCAGAATCCGGTCCATCGAACTGCCGGCAAGCTCCAACGCTACCTTGAGCGCTTGCAGAGTGCATTCACTCTGCTCGGTGATGCCACCCAGCTCCAGACTGCCGTCGGCGCGGGTGGGGATTTGAGTGGAGACCAACAGGCCACCGAAACCGGCGACATCGGAGGAGATGGATTCCGGGTCTGGGTCGGGGAGAAAGGTGATGTCGCGATTTGCCATGAGGGTTCTCTTGCTTGAGGTGGTAAAGGGCGGTTGTGTATGGGGCGGCTGGCAGCAGGCCAGATTAGCCATGCGGCCAGTTTACAGCCCCATCGTCGTGACTCAATGCCAGTCAGTTAAAGCGCGAAACCTGTGGGAGCGGGCTTGCTCGCGAAGGCGTTGTGTCAGGCAACATCAATGTTGACTGTGCCGCCGTCTTCGCGAGCAAGCCCGCTCCCACATGGATTGCGCATAACTGACTGGCATTACTTTATAGAGATCGCCCTTTTTTTTGCTTAACGCGATCATCCGGTGAGAGCACTTCAAGCGTCAGCTAACGAGACTATCTGCCAGCCTCATGGCCTGCTGAGTCGCGGCCTTGCGAGCACTCAGGTCAACGTCTTCCCCCAGGATGGTTTTCTCGACAATCACCGAGTGCACATCGCTCACGCCGATAAATTGCAGCCAGGCTTCCACGTAGGGCTTCTGAAAGTCGAAGCGCTCCGCTGGCGTGATCGACTGCGCCGAAAAATCCAGGCCGCGGGCGTACATCACCACGGCGGTTTTGTTGTGCAGCATGCCTTCCAGACCGCGCTCCGGGTCGAAGCTGAATAAAATGTCTTTCTGCGACACCAGGTCGATGAAGTGTTTGAGCTTGTACGGGATGCTGAAATTCCACAGTGGCACGGACATCACCAGGACGTCTGCGCGGTGCAGGAACCCGGCCAGGTCTTTCAAGGTGTTCCAGGCGTCTTGCTGCGCCGGGCTCAAGGGCGTGCCATTGAGCCCGGCGTATTTGGCGTCCATTGCCAGCTCATCGAATTCCGGCAAAACCATATTCCAAAGATCGAGGGTGATGATCTCGGTGTCCGGGGTGTTTTCTTGATAGCGCGCAATGAAGCCGCGGGCGACTTCAAGGGAGGCCGACCGTTGTTTGCGCGGCGAACATTCGATATGCAGAAGGGTGGTCATGGCGTGTCTCGGGCGGGGAAGTTGGATTATTGCAACATAGTTTTATTTGGAATATAAATCGTGAATAAATAAGCCATTAATCACGAATAGAACTATGTTCGATGTGCTGTTGTTAAAAACATTCGTCACCGTCGTCGATGAAGACGGTTTCAGTCGCGCAGCCGAAAAGCTGCACCTGACCCAATCTGCGGTCAGCGGTCACATGCGGCGACTTGAAGAACAAGTCGGTAAACCGCTATTGAAGCGTACGACCCGTACCCAGCAATTGACGCCCGATGGCGAGCGCCTGATCGCGTATGCGCGGACGATCCTCGCGCTGAACCGCGATGCCTGGGCGCAACTGACGCGCACACCGTTTCACGGACGGGTGCGAGTCGGGGTGTCGGAGGATTTTGTCGAGCCGCGATTGCTGCGGGCTTTGCAGGATTTCGCGGCGCAGTACCCGGGCATGGAAATCGACGTGCAGGTGGGCATTCCTGGCACGTTGCTGAACCTGATGAAGCAAGGTGATCTTGAGCTGGTCATCGGTTCTCTGTGCGAAACCAGCGAAGCGGGGTTGCTACTGTGGCAAGAACCGCTGGTGTGGGCCTGGTCGGCGCAGCCCGTCACCCAGTTACCGACACCGTTGCCGCTGGCGCTGTTTCCTGAGCCCTGTCCTTATCGTGAGATAGCGCTGCGGCGGCTGGCTCAGGCGGGGATCGCCCAACGTACGGCGATGTCATGCACCAGCACCGCCGGGCTGCGGGCGGCGGCGCTGGCTGGTTTCGCGGTGGCGCCCATGACGGTCAGTCAATTGGGGCAGGGACTGGCGGCTCTAGGTGCGGAGCAAGGATTGCCGGATTTGCCGGATGCGCAGTTTCGATTGTTTGCCTCTGCTGACGCGGATCAGGCGATTGTGGCGGCGCTCACTCAGCTGATTGTGGAGTATTGCTCCACGCGAAGGGCTTGATCGTAACTTTCGAGGCGACAATAGGCCCTAATGAAATGGCTACCCCCGCTGCCCCCTGTGATCGCCCACTAAGCTTTCACCGGGGGCTCATCGGAGATCAT
>NZ_JBXAOA010000052.1:0-35010 GCF_058802325.1 Pseudomonas sp. GW822-FHT02E03 | reverse complement strand
TGTTTACCAAGGAGTTTTCCGTTTCGACTGCGCCGGAAGTGGGGCGAATTATAGACGTCCAGAATCTGCCGTCAACCTCTAATTACGCTTTTCTTGCAGAAGGGGGCTTTTTAGCTGTTAAACGTGGAATCCGGCGGATTACAGGCGGCAATCTCAGCACCAACAACAACGCACCTATAGATGCATAGATAGCCCACTCCTTCAGATCGGCACGAACGATCCACAACATATGCAGCAATCCGAGTCCGAGAACCACATAGACCAACCGATGCAACTTCTTCCAGCGAGAACCCAAACGCCGCTGACTGTAGCGATTGGAGGTAACCGCCAATACCAACAAACAGAGAAACCCCAGGGCCCCGACAATAATGTACGGCCGCTTGCGCAACTCGATACCCAACTGCGACCAATCAAAGCCAAGAATGAACGCTGTGTAACCGCTCAAATGCAGAACAACATAAGCGAAGCACCACAAACCCAACTGTCGTCGAACCGCTATCCATCCGGGCCAACCGGTGAGCTTCTGCAAAGGCGTGATGCTTAATGTAATGAGCAGCAGCACAAGCGCCCCCTGCCCCAATCGATCAACCAGTACTTTGCCCGGATCTGGCCCCAGCACATCCGCCCAAGCCTGATACAACCAAAGCACTGGCCAAATCGCTGCAGTGATGAAGACGCCAATACGCCAAAACGGATATCGCATCAGTAATTCTTCCGCAAATCGAGCCCTGTATATAGAGAAGCAACTTCATCCGAGTAACCATTGAACATTTGCGTGTCCCGCACATTGGGCTTGAACAGACCGCTCGGCAAACGCCTTTCCCGTGCCTGGGTCCAGCGCGGGTGATCGACTGTCGGGTTCACGTTCGCATAAAAACCATATTCATCGGAGGCGATACTCTGCCAGGTAGTTTTCGGCTGCTCGCTGACCAGGCTGATCCGCACGATGGATTTGATGCTCTTGAAGCCGTACTTCCAGGGCACCACCAGTCGCAGCGGCGCACCGTTCTGATTCGGTAACTCACGCCCATACATGCCCACAGCAAGAATCGCCAACGGATTCATCGCCTCATCCAGACGCAGCCCTTCTACATAAGGCCAGTCGATCAAGGCAAAGCCGGAACGCTGCCCGGGCATACTCTTGGGATCCTGCAAGGTTTCGAAGCGAATGAACTTGGCTCTGGACGTCGGCTCGACTTCCTTGAGCAAAGCCGAAACAGGAAAACCGATCCACGGAATGACCATCGACCAGGCCTCCACACAGCGAAGACGATAGATACGCTCTTCCAGTTGATAAGGCTTCATGAAGTCTTCCAGCGCATACCGCCCCGGCTTACCGACCTCCCCGTCCACCACCACGCTCCACGGTTGGGTTTTCAGCGTACCGGCGTTGGCCGCGGGATCACCTTTATCGGTACCGAACTCATAGAAGTTGTTGTAGTGGGTCGCATCCTTGAAAGGTGTGATCGCCTCGTCTTTGACGTTGACCGCCCCCCATTTGGTAGAAGGAAGCTTTTCGGCAAACCATGAGGGCGCCTTGCCAGGCTCGACATCAGCATAACGCGCAACATCGTCGGCACTCGCCCAACGCGGCAGACTGCTCACAGCCAAACCGGCGACGGTGGCACCTAATACACTGCGGCGAGAAAGGTAGAGGGATTCAGGCGTGACGTCTGACTCATGACAGTCAGACGCTTTGGGGACTTTGATCAGCATGACAACTCCGCAGCTTTGGAGGACAGATGCACCCATAGACTGCGGAGTATGAGGGAAATTACATCACTCGGCTTTTTTGTGCCGACGAAGGCGCAGCAGGTACTGCACCGGCCCGGAAGCCGCATAGGCAAGGAAAACCAGCAGCAGGATACGCGGCGGATCACTGAACACAACGGCGAATACCAATACCACTGCGAGGATCGCGACAAAGGGAACACGCCCTTTCAAGTCCAGCTCCTTGAAGCTGTTGTACTTGATGTTACTGACCATCAGCATCCCAGCGGCGGCAACCATCAGTGCAACCAGGAACGACATCTTGGAACCCTGAATGCCGTAATCGCTGAATGCCCAGACAATGCCCGCGACCACACCGGCGGCGGCCGGACTGGCCAGGCCGATGAAGTAACGTTTGTCTGCGGTGCCGACTTGAGTGTTGAAACGCGCCAGGCGTAACGCCGCCCCTGCTACATAGATGAAGGCAACCATCCAGCCGACCTTGCCCATGTCACCCAAGGCCCAGCCGAATGCCAGCAATGCCGGCGCCACACCAAAGGCAACCATGTCCGACAGCGAGTCGTACTCGGCACCGAAAGCGCTTTGGGTATTGGTCATACGGGCAACGCGACCGTCGAGGCCGTCGAGTACCATGGCGACGAAAATCGCGATCGCGGCAAACGCAAAGTATTTGCTCGCGCCGATGGCATCACCGGCACTCAAGGCACTCTGGGCGCTCATCGAGTTGATGATGGAATAAAACCCTGCAAAGAGGTTCGCAGTGGTGAACAGATTCGGCAGAAGATAGATACCACGATGCCGGACTTTACGACCTTCAGCGTCATGCCCTTCTTCGATGTGTTCATCGATGGGCAGAAGGCTTTCGGCGTCAGAAGCCTGCTTTGGCTCTTCGGGACGTTCGCTCATGGACATTTACCTTGCAACGGGGTGGAAAGTTTCGACAGGTGTCTGGGACGACGGTTCGGCCACAAACAATGCAGCTTTATACCAGAACCGGCGGATCCAAACGAAAAAACGCGGCCTAGGCCGCGTTTTCCGTACAAGCTCGGGACTTAGTTCTTGGCTTTGTCGACGATCTTGTTGGCACCGATCCAAGGCATCATGGAACGCAGTTGCTCACCGATGATTTCGATACCGTGAGCGGCGTTGTTACGACGCTTGGCGGTCATCGAAGGATAGCCGGTGGCGCCTTCGCTGATGAACATCTTGGCGTATTCGCCGTCCTGAATACGTTTCAGGGCGTTGCGCATGGCCTGACGGGATTCGGCGTTGATCACTTCCGGACCGGTCACGTACTCGCCGTACTCAGCGTTGTTGGAGATCGAGTAGTTCATGTTGGCGATACCGCCTTCGTACATGAGGTCAACGATCAGCTTCAGTTCGTGCAGGCATTCAAAGTAGGCCATTTCCGGCGCATAGCCAGCTTCAACCAGGGTTTCGAAACCGGCTTTTACCAGTTCAACGGTACCGCCGCACAGAACGGCTTGTTCGCCGAACAGGTCGGTTTCGGTCTCGTCCTTGAAGGTGGTTTCGATGATGCCGGTACGACCACCACCAACGCCAGCAGCGTAGGACAGTGCAACGTTTTTGGCGTTGCCCGAAGCATCCTGGTAGATAGCGATCAGGTCAGGGATACCGCCGCCTTTGACGAACTCGGAACGCACGGTGTGGCCCGGAGCTTTCGGCGCGATCATGATCACGTCGAGGTCAGCACGTGGCACAACCTGGTTGTAGTGAATCGCGAAACCGTGGGAGAAGGCCAGGGTGGCGCCTTTCTTGATGTTCGGCTCGATTTCGTTCTTGTACAGGGCAGACTGGAACTCGTCCGGGGTCAGGATCATGACCAGGTCGGCAGCCGCTACGGCGGAAGCAACGTCAGTCACTTTCAGGCCATGGGCTTCAGCTTTGGCAACAGTAGCCGAACCTTTACGCAGACCGACAGTAACGTCAACGCCGGAGTCTTTCAGGTTGCACGCTTGAGCGTGACCCTGGGAACCGTAACCGATGATGGCAACTTTCTTGCCCTGGATGATCGACAGGTCGCAGTCTTTATCGTAGAAAACTTTCATGAATTTCCCCTTTATATCTGGCCCTTCAGGCCATTCGCTAATTTGGTTTAAATGCTCAGTACTTTGTCGCCGCGGGCAATCCCGGTGACGCCACTGCGTACGGTTTCCAGAATCGAGGCAGTCCCGATCGATTGAATGAAGCTGTCGAGCTTGTCGCTGGTACCGGTCAATTGAACGGTATACACGCTAGCGCTGACATCAACGATCTGCCCGCGATAAATATCGGTGGTGCGCTTGATCTCGGCGCGCTGGGCGCCGGTGGCCTTGACCTTGACCAGCATCAGTTCGCGCTCGATGTGAGCACTCTCCGACAGGTCGACCAGTTTTACCACTTCGATCAGCTTGTTCAGGTTCTTGGTGATCTGCTCGATGACTTCATCATGGCCGACAGTGGTCAGCGTCAGACGCGACAGAGTCGGGTCTTCGGTGGGTGCCACTGTCAGGCTTTCGATGTTGTAGTTGCGCTGCGAGAACAGGCCGACTACACGAGACAGAGCGCCCGGTTCGTTTTCCAGAAGCAAGGAAATAATGTGCCGCATGATTAAGTACGCTCCGTCTTGCTCAGCCACATATCGCGCATGGAGCCGTCTTTGATCTGCATCGGGTAGACGTGCTCGCTGGTGTCGACCGAAATATCGATAACCACCAGGCGATCTTTCATGGCGAACGCCTCTTCCATCTTCGACTTCAAATCTTTCGATTCGGTGATGCGCACGCCAACATGGCCATAGGCCTCGGCCAGCTTGACGAAGTCAGGCAACGATTCCATGTAGGAGTGCGAGTGGCGGCTGCCATAACTCATGTCCTGCCACTGGCGAACCATACCCAGTACACCGTTATTCAGAATGACGATCTTCACCGGCAAACCGTATTGCAGGCAGGTCGACAGTTCCTGAATGTTCATCTGGATGCTGCCCTCGCCCGTTACGCAGGCGACGTCGTCATCCGGGAAGCTCAACTTGATGCCCATGGCCGCCGGCAAACCGAAGCCCATGGTGCCCAGGCCACCGGAGTTGATCCAGCGGTTTGGCTTGTTGAACGTGTAGTACTGCGCAGCGAACATTTGGTGCTGACCCACGTCGGAGGTCACAAAGGCGTCGCCCTTGGTCACTTCGCACAGGGTTTCGATCACGGTCTGCGGCTTGATCACGCTGCCGTCGCCCTTGTCATAAGGGAACAGGCCGCGGTCACCGCGCCACTCATCAACTTGCTTCCACCAGCTGGCAACGGACTCCTTGTTCGGGGTCTCGCCGATTTCCTTGAGGATCGCGACCATTTCGGTCAGGACACTTTCGACCGGACCGACGATAGGCACGTCTGCCTTGATAGTCTTGGAGATCGAAGCCGGGTCGATGTCGATGTGAATGATCTTGGCATTCGGACAGAACTTGGCCGGGCCGTTGATCACGCGATCGTCGAAGCGCGCGCCGACTGCAAGGATGACATCGGCATGGTGCATCGCCAGGTTGGCGGTGTAGCTGCCGTGCATGCCGAGCATGCCAATGAACTGACGGTCGGTGCCAGGGTAGGCACCCAGGCCCATCAGGGTATTGGTCACTGGCAGGTTGAGCATCTTCGCCAGTTCGGTCAGCGGCGCGGAGCCACCACCGAGAATCACGCCGCCGCCTGAATAAAGCACAGGACGCTTGGCCGCCAGGAGCATTTCGGCTGCCTTGCGGATTTGCCCGGAGTGACCGCGAACGGCCGGGCTGTAGGAACGCAGCTTGGCTTTTTTCGGGAAGATGTATTCGAACTTCTCGGCCGGGTTGGTCATGTCTTTCGGGATATCGACAACGACCGGACCAGGACGACCGGATTGCGCCAGGTAGAACGCTTTCTTCATGACTTCCGGGATTTCCGACGCATGCTTGATCATGAAGCTGTGCTTCACGATCGGCCGGGAGATACCGATCATGTCGGTTTCCTGGAATGCATCGGTGCCTACCATGGTGCTAGGCACCTGGCCGGAAATGATCACCATCGGAATGGAGTCCATGTAGGCCGTGGCAATACCGGTGATGGCGTTGGTTGCGCCCGGGCCGGAGGTTACCAGTACCACACCGGCTTTACCGGTGGCACGGGCATAGCCGTCAGCCATATGGGTCGCAGCCTGCTCGTGACGAACCAGGATGTGGGTCACTTCCGGTTCTTTGAACAGGGCATCATAGACATGAAGAAGAGCACCACCCGGGTACCCGTAGATATATTTGACGCCTTCGTCACGCAAAAAGCGGACGAGCATCTCACCGCCAGATAAAAGCTCCACGTTGTTCACCTCTAAAACGCCAGAATACCGCCCACATACAAGAGGACGGGTCTTAATAGGTTTACTTCTCGGCAGAGCATGAGCGACGGTGGTCGCCGACTACGTCAGCACTGACTGAGCAAGTATTGGGATCGTCCCAAGTGTTGCGGGCCTTTCCCACCCAGCGCGAGGTAACGCGTTGCGGGTGTAACAGGTCGGCGCGGATGTGCGCCTCATGATCTACCGAGTGGGTCTGCTTCTGGCAGTCCCTCTACAGCGGACTTTGGATTCTTCTGTTTCGCCCATCGCAAGTCAAGCCGTCAATGTGCTTTATTCGAACTAAGCGCATGAGAACGCAAGAAAAAACCTTTAAACCGCAACTGTGTTAGCTTCGATTGCGCACCCATGACAAGGAAATGGCATGCGAACGTTCTTCTTCACCGCCGGCTTGCTGATCAGCCTGAGCCCTTTGTGCATGGCGGGTCAGATCTATAAATGGGTCGATGCCCAGGGCGTTACCCATTTCGATGCGCAACCGCCCCCAGGCCAGGAGCCCACCCTCGTGGTGACGCCCGCCCCGCCCGTCGGCAAACCGAGCGTGCCGCCGCGCAGCAACGTCATAGGCGATCAACGGGCTATCGACAACAAAGTGAAAAAGCAGGTTGCCGAGCAGCAAGCCCAGCTAAAAGCATTCTGCGAACAGGCCCGAACCAACCTGGCTCAACTGCAGAATAATCCGCGACTACGGGAGGATGTCGAAGGTGAGATGCGCCGCCTGACCGACCAACAACGTCAGGAGCGCATCACCGAAGCACAGAAACAGATCGCGAAAAACTGTATGTAGGCGCCTACAACGGATTGGAGTTAGCGAGAGGCGGTGATCAACAGGTCGAACTCTTTGAGCAAGACCTGAAGCTGCCGATCCTTGCCCTGGACGTTGCGGGCGGCGAAGACCATTTCGGCCATCTCCTGGATTCCCGACGCGTTGGGTAATGGCAGGTCTTGCTCCAGGATCGACTTCATTCTTGGCAGGAAGATCCATTGCAGCCATTGCTCGAAATCCAGCGTATCCACCGAAAATGGCTCGACACTGGATAGCGCTTCAGGAGATGGCGGAACTTCGTCCCACCAGCCCTGGACACGCAGTTCGCGTTCGATCAACAGCAACTGCTCGGCAATCTTCGGGAAGCGTGCATCCATCACAGCGAGACCTTGGCCTTCTGACGAGCCAACGCTGCACCGGCGGAGTCACCCTGCTTCTCACGAGCCTGGGCGATCAATTCCCACAGGCTGGCCTGAAGGGCCGGACGACCACTGGCGAACGTCAAACCACGACGAGCGAATTGCTCGGCCTGTGCCGCATCGCCTTGGGCCATACGCACCTGGGCCAGGCGATAAAGCACTTGCGGCTCACGCGGCGCTACACGCTGGGCGCGTTCGAGACTGGAAGACGCACCATTAAGGTCGCCGCTGGCCTGTTGCTGCTGGGCAGTGGTCAACAACGCCAGGACCGGACCGTCCAGTTGCTCATCGGCAGACAGGCCGCCGGAGCTCGCCGAAGGAATCCCGCTCGGCGTCGATGGCATGCTGTAGCTGCCCTGATTGATCGGTGCCGACTGAACCGGCGAGGTATCGATCGGCCCCGGAGTGATCGGGCCTGGGGTAATCGGCGAAGTGCTGATCGGGGCCGAGGAAACAGCGCCACCACCCGGCACCATCACAACAACGCCAGTGTCACCTTGCGGGATCGCCTGAGTCTGGGCTTGCGCAGGACGTTTTACCGTCGACTGCCGGAAACCGCCATTCGCCGAAATCCGCTCGCTGTTGGAGACGGCGGTGCCGGAATCCACAACCGGGATCGAACCACGCTGTACGGTGGAGCAGCCGCTGAGCAAAGCCACGGCGGTCACTGCTGGAATCAACCACTTGTTCACTTGAAACCCTCTTTGCTTAATTCATCCAGCCCTTGACCCAATCCATCACCGATTCAGCAGGGTTTTCACCACCGCAAGCGGGACCGGGAGGCGGTTCGCTGCCGCGAATATACGGCATCTGCACTGCGCCTGGGCAGCTGCCTTCAGAACCTTGTCCGGTGCGCGAATCGACCCAGGCCTGAACAATGTTGTCCGGCTGCGGCATGTCCAGCGGCAGCGGATCGGTTTTGCGCATGAAACTGGTCCAGACCTGCAGCGCACCGGTGGCACCGGTGAACGGCGTCTTACCGTTATCATCGCGCCCCAGCCAGACCACCGCCAGCAGATCCTGACTGAAACCGGCGAACCAGCTGTCCCGCGAATCGTTACTGGTACCGGTTTTGCCGGCCAGGGTCAGGGTTTTTGGTAACACGTTGTAAACCGAACTGCCCGTACCTTCACGCATGACCCGTTGCATGGCGCTCTGAACCAGGTAAATGGACGCCGGATCGAACTGCTGCTGAATCTGGAATGGGTAACGCTTGAGCGGCTCACCCTCGGCAGTCAGCACGCTGCGAATCCCGCGCATCGGCGTATTGAATCCGCCGTTGGCCAGTGTCTGGTACATGGTCGCCACTTCGATCGGGGTCAAGCCACCGGCCCCCAGCAACATCGACGGGAACGCCGGGAACTCGCGGCTCACCCCCAGACGTGCCAGGGTCTTCAAGACATTCGGTACGCCCACCGCCAAGCCGAGACGTGCGGTCGACAGGTTGTAGGAATGCGCCAGCCCTTGATAAAGGAACACCGTACCGTGGGAACGGCGATCATAGTTCTGCGGTTTCCAGACCTGACCGTCCGCACCTTTGACCGAAAAGGATTCGTCCGACAGCCAACTGGTCAGCGTGTACTGGCTCGGCTTCTCGAGGGCTGTCAGATAAACCGCCGGTTTGATCAACGAGCCGATCGGTCGCACTGCATCCAGCGCCCGGTTGAAACCGGCAAAACCCGCCTGACGGCTGCCGATCATCGCCTGGACTTCTCCGGTTTCCGGGTTGGTCACGACCATGGCCGCCTCAACCTCATCGGAACCCTTGCGCCCGGCCAGACGCTTGAACGTGTCGTTGACCGAGGCCTCGGCTTTCATCTGCAGGATCGGGTCGAAACTGGTGAAAATCCGCAACCCTTCTTCGGTCAAGTCTTCGTCGCGGTAGTCTTCGCGCAACTGACGTTTAACCAGGTCGAGGAAGCCCGGGAACGAGCTGTCAGCCAACTTGCCGCGAGTGGTCACACCCAGTGGCATTTTCTTCGCCGCCTCAACCTGTTCGGCGGTGGCAACGCCTTGTTCCCCCAGAACATCGAGCACCAGATTGCGCCGCTCCAGCGCCCGCTCAGGGTTGCGACGCGGGTTGTAATAGGACGGCCCCTTGACCATGCCCACCAACAAAGCAACTTGATGCAGTTTCAGCTCAGACAATGGCTGCCCGAAGAAGAACTGACTGGCCAGGCCGAAACCGTGCACCGCGCGCTGACCATCCTGGCCGACGAACACTTCATTGAGGTAAGCCTCAAGAATTTCGCGCTTGTCGTAATGCAGCTCAAGCAACAACGCCATCATGGCTTCGGTGAGCTTACGGGTCAGGCTGCGTTCGCTGGTGAGGTAGAAGTTCTTGACCAACTGTTGCGTCAGCGTACTGCCGCCCTGGGTCATTTTGCCGCCCGAGGTGTTGACGTATATCGCTCGGACAATCGACTTCGGCGACACGCCCCAGTGACTGTAGAAATCCCGGTCTTCTACGGCAATCAGGGTTTCGAGCAGATACGGCGGAACCTGATCGATTTTGATCAGGATGCGGTCTTCAAGGTTTTTCGGGTAAATCCCGCCAATCAGCAGCGGTTCCAGGCGCACCACAGAGAGCTTCGAACCGTTGGTCGCCGAGAGCTCGGCCACGTAATCGCCGGAGAAGCGCACGCGCACAGGCTGAGCTGTCTCCATGCCTTCATAGAACTGGAAGCCTCGGGTATTCAGGTCGATGGTATTGCCATTGACCGCCGCCGCGCCAGGGCCGTTGCTGACGGCTTCGCGTCGGTAGCCCAAGGCATCGAGTTCGGTGAGGAAGTCTTCCTTGCTCAGCTTTTGGCCAGTGAACAGCTCAAGCGGGCGCGCGTACACCTTGGCCGGGATGGTCCAGCGCTTGCCGGAGAACTTCTCCTGGACTACTGCGTCGAGGTAAACCGCGAACCCGGCAAGCACCACAAGGCCGACCAGGCTGAGTTTAAGGGCCCAGCCCAGCCAGGGGCGCATGCCCTTGGAAGGTGGTTTTTTGGGGGTGCGGGGGGATCGAGTACGAGTCATGGCGGCGGATTATACGCACTTTATTCATCCTCAACAGAAGCCCGCTGAGGTTTGCGTCGGGCAGACTTGCGGCCATAATGGCGGCCTTGAATTTTTCCCAGACTCTGAAGGATCGCCTGTGAGCCAGTCCCTGATCGCTGCCCTGCAAAACCCGGCCCTCTACCCGCATCCCGTAGAAGGGTTTCAGGTCATCGAAACCCATATTTCGTGGGTGCTGCTCACCGGCCCCTACGCTTATAAAGTGAAGAAGCCAGTGAATTTCGGCTTCCTCGACTTCACCAGCCTTGAGGCTCGCGAGCATTTCTGCGCTGAAGAGCTGCGCCTGAACCAGCGCCTGACCCATGACTTGTATCTGGAAGTGTTGCCGATCACTGGCAGCGCCGAGGCACCACAACTGGGCGGTGAAGGTCCGGTCGTCGATTACGCCCTGAAAATGCGTCAGTTTCCACAAAGCCAATTGCTCAGCACCTTGCAAGCCAACGGCGAATTGACCACCACGCACATCGACGAGATGGCGGCGCAGATCGCTCAATTCCACCTCATCGCGCCAAAAGTGCCTGCCGAACACGAAGCCGGCACACCGGACAGCGTGATGGCGCCGGTGCGGCAGAACTTCGAACAGATCCGCCCGTTCCTCAGCGACAAGGCCGATCTGCTGCAACTCGAGGCGCTGCAAGCCTGGGCCGAAAGCAGCTTCGAACGCCTCAAGCCACTATTCGCCCAGCGTAAGGCCGACGGTTTCATTCGTGAATGCCACGGTGACATTCATTTGGGCAACGCCACCGTGATCGACGGCAAAGTGGTGATCTTCGACTGCATCGAATTCAACGAACCGTTCCGCTTCACCGACGTTTACGCCGACACCGGCTTCCTGGCCATGGACCTGGAGGACCGCGGCCTGAAAAGCCTGGCGCGCCGTTTCATCAGCCAATACCTGGAACTGACTGGCGACTATCAGGGCCTGGAGCTGCTGAACTTCTATAAAGCCTACCGCGCACTGGTTCGCGCCAAGGTCAGCCTGTTCAGCATGCCGGCCGAGGCCGATCCGGTGCAGCGCGCTACCACGCTGCGTCAGTACCGCAACTACGCCAACCTGGCGGAAAGCTACAGCACCATTCCTTCGCGCTTCCTGGCGATCACCCACGGCGTTTCCGCCGTCGGCAAGAGTCACGTGGCCATGCGCCTGGTGGAAGCGCTGGGCGCCATCCGCTTGCGTTCCGATGTCGAGCGCAAGCGTATGTTCGGCGAGCAAGCCGTACCGAACGACCTGCAGGCCGGTATTTATAGCGCCGAAGCCAGCGCCGCCACCTACAGCCGCCTGCATGAAATCGCCGGTGTGATTTTGCATGCTGGCTTCCCGGTGGTGGTCGATGCCACCTACCTCAAGCGCGACCAACGCGACGGCGCGGCAAAAATCGCCGAAGCCACGGGTGCGCCATTCCTGATCCTCGACTGCGACGCACCGCAAGCGGTGATCGAGAGCTGGCTGAAGCAACGTCAGGCAGACAGTAAGGATCCGTCCGACGCCAACCTGGCCGTTATCGCCGCCCAGCAAGCCAACCGCGAGGCCCTGACGCCGGCAGAAATTCTCTGCAGCAAACGCGTCCAGACCAATGAAAGTGGCACGCTCGATACCGTCGTCGCGCAGATCCGCCAACGTCTGCCAGGCCTGTAAGAAACTATTTCAACCGTGAAGCCCTCACCGGCTTCACGGCTGTCAAATAGTGGCACTATACTGGCGCCATAAAACCATCAGGTGATGCAACATGAGCCAGCCGAAACTTCTCGACACCCCGCTTTATGCCTTTCTGCACAAAGACGACATCACAGGCTTTAACAACGAACGCCCATCGGGCGGACCTATCGACATGGTCGGTGGCGATTTCCGTGGCCTCGATCTGCGTGAACTGAACGCCGACGGCGTCGACTTCACCGATGCCTATTTCCGCTCTGCCGACTTGCGCGGCATCGACTTTCGCAACGCTTCCCTGGAAGGGGCGAGCCTAGCCCACGCACAGATCTCCGGCGCCTACTTCCCGCCAGAGCTGAGCGCCGATGAGATTCTGATGTCGATGAATTTCGGTACGCGACTGCGTTATCGCACTCGCTAAAAGCGAGGCTCTACCAAGTCCGGCGCCCCTGCCTTGCGCTGGACTTGTACTTTTTTACCCCCCCGAAACTCACACCTTCCGACCGTACTCGCAGCCTTTTCCCGCCACTTCTAGAGCCCGCGTCTTAGAAGCTTTTGCGTCGAAACCGACCAAACAATCACGCTTTTCCTACTGATGGCTACACTGCTGAGAGGCTCGCCCACGCACCGTTCGGCTGTCGCAAGGAGGCTTGATGAATGATGAACTGCAACACCTGAAGAATCTTGGCAAGACGTCGGCGCAATGGCTGCATGCCGTGGGCATCCACAGTGCATCGGACTTGCGTCGGCTGGGAGCTGTGGATGCTTATCGGGCCGTGCGCACGCGCGGTTTTCGGGCTTCCAAGGTGTTGTTGTATGCGATCGAAGGCGCACTGATGGATGTTCACTGGAACGACATTCCCGCCGAACGCAAGGAAGCTTTGAACAAACAGCTGGACGCTATCTCGTCACGCCACAAGATTTGAACGGGAAATTACGCTTACGCACACAGCCTGAAGAGCAATGATTACAAGGCCTTCACCAAGGGAACTGGTGAGATCCACAGAAATTGAAAATCAGCGGTTGACTTGGTAATGAGAATCGCTATGATTATCACAACTGGTCGCGAGACTGGTCGATATTCTGAAAAGCCCTTGGTTCGGACTCTCAGATTATCTCCTCATCAGGCTAATCACGGTTATTTGACCCGGCTCTTGCCGGGTCTTTTTTTGCCTGTGGAAAACTCGCCAGGTTTTACTGCCCTGACTGCTTGCCGAACTGTTTACGCATTTGCGCGCAGTAATCCTGCGGTGGCGTGGCGGGCGTATACCAAACGTAATCGGCCATGGCCGGCGTGACCTCTGCGCCCCGCTCCGCCAGCATCAATACCATCGGCGCTTCAGACTCACCCAAGTCCTGAACATGGATCGGCACCCCGACATCCTTGCGTGCGTGGTACGCGCCAGCAAACAGCAGAGAAGGCGTCGGTGCGGTCAGTAATCGCCCGGCCATCCGCCGGTCACGTTGCTGCTGGACGGCAAGCATCGCGGACATTTGCGATGTGGGCAGCAAGCCGCAGTGGGAATCGCTGATTTGTGCCAGCAACTCATCCTTGACCACCGGCGCGTTAGAGAGCGAACCGCTCAATGCCGGGGGTTTGGCGTAGACATTACGGACTTCAAGCGTATCCAGATTGGCCGCCAGCAACGGGTACGGCTGAGCCAGGGCAAAACCAACGATCGCCCCATACAGATTCCAGTCCCAACCCGGTTGCCAGGCCAACGCATTGGGCAAGTCAGCGGGTAGCGGTGAAGAGTGCTTAACGTGATCGACGCGCCCTTGTTGATCCGGCGTGAGCATTTCCAGCAGTAGACTGCCTTGGGGTCGCTGCTCATTCAGCGTCTGTAATAACCACAATTGCAGTTGATGGTGATCACGATTGTCATGCTGCTCGCCGACGATCAACCGCGAAGGCTTGGCCAACCGTGCAAGCAGTTCCTGCGCGGTCAGTGTTTGCCCGCTACGCAGGTCCCGGATCTCGCCGCTGACGGGTGGCGATACCACCGGCACATGCTGACAGGCACTCAGAAACAGCACAGCCAGGATCACCATCACACGCATGTTCTCACCTCGATGAAATGCTCAGCGGGCGATGATCAGCGGATGCCCACGCTCCGGGTGCGGTTGCACCAGTACTTCCAGCCCGAACACGGCCTTGAGCGGTTCCGGGCGCAGCACCTGCTCCGGTGTATCCAGCGCCACGGGACGCCCACCTTCGAGCAGTAATAGTCGATCACAATAGCGTGCCGCCAGGTTCAGATCATGCAGGATCACCAGCACCGCGGCACCACGATTGGCGAACTCGCGCACCGCTTGCAGAGTGGTGTGTTGGTGCAGCGGGTCGAGCATCGACGTCGGTTCGTCAAGCAACAACGTTTGCCCCGCCTCCCCCGGCCACAGCTGCGCCAGCACCCGCGCCAGGTGCACCCGCTGACGTTCACCGCCAGACAGCGCCAGATAACTGCGTCCACTCAGGTGCCGCGCATCGGCCGCGTGCAGCGCGGCGGCGACGATTTCGCCATCCCTGACCCGGCCGCTTTGATAAGGCAAACGCCCCATGCCGACCACTTCTTCGACGCGAAAGGCAAAGTCCAGGGTCGACACCTGCGGCAACACCGCCAAACGCTGGGCTCGCTGCGCCCCGGCCCAATGATTCAGCTCGCGCTCATCGAGCCAGACACTGCCGTGATCCGCCTGCAATTCGCCGCAGAGGGCGCCGAGCAATGTGCTTTTACCGGCACCGTTGGGGCCCAGCACGCCGAGGACTTCGCCCGGCTTGAGTTCAAGGGTGATGTCGGTGAGAACAATCTTTCGACCGCGCCGGATTTGCAGGTTCTGCGCTCGCAACATCAGGCACGCCCTCTGAGCAGTAGATACAGAAAGAACGGTGCGCCGATGAAGGCCGTGACGATCCCGATAGGCAATTCGGCCGGTGCCAGGGCCAGCCGCGCCACCAGATCGGCAAACAACAAGAGGCTGGCGCCCGCCAATACCGACGCCGGCAACAGTACCCGATGATCGGGGCCAGCCAACAGACGCACCAGATGCGGCACCACCAGACCGACAAACCCGATCATCCCCGCTGCCGCGACCGCCGCACCGACACCCAGCGCCGTGCAGAACACCAACTCGCGCTTGAGCCCTTCGACATCGATGCCCAGGTGACCGGCCTCCGACTCCCCCAGCAACAATGCATTCAAGGCCTTGGCCCGACGCGGCAGCCACAGCGCCACACCGGTGCTCACTAACAACAACGGCCAAAGTCGCGAATAACTGGCGCCGTTAAGGCTGCCCAGGTTCCAGAATGTCAGGGTGCGCAGGGTCGCATCATCCGCCAGATAGGTGAATAACCCTACCGCCGAACCGGCCAGAGCAGTCAATGCAATACCGGCCAGCAGCATGGTGGCGACGTTGGTCTGGCCATTGCGCCGCCCCAGTCGATAGACCAGCGCCGTTACACCCAGCCCACCGAGAAACGCGCACAGCGATAACAGGTAAGGCCCGAAGGACTCAGGCAGACCGCCGAACACCGATCCACCGACAATCGCAATGGCTGCGCCCAATGCCGCGCCACTGGAGACCCCCACCAACCCCGGATCGGCCAACGGATTGCGAAATAGTCCCTGCATCGCCACGCCGGACAGCGCCAGTACGCCACCCACCGCCAATCCCAGCAAGGTTCGCGGCAAGCGAATCTGCCCCAGGATCAACTCGGCCTGCTCCAACCCGTCGGGGGCGATTGGCAAACCAATCAACCGCAACGACGCGCGCAAGGTATCGAACAACGGCAAACTCACCGGCCCCAGCGCCAAAGACAACCAGATCGCCAGCAAACACAGCAGGCTCAGACCAATGAATAGCGCACGGGGTTTAACCAGAAAAGTCATTGGCCGGTCGTACCGGGATAGAACTCATCAGACAGCCTGATCAGGCTTTCCGGCAACCGTGGCCCCAGCCCCCCCACCAACAACGTCGGGTCCAGCTCCATGACTCGCCCGTCCTTGGCCGCGCGGGTGGACGAGAGGATCGGATTCTCCTTGAACAGCGCCGCGCGCGCCGCATCGCCCGTCAGCGCACGATCGGCAAATACCAGCACTTCGGGATTGAGACTGGCCAGGGATTCTACGGAAAACGGTTTGTAGCCCGTATGAGTTGCCAGATTGTGGCCACCGGCCTGTCGCAGCAACCAATCGGCGGCGGTGTCTTTACCGGCAATCAACGGTTTGCCACCCGCGTGCCCCAACAGCAGCAATACGCCCGGTGCTTTGTGTTTGAGTTGCGCCTGACTGACCCGCGCTTGTTGCTGATCGAGTTGCTGTTGATACGTCAGAAACACTTGCGAAGCTCGATTTTCAGCCCCCAACAATTTGCCCAAATGCTGCAAGTTGCCCTGCAACGTCGGCAAATCTGGCTGGGCCGAGAACAGTTCGACCTGAACGCCCGCGCTGCGAATCTGTGAAAGCACCGGTGGCGGCCCCATTTCTTCGGTGCCCACCAGGATCTGCGGGCGCAGACTCAGGATGCCTTCTGCCGAGAGTTGCCGTTGATAGCCGATGCTCGGCAGCGTCTTCAACGATTCGGGATGCTGACTGGTGGTATCGACCCCCACCAGTTTCGACTCACCGCCCAGTGCGCTAACCCACTCCGACAAGGCACCACCAGCACTGACCCAGCGTTGCGGTAACTCGGTTGCCCAGGCCTGGTGACTGACGAGCAGTCCGGCACAGAGCGCAGCAACGCGGGTACTCAGGCGCATAAACAGCTTCCTTTAAAGGGTTTCCCGGGCATCGAGATGACAAGCCAAGTATCCTCGGCATCCGGCAAGCGCCCCGTGGGTGAGCGGCCATTTGATAATTGTTTGCATTTGAACGTCAAGCTCGGACATATCTGGTCACGAGCTGCGGGACTTGAGGATAGACATGAAGCTTCTTTGCACAGGCGCCGAATTGGCTGACGCCAGCAGTCGCGGTTTCGACGTCGACGGTCAGAAGCTCCTGGCCGTGCGCCGGGGCGGCCGGGTGTATGTGTATGAAAATCGCTGCCCGCACCGGGGCGTCGGATTGGAATGGAAGCCCGATCAATTTCTCGACCCCAGCAACAGCCTGATCCAGTGCGCCACCCACGGTGCACTGTTTCTGATCGAAGACGGCGAATGCGTCGCCGGCCCATGCGCCGGGCAATCCCTGACCACCATCCCCTGCCACGAAGACGAGCAAGGGATCTGGGTCACGCTCTAACCGTTTAACAGCACTTCCAGCCGTCGATCGACCACCATCTCTTCGTGGGTCAGGTGCACGCCATACGCCAGCACTTCGACCCCGCACGCCACCGCTTCGCGTAACGCCGCGGCGTAGGCCGAATCGATTTCTTCAGCAGGACGCACGGAGTCGATACCGGTCAGGTTCACGCAATACAACTGCACGGCACGAATCCCGTCCCGGGCCAAATGCGCCAACTCTCGCAAATGCTTGGCCCCGCGCTGGGTCACTGCGTCTGGAAATGCCGCCACCAACGAACCATCGAAGCCCAGGGTCACGCTTTTGACTTCCACATAAGCTGGCCCGCTCGGGTAGTCGAGACGGAAATCGATGCGGCTGCTCTCCTGACCGTAGGCCACTTCGCGCTTCAGTTCGGTAAAGCCGTTCAGCTCGGTGATGACATTGGCCCGCAACGCCTCCTCGATCAAACCGTTGGCGCGCCCGGTGTTTACGCAGAACAACCGCCCTTGCGGGGTTTCCCCGACTTCCCAAGTGCCGGGCAATTTACGCTTGGGGTCGTTGGAACGGCTGAACCAGACCTGCCCACCTTCGACTTGGCAATTGAGCATCGAACCCGTATTGGGACAGTGGATGGTCAGCAACTCGCCGCTAACGGTTTCGATATCAGCGAGAAAACGTTTGTAGCGACGAATCAAGCGACCTTCTTCGAGGGGAGGATGAAAGCGCATCAGCCTTGCCAGCTCTTCAAACCGCGAGCGATCCGTTCGACCGCTTCTTGCAAGCGTGGAAGACTCTGGGTGTAGGCAAACCGCACATGATGCCCGGCCTGATAACGACCGAAGTCCAGGCCCGGCGTAATCGCGACGTGCTCGGTTTCGAGAAAATGTCGGCAAAACGCGAAGGCATCGCCGCCGAACTTGCTGATATCAGCGTACAAATAGAACGCACCTTCCGGCTCTACGGCAATACCGAAGCCCAATTCACGCAGGGCTGGCAACAGGAAATCGCGACGTCGTCCGAACTCGGCGCGGCGCTCCTCGAAAATTTGAATAGTGGCGGGTTCGAAGCAAGCCAATGCGGCGTGCTGGGCCATGCTCGGCGCACTGATGTAGAGGTTTTGGGCGAGCTTCTCCAGCTCACCAACCGCCGCTTCTGGTGCTACCAGCCAACCGAGACGCCAGCCGGTCATGCCGAAATACTTGGAAAAACTATTGAGGACGAAGGCGCTGTCATCGACTTCCAGCACGCTGGCCGCCTCCGTGCCGTAAGTCAGGCCATGGTAGATCTCGTCGACCACCAAATGGCCGTGGCGGGCCTTGATCGCTGCAGACAGCCCGGCCAACTCGTCGCGGGTCAGGATGGTCCCGGTCGGGTTGGCCGGCGACGCTACCAGCGCGCCGACGCTGTCGTGATCCCAGTGACGCGCAACCAAGTCCGGGGTCAGCTGATAACGCACGTCCGGGCCGACCGGCACCAGTTGCGCCGCGCCTTCCACCAACCGCAGGAAATGCCGGTTGCACGGGTAACCCGGGTCTGCCAGCAGCCAGTGTTTACCTGGATCCACCAGCAAGGCGCTGGCCAACAGCAATGCGCCTGAACCGCCGGGCGTGATGAGAATTCGTTGCGGATCGATGTTCAGCCCGTAACGTTGCTGATAAAAACCCGAAATGGCTTCACGCAGCTCAGGAATGCCGCGAGCGGCGGTGTAACGAGTCTTCCCCGCCGTCAGCGCGGCCTGGCCGGCCTGGATGATCGGCTCGGCGGTGGTGAAGTCCGGCTCGCCGATTTCCAGGTGAATCACGTCGTGGCCGGCCGCTTGCAGCTCGTTGGCCCGCGCCAGCAGGGCCATGACGTGAAACGGTTCGATAGCGCGACTGCGCGCACTGTAGGACAGAGCCATTAGCCTTCCTTACAACGGGGAAAAGAACCGATTCTACCCAAGCGCAGGAACGAGCGAGAACCTAAAGCGGTCAGAGCCCATATAACGCTGGTCTCAAACGGTTCAAGCGTATGCTCCAGGTTTGACTAAAATCAATAATTGATCAGGTCTCCAGAGCCACCAGGCAAGGCTTTGCAATCTTTTGCAAGGCCCACGGGCCGCGGGCTCGACATCCGGGAGTAGCGCGGTCCGATTTGATCTGGTAAGTTCGCCCGCTTGCAGCCGCAGGGCCGGCAGGTGTCGGTGATGGAGCAATCCTGCGCAATGGATTACAAGAGTAGAGGCGGTCCATTTCATGCCCACCCAAGCAAAGCAGCAAAATCAGTCGATCAGCGGCTTCGAACCCTACAAAGAAGTGAAGGGCGAAGAGTACATGGGCAAGCCCATGCGCGCTCACTTCACCAAGATCCTGAACAAGTGGAAACAGGACTTGATGCAGGAAGTCGACCGTACTGTTGATCACATGAAAGACGAAGCGGCCAACTTTCCTGACCCGGCAGACCGTGCCAGCCAGGAAGAGGAATTCAGCCTCGAATTGCGCGCCCGCGACCGCGAGCGCAAGCTGATCAAGAAAATCGACAAAACCCTGCAATTGATCGAAGACGAAGAATACGGCTGGTGCGAGTCCTGCGGCGTCGAAATCGGCGTCAAGCGACTGGAAGCCCGCCCTACCGCCGACATGTGCGTTGACTGCAAGACCCTGGCGGAAATCAAGGAAAAGCAAGTCGGCAAGTAATCTTGGCGACTTGAACGAAGAACGGAGCGTGCGAACGCTCCGTTTTTTTGTTTCTGACATTTGCCCTGGCAGCAAACCTGTGGGAGCGGGCTTGCTCGCGAAAGCAGTGTGTCAGGCAACATTAATGTTGAAGCTGATGGCCCCTTCGCGAGCAAGCCCGCTCCCGCAGGTGGCTGGTGCACGCCCGGACAACGTAATATCGACCTTATGACCGCCATCGCCTCCCCCGCCTACATTGGGCGTTTCGCCCCTACACCCAGTGGCCACTTACATTTCGGTTCGCTGGTCGCAGCGCTGGCCTCGTACCTCGACGCCCGTTCGGTCGGTGGCCGCTGGTTGGTGCGCATGGAAGATCTCGATCCGCCGCGCGAAGAACCCGGCGCTCAGGCGGCGATTCTCAAGGCCCTGGAAAGCTACGGGTTCGAGTGGGATGGCGACATGGTCCGACAGAGCGAGCGACACGCTGCCTATGACGAAGTCATCAATCGCCTGTTCAATCAGGGCCTGGCCTACGCTTGCACCTGTTCGCGCAAGCAATTGGAGCCGTATCACGGCATCTATCCCGGGTTCTGCCGCAACGCGGGGCACGGCACCGAGAACGCGGCGATCCGCCTGCGTGTACCGGAACTGGAATACCATTTCATCGACCGGGTGCAGGGCGAATTCCGTCAACACCTGGGGCGGGAGGTGGGTGATTTCGTGATCCGCCGCCGCGATGGGCTCTACGCCTATCAATTGGCAGTGGTGCTGGACGACGCCTGGCAAGGCATCACCGATATCGTGCGCGGCGCCGATTTGCTGGATTCCACGCCGCGCCAGCTTTATCTGCAAGAACTGCTGGGCCTGCCGCAACCGCGCTACCTGCACATCCCGCTGATTACCCAGCCGGACGGCCACAAACTCGGCAAATCCTATCGATCGCCGCCGTTGACCGAAGATCAGGCCACGCCACTGTTACTGCGCGCATTACGGGCGCTGGGGCACAAGCCTGCGACCGAACTGAATGACGCCACGCCACGGCAAGTGCTGAGCTGGGGAATTGCCCACTGGGATGCATTGCTGATCCCGCGCACACTGACGTTGCCCGAAGCGCAACTGCAGTGATGCCACTTGCAGTGGCGCGCCCATCCGTTACCATCGCCGCACGTTTTCGGGCACGCGCATAAAAAAGAGAGGCCGGGATGTACATCTATCGCTTGGTCCTGCTCCTGGTAGTGGGGATTTATCTGTTCTCCCCGGCCATCATGGATTGGTGGATCGACGCCACGGGCGCCTGGTATCGCCCTTATTTGCTCTGGCTGATTCTGATTGTCGTGACCTTCATCCTGCAGAGCCAAAAAGATGCCGATGAGCTTTAGCCTGACCCAGATGATCCTGATCAGCGCCGCCTACCTGGCGGTGCTGTTCGGCGTGGCCTGGATCAGCGAACGGGGGATGATCCCCCGGGCGATCATTCGCCACCCGCTGACGTACACCCTGTCGCTGGGCGTCTATGCCAGTGCCTGGGCGTTTTACGGCACGGTGGGCCTGGCTTATCAGTACGGGTACGGTTTTCTGTCCAGCTACCTCGGGGTTTCCGGGGCCTTTCTGCTGGCACCGGTGCTTTTGTACCCGATCCTGAAAATTACCCGCACTTATCAACTCTCGTCCCTGGCCGACTTGTTTGCGTTTCGTTTCCGCAGCACCTGGGCCGGCGCACTGACGACAATTTTCATGCTGATCGGCGTGCTGCCGTTGCTGGCACTGCAGATTCAGGCAGTGGCCGACTCCATCAGCATCCTCACCCGCGAGCCGGTGCAGCATCGCGTGGCCCTGAGCTTCTGCGCACTGATTACGCTGTTCACGATTTTCTTCGGCTCACGCCACATCGCTACCCGCGAGAAACATGAAGGGCTGGTGTTTGCGATTGCCTTCGAGTCGGTGATCAAACTGATCGCGATTGGCGGCGTCGGCCTGTATGCGCTGTATGGCGTGTTCGATGGGCCGCAGCAGCTGGAACTGTGGTTGCTGCAAAACCAGACCGCCCTCGCCGCCCTGCACACGCCATTGCAGGAAGGCCCGTGGCGCACGCTGCTGCTGGTGTTCTTCGCCTCGGCGATTGTGATGCCGCACATGTACCACATGACCTTTACCGAAAACCTCAACCCGCGCTCGCTGGTCAGTGCGAGCTGGGGTTTACCGCTGTTTCTGCTGTTGATGAGCCTCGCGGTGCCGCTGATTCTCTGGGCCGGCCTGAAACTCGGCGCCACGACCAATCCGGAATACTTCACCCTGGGCATCGGCATCGCCGCCAACAGCAAAGCCCTGGCGCTATTGGCCTATGTCGGCGGATTGTCGGCGGCCAGCGGCCTGATCATCGTCACCACGCTGGCGCTGTCCGGGATGGCGCTGAACCATCTGGTGCTGCCGCTCTATCAGCCGCCGGCCGAAGGCAATATCTACCGTTGGCTGAAATGGACCCGCCGGGCGCTGATCGTCGCGATCATCATGGCCGGTTACGGTTTCTACCTGATGCTGGGTGCCGAGCAGGACCTGGCCAACCTCGGCATCGTCGCCTTCGTCGCCACGTTGCAGTTCCTGCCGGGGGTGTTGTCGGTGCTGTACTGGCCGACCGCCAATCGCCGCGGCTTCATCGCAGGTCTGCTGGCGGGGATTCTGGTGTGGCTGGTGACCATGCTGCTGCCGCTGGTCGGCAATCTGCAGGGTTTCTACATTCCACTGCTGAACATGATTTACGTGCTGGACGACACCAGCTGGCACATGGCGGCAATCGCCTCGCTGGCCGCCAACGTGCTGATGTTCACACTGATCTCGTTGTTCACCAACGCCAGCCCCGAAGAAGCCAGCGCCGCCGAAGCCTGCGCGGTGGACAACGTTCGCCGCCCACAACGCCGTGAACTGCACGCGGCCTCGCCCCAGGAATTCGCCACGCAGCTTGCAAAACCATTGGGCGCCAAGGCTGCGCAGAAAGAAGTCGAACAGGCGCTGCGAGACCTCTATCTGCCATTCGATGAACGCCGGCCATACGCCTTGCGCCGTCTGCGTGATCGTATCGAAGCCAACCTTTCCGGCCTGATGGGGCCAAGCGTGGCGCAGGACATGGTCGAAACCTTCCTGCCCTACAAGGCCGGTGGCGAAAACTACGTCACCGAAGACATCCACTTCATCGAAAGCCGCCTTGAGGACTACCACTCGCGCCTCACCGGCCTTGCCGCCGAACTCGATGCCCTGCGCCGCTACCACCGCCAGACCTTGCAGGAATTGCCGATGGGCGTGTGCTCGCTGGCCAAGGATCAGGAAATCCTCATGTGGAACAAAGCCATGGAGGAACTGACCGGGATTGCCGCGCAGCGTGTGGTCGGGTCGCGCCTGAGCACCATTGCCGATCCTTGGAAAGAGCTCCTGCAGGGCTTCATCAACCTGCCGGACGAGCATTTGCACAAACAGCACCTGGCCCTCGACGGTCAGACGCGCTGGCTGAACCTGCACAAAGCGGCGATCGATGAACCGCTGGCGCCGGGTAACAGCGGCCTGGTGCTGCTGGTGGAAGATTTGACCGAAACCCAGATGCTCGAAGACAAACTGGTGCACTCCGAGCGCCTGGCCAGCATTGGTCGACTGGCGGCCGGCGTGGCCCATGAAATCGGCAACCCGATCACCGGCATTGCCTGTCTCGCGCAGAACTTGCGCGAAGAGCGTGAGGACGACACCGAACTCACGGAAATCAGTGGGCAGATCCTCGAGCAGACCAAACGCGTGTCACGCATCGTTCAGTCGCTGATGAGCTTCGCCCATGCCGGCAGTTATCAGCACAGTGACGAGCCCGTCTGTCTGGCGGAAGTGGCCCAGGATGCCATCGGCCTGCTGGCCTTGAACCGGCGCAATTTCGAAGTACAGTTCTACAACCTGTGCGATCCCGACCATTGGGTCGAAGGCGACCCGCAGCGGCTCGCCCAGGTATTGATCAACCTGCTCTCAAATGCCCGCGACGCCTCGCCTCCGGGCAGTGCGGTGCGAGTCAAAAGCGAAGCCGGCGAACACACGGTCGATCTGATCGTCGAAGACGAAGGCAGTGGTATTCCCTCGAGCATCATGGACCGACTGTTCGAACCTTTCTTCACCACCAAGGATCCTGGCGAAGGCACCGGTCTGGGCCTTGCACTGGTCTATTCCATCGTTGAAGAGCATTATGGACAAATCACCATCGACAGCCCGGCTGATGTTCAAAGCCAACGCGGCACCCGTATCCGGGTAACTTTGCCACGTCATGTCGAAGCGACGTCCGCTGTGAACTGAGACCGTCGAGAGTATCGAATCAATGCCGCACATTTTGATCGTCGAAGACGAAACAATTATCCGCTCCGCCTTGCGCCGTCTGCTGGAACGTAACCAGTACCAGGTCAGCGAAGCCGGATCCGTGCAGGAAGCACAAGAGCGTTTCAGCATCCCCACATTTGACCTGATCGTCAGCGACCTGCGTCTGCCGGGCGCCCCCGGTACTGAGTTGATCAAACTTGGCCAGGGCACTCCGGTGCTGATCATGACCAGTTATGCCAGCCTGCGTTCGGCCGTCGACTCCATGAAGATGGGCGCGGTGGATTACATCGCCAAGCCTTTCGATCACGACGAAATGCTCCAGGCCGTCGCGCGAATCCTGCGTGACCGGCAATCGGCGCAAGCCAGCGGTGAACCGGTCGTCGGCAAAACGAGCAATGGTGCCGCGAAAAATGGTGTCGACAACAGCAACGGCGAAATCGGCATTATCGGCTCCTGCCCGCCGATGCAGGACCTGTACAGCAAGATCCGCAAAGTCGCACCGACCGATTCCAATGTCCTGATCCAGGGCGAGTCCGGTACCGGTAAAGAACTGGTAGCACGCGCCCTGCACAACCTGTCCAAACGCGCCAAGGCGCCGATGATTTCGGTGAACTGTGCGGCCATTCCAGAAAGCCTGATCGAGTCCGAACTGTTCGGCCACGAAAAAGGCGCGTTTACCGGCGCCAGTGCCGGGCGTGCCGGGTTGGTGGAAGCGGCGGACGGCGGCACCTTGTTCCTCGATGAAATCGGCGAACTGCCACTGGAAGCCCAGGCCCGCCTGCTGCGTGTGTTGCAGGAAGGAGAAATCCGCCGGGTAGGTTCGGTGCAGTCGCAGAAGGTCGACGTACGCCTGATTGCCGCGACGCACCGGGACCTCAAGAGCCTGGCGAAGATTGGGCAGTTCCGTGAAGACTTGTATTACCGCCTCCACGTAATCGCCCTGAAACTGCCGGCCTTGCGCGAACGCGGCGCGGACGTCAATGAAATTGCCACTGCGTTCCTCGCGCGGCAGAGCGCACGGGTCGGCCGTACCGATCTGAAATTCGCCCTGGATGCCGAACAAGCGATTCGGCACTACTCCTGGCCAGGTAACGTTCGCGAATTGGAAAACGCGGTCGAACGTGCGGTGATCCTGTGCGAAAGCCCGGAGATTTCCGCCGAGCTGCTGGGCATCGACATCGAACTGAGCGATCTGGATGACGACGACTTCATCGGCCTGGCGCCACAGCAGGGCAACGGCGCCGGTAACACCAGCCACGAACCGACCGAAGATTTGTCCCTGGAAGACTACTTCCAGCATTTCGTTCTCGAGCATCAAGACCACATGACCGAAACCGAACTGGCCCGCAAACTCGGGGTCAGCCGCAAATGCCTGTGGGAACGCCGTCAGCGCCTGGGCATTCCGCGGCGCAAGACCGGGGTGGCCAGCGAGAGCTGAACCGCACCTGTCGTATGTGCGGGTAACACATGACATTGTGAAAAAACTGTTACCTCAGCTTTTTCGCGTAACAGAAGCCGGGGCTTACGGTAACGAAGCCCCGGTTTTTTTTGGCCTCTAACAACACCATCAGCCCGCCTAACCCCTTGTTTTACTAGGCTTCACAAAAGTTGGCACGCACCCTGCTATATGTTCAGTACAAGAACAATAACAAGCACTGTACAAGACAATAAAAATAAGACGAATCGACTCACGCACAATAAAAACAAGACGGCGAGAGGCGTAGCTAACTGATTCTTTTGGAGAGGCGTTGCATTTGGGGCTTGCCCCACGACCAGGCCGAGAATAATAAAAAACTGTCTCAAGACAGTGCCTGAACTGGTTGGATCGAACGATCACAGCAACACAGCGACCAAAGCAATCCGTTTGCTCTTGGCTCCCGATTGGGAGGGTCATGAAGGAAAACTTCATGGCGAGGGCGCTCAACAAAAACAAGAAGCCCGAAACCAATAATAAAAATAGAGCATGCAACTACTTCTTGGGGAGCTTCGGCTCCCCTTGTGGTTTCTGCGATTTGAAAAACCTCCCTCGCCTGCGCTTCGCTTTTCTCTTGTAGCTTGTGGCTTGCAGCTCATATCTGCTGTGTCCTACACCATCCCCCGACTAAATGCTAGAATCCCCGCCCATCATGCGGTCATTCTTCGTTATGGCCGAACATTCCTTCAAACAGTGCATCCCATGCTGAAGAAGTTGTTCCAGTCATTCCGTTCTCCCAAGCGTCATACGCAACACATTCGCAGTACGCCTGAAGTGCTCAACAGCGGCCAACATTCGCTGCAAAAGGCACAGTTCAGCCGTTACGCGGTGAATATCGTCGAACGCCTGCAGAACGCCGGTTACCAGGCTTACCTAGTCGGCGGCTGTGTGCGTGACATGCTGCTCGGCATCACGCCGAAAGATTTCGACGTTGCCACCAGCGCCACGCCTGAACAGGTACGCGCCGAATTCCGCAACGCGCGGATCATCGGTCGGCGCTTCAAACTGGTGCATATCCACTTTGGCCGCGAAATCATTGAAGTCGCGACCTTCCGCGCCAATCACCCGCAAAACGACGAAGACGAAGACAGCAACCAGTCGTCTCGTAATGAAAGCGGGCGCATTTTGCGCGACAACGTCTATGGCACCCTGGAAGAAGACGCGCAACGTCGCGACTTCACCATCAACGCCTTGTATTACGATCCGGTCAGCGAGCGCATTCTCGACTATGCCAACGGCGTACACGACATCCGCAATCACCTGATCCGCCTGATCGGCGATCCGAAGCAACGCTACCAGGAAGACCCGGTGCGGATGCTGCGGGCCGTGCGTTTCGCCGCCAAGCTGAATTTCGGCATCGAAAAACACAGCGCCACGCCGATCCGCGAACTGGCGCCGTTGCTGCGCGAGATTCCGTCGGCTCGTCTGTTCGAAGAAGTGCTCAAGTTGTTCCTCTCCGGTTATGCCGCGGACACCTTCGAAATGCTGGTCGACCTGCAGTTGTTCGATCCGCTGTTCCCGGCCAGTGCGGCCGCGTTGGAGTACAACCCGACCTACACGCACACGCTGATCAGTGAAGCGCTGATCAACACGGACCTGCGAATCAAGCAGAACAAACCGGTCACCCCGGCATTCCTGTTTGCCGCCCTGCTCTGGCCTGCCCTGCCGGCCCGTGTGTTGCGCCTGCAAGAACGCGGCATGCCGCCGATTCCGGCGATGCAGGAAGCCGCTCACGAATTGATCGCCGAGCAGTGCCAGCGCATTGCTATTCCGAAACGCTTCACCATGCCGATCCGCGAGATCTGGGACATGCAGGAGCGCTTGCCACGGCGTAGCGGCAAACGCGCCGACCTGTTACTGGACAATCCGCGGTTCCGTGCCGGTTACGACTTCCTGCTGCTGCGTGAAAGCGCCGGTGAACAGACCGATGGCCTGGGCGAATGGTGGACCGACTATCAGGACGCCAACGACAGCGAACGCCGGGACATGATCCGCGACCTCAGCGGCAAGGACGACGGTACCGGTGCTCCGCGCAAACGTCGCCGTAGCGGCGGTGCCAAGCGCAAGCGCGCTGCCGGCGCACCGAGCGCTACAGGCGAGTAAGCCATGGAACGCATCTACATCGGCATGGGCAGCAATCTGGCTGACCCCGCCGAACAGTTGCGCAGCGCTGTCGCAGCGCTGGCGCAATTGCCGCAAACCGAACTGGTCGGGGTTTCCGGGTTTTATCAAAGCGACTCGCTGCTGCCCGGCCAACCGCGTTACACCAACGCGGTCGCCGCGCTCGACAGCAGCCTCGCGCCGCTGGACCTGCTGGATGCGCTGCAAGCCATCGAGAACGGCCAGGGCCGTGAACGCCTTGAACGCTGGGGCCCACGCACGCTGGATCTGGACATCGTGCTGTTCGGCGATCGATTGATCGACGAACCTCGCCTCAAAGTTCCCCACTATCACCTGCAGGAACGGGCCTTTGTGCTCTATCCGTTGGCCGAGCTGGCACCAGCTGATCTGCTCCTGGCCGACGGCCGCCCCCTCGCAGAATTACTCGCTGCCTGCCCGTTCGTCGGGTTGGAACGCCTCCCCCCTAATTGACAAAAATCCCCCTTGTGGGAGCGGGCTTGAACTGGTCAAGTAATTTAGGTCGCCTGACACGCCGCATTCGCGAGCAAGCCCGCTCCCACATTGGTTATTTGTCGGACAAAAAATCTGCAAATCATCCCTGCCAACCTGCTGAATCGCATCAGTTACGCCGGTAACACCCCACGCGTAACAATGCGGTAACACACGCAATTGACTTCCCGGGTTCTCCTCACGACTATAGGCGTCCCGCTGCCGCCAACGCGGCGCCAAAGGGCGCAATCCAGGCCTTACAAGCACCACGAAAGAAGGTGCGCCTGTATAAATGACGAATCACGCGCGTTACTCGCAGTAGTTTCCATAGCGCCTGTAATGAGGATTTTTTCATGCCAGCCATCACCCTGACCACGCTCCAGAGCCTCAAGCAGAAAGGTGAAAAGATCACCATGCTGACCTGCTATGACGCGACCTTCGCCCATGCCTGCAATGAGGCCGGGGTTGAAGTGCTGCTGGTGGGCGACTCACTCGGCATGGTCTTGCAAGGTCACGACAGCACCCTGCCGGTGACCACCGCCGAAATGGCCTACCACGTGGCAGCCGTCAAACGCGGCAACACCGATGCCCTGATCCTCGCCGACCTGCCCTTCATGGCCTACGCCACCCTCGAACAAACCATGACCAACAGCGCCCTGTTGATGCAGGCCGGTGCACACATGGTCAAGGTTGAAGGAGCATTGTGGCTCGCGGACTCGATCCGTCTGCTGGCCGAACGTGGCATCCCGGTGTGCGCGCACATGGGGCTGACGCCGCAATCGGTCAACATCCTCGGCGGCTATAAAGTCCAGGGCCGCAACGAGAACCAGGCGCGGCAAATGCGTGCCGACGCGATTTCCCTGGAACAGGCTGGTGCGGCCATGCTGCTGCTCGAATGCGTGCCCAGCGAACTGGCCGAAGAGATCTCCCAGGCGGTGAAGATCCCGGTGATCGGCATCGGCGCCGGCAGTGGTACCGACGGCCAGGTGCTGGTCCTGCACGACATGCTGGGCTTGTCCATTACTGGCCGCGTGCCGAAATTCGTGAAGAATTTCATGACTGGCCAAACCAGCGTCCAAGCAGCCTTGAGCGCTTACGTCACTGAAGTCAAAGCGGCGACTTTCCCTGGCATCGAACACGGATTCTCTGCATGAACACCGTAAAAACCGTACGCGAACTGCGGGCCGCCGTGGCCCGCGCCCGTAGCGAAGGCAAACGTATCGGCTTCGTGCCGACCATGGGCAACCTGCACAGCGGGCATATCGCGCTGATTACCAAAGCCATCCAACGGGTGGATTTCGTGGTCGCGAGCATTTTCGTCAATCCGCTGCAATTTGGTGCCGGCGAAGACCTCGACAAGTACCCGCGGACCCTGGCCGCCGATCAGGAGAAACTGCTCCAGGCCGGTTGCCATCTGCTGTTCGCACCAACCGTCGAAGAAATGTACCCCGATGGCATGGCCGGTCAGACCCGCGTCAGTGTTCCGCAACTGTCCGAGGGCCTGTGCGGCGCCAGCCGTCCGGGGCATTTCGAAGGGGTGGCGACCGTAGTCAGCAAGCTATTCAACATGGTCCAGCCGGACCTGGCGATCTTCGGCCAGAAAGACTTCCAGCAACTGGCGGTGATTCGCGCCCTGGTGCATGACTTGAACATGCCGATCCAGATTATCGGTGAGCCTACCGTACGTGCGGCCGACGGTCTGGCGCTGTCGTCGCGCAATGGTTTCCTCAACGAAGAACAACGGGCCATCGCGCCGGTGGTCTATCGCACCCTGACCCATATTGCCGATGCAATTAAACAGGGAGAGCGGGATTACCCGACGTTGATCAACGAGCAGATCAAGCAACTCGAAGCCGCCGGTCTGCGTGCGGATTATCTGGAAATTCGCCATGCGCTGACCTTGCGTCCGGCGACGGCGGAAGATCGGGATCTGGTGATTCTGGTGGCGGCGTTCCTGGGCACGACGCGGTTGATCGACAACCTGCATCTGAACCTTGACGCCCCCGCATAAACACTACAAAACCCTGTGGGAGCGGGCTTGCCCGCGATAGCGATTTGGCAGTCGACAGAGATGTTGACTGTTAGTACGCCATCGCGGGCAAGCCCGCTCCCACATTGGTCCTGCGCCAATTTCCACATCGTATTGCCGCCCTTCATGCCTTCGGGCAAACTGCCCGCCGTTCGATTCCGACCTGGGGAAACACTCATGCACGCCATCATGCTCAAGGCCAAGTTGCATCGCGCCGAAGTTACCCACGCTGTGCTCGATTACGAAGGCTCTTGCGCCATCGACGGTGAATGGCTGGATCTGTCCGGCATCCGTGAGTACGAACAGATCCAGATCTACAACGTCGACAACGGCGAACGCTTCACCACCTACGCGATTCGTGGCGAAGAAGGTTCGCGCATGATTTCGGTCAACGGTGCCGCGGCGCACAAGGCCAAGGTCGGCGACCGCGTGATCATCTGCGCTTACGCCCACTACAGCGAAGCCGAACTGCTCAACTTCAAGCCGCGCATGCTCTACATGGCACCGGGTAACGAGTTGAGCCACACCAGCAATGCCATTCCGGTTCAGGTCGCCTGATCGAGCCCCTCCCTCTGTCAGCCTTCCGTTTGTCGGACCGCTCCCTGTTTAAATGTTAAAAAAGTACCGGGAGCAGGTCAGACAAAGTCAAGACAGATTGCAGCGCGAGGTTTACTGTATTCGCCCTGCGCCATGAAATCGTGTCGACGCAGTTGACCGGACGCCCAACCACAGCGTTCCGGGATTTATCGTGTTCAAAAGGCCGTTCAAGTAAAAAGGAAAACCGCAGCGATGGCGTATTACCGCACCCCTCACGACGTTACCGCTCTGCCCGCCTGGCAAGCGCTGAATGACCACCGCCAAGCCATGCAGGATTTCAGCATGCGCGAAGCCTTTAATGCCGATCCGCAGCGTTTTACTCAATTCACCCTCAGCAGCTGCGGCCTGTTTCTCGACTACTCGAAAAACCTGATCAACGCCGAGACCCGCAACCTGCTGGTGGGCCTGGCCAACGAAGTCGATCTCCAGGGCGCGATCAAAGCGCTGTTCAATGGCGAAATCGTCAACTCTTCCGAAGGCCGCCCCGCCCTGCACACCGCACTGCGCCGCCCGGTGGGCGACAAGCTGTCGGTCAACGGCGTCAACGTGATGCCCGATGTACACAAGGTGTTGAACCAGATCACCGACCTCGTGGGCCGTATCCACGACGGTTTGTGGCGCGGTTACACCGAGAAGCCGATTACTGACGTGGTCAACATCGGCATCGGTGGCTCGTTCCTGGGCCCTGAGCTGGTGTCCGAAGCGCTGCTGTCCTACGCCCAGAAAGGCGTGCGCTGCCATTACCTGGCGAACATCGATGGCAGTGAATTCCACGAACTGACCATGAAGCTGCGCGCCGAGACCACACTGTTCATTGTCTCGTCGAAATCCTTCAATACCCTCGAAACCCTGAAAAACGCCCAGGCCGCACGCGCCTGGTACCTGGCTCAGGGAGGTTCGGAAGCCGAGCTGTACCGTCACTTCATCGCCGTATCCAGCAACAACGCGGCAGCGGTAGCGTTCGGTATTCGCGAAGAAAACATCTTCCCGATGTGGGACTGGGTTGGCGGGCGTTACTCGCTGTGGTCGGCTATCGGTTTGCCGATTGCATTGGCCATCGGCATGTCGAACTTCAAAGAGCTGCTGTCCGGTGCCTACACCATGGACCAGCACTTCCAGAGCGCGCCATTCGAACAGAACATGCCGGTACTGCTGGCGTTGCTCGGCGTCTGGTACGGCAACTTTTGGGGCGCGCAAAGCCACGCAATCCTGCCGTACGACCACTACCTGCGCAACATCACCAAACACTTGCAACAGCTGGACATGGAATCCAACGGCAAGAGCGTACGCCAGGACGGCACGCCAGTGTCCACCGATACCGGCCCGGTGATCTGGGGCGGCGTCGGTTGCAACGGTCAGCACGCTTATCACCAGTTGCTGCACCAAGGTACCCAACTGATTCCGGCCGACTTTATCGTGCCAATCGTCAGCTTCAACCCGGTGTCCGACCACCACCAGTGGCTGTACGCCAACTGCCTGTCGCAAAGCCAGGCGCTGATGCTGGGCAAGACCTTGGGCGAGGCCGAAGCCGAACTGCGCGACAAGGGCTTGAGCGAAGAGGAAGTACAAAAAGTCGCGCCGCACAAGGTGATCCCGGGCAACCGTCCGAGCAACACCCTGGTGGTCGAACGTATCAGCCCGCGTCGTCTCGGCGCACTGGTGGCGATGTACGAACACAAAGTCTTCGTGCAAAGCGTGGTCTGGGGCATCAACGCCTTCGACCAGTGGGGCGTGGAACTGGGCAAGGAGCTGGGCAAAGGCGTCTACAACCGCCTGGTCGGCAGCGAAGAAACCCCGGCTGACGATGCCTCCACCCAAGGCCTGATCAACTACTTCCGCGGTCGTCACCGCGGGTGATTTGACACCCGTTCTGTAGGAGCGAAGCTTGCTCGCGAAGAACGATGACTCTGTGTACTTGATGCACCGAGGCGTCTGCTTCGCGAGCAAGCTCTGCTCCTACAGGTTGTGTCTGCTTTCGGTATTGAACCCTTCCCCCACTCGGCGCATCTTTATTACTTGTCGTAACAAGAATAAGGAACCGTCATGTTCGATATCAGCACGTTCCCCAAAGCCGATGCCGTCCGCCGGGCTGCACAGTTAAGTCAAGACGACTACCAACGCCTGTACCGCCAATCCATCGAGCACCCCAGCACCTTCTGGGCAGAACAGGCCACACGCTTTCTCGACTGGAGCGCGCCGTGGCAAACCGTCCAGCGTTACGACCTGAAAACCGGTGAAGCGAGCTGGTTCGCTGGTGGACAGATAAACGTCAGTTACAACTGCATCGACCGTCACCTGGAAAAACGTGGCGATCAAATCGCGATTATCTGGGAAGGCGATGATCCCGCCGAATCCGCCCAGATCACCTACAAAAAACTCCATCACAACGTCTGTCGACTGGCCAACGTGCTCAAAAGCCGTGGTGTGAAGAAAGGTGACCGCGTGTGCATCTACATGCCGATGATCCCCGAAGCCGCCTACGCCATGCTCGCCTGCGCTCGAATCGGTGCGATCCATTCGGTGGTGTTCGGCGGCTTCTCCCCGGACTCGTTGCGTGACCGGATCCTCGACGCCGATTGCCGCACCGTGATCACTGCCGACGAAGGCGTGCGCGGCGGTAAATTCGTGCCGCTCAAACAGAACGTCGACACCGCGCTGCAAAGCTGCCCCAACGTGAACACCGTGATCGTGGTCGAACGCACCCAAGGCCAGGTTAACTGGGTCGAGGATCGGGACATCTGGTACCACCAGGCTTTGCGCGACGTCAGCGACGACTGCCCGCCAGAGCCGATGGACGCCGAAGACCCGCTGTTCATCCTCTATACCTCCGGCAGCACCGGCAAACCCAAAGGCGTAATGCACACCACTGGCGGCTACTTGCTGCAAGCGGCCATGACCTTCAAGTACGTGTTCGACTATCGCGACGGTGAAATCTTCTGGTGCACCGCCGATGTCGGCTGGGTCACCGGCCATAGCTACATTGTCTACGGGCCACTGGCCAACGGGGCGACCACGCTGATCTTCGAAGGCGTGCCGAGCTACCCCAGCACCTCGCGCTTCTGGCAGGTGATCGACAAGCACCATGTGAACATCTTCTACACCGCCCCGACTGCCCTGCGTGCACTGATGCGTGAAGGTCCCGAGCCGTTGAAGGAAACGTCCCGCGAGAGCCTGCGATTGCTCGGCACCGTCGGCGAGCCGATCAATCCGGAAGCCTGGGAGTGGTATTTCAATACAGTCGGCGAGCAGCGCTGCACGATTGTCGATACCTGGTGGCAGACCGAAACCGGCGGCATCATGATTAGCCCGCTGGTCAGCACCCAACGGGTCAAACCCGGTTGCGCCACGCAACCGATGTTCGGCGTGCAACCGGTATTGCTCGACGAACACGGCAAGGAAATCAAAGGCGCCGGCAGCGGCATACTGGCCATCAAGTCCAGCTGGCCGGCGCAGATCCGCAGCGTCTACGGCGACCCGAAACGGATGATCGAAACCTACTTCAAGCCCTACCCCGGCTATTACTTCACCGGCGACGGCGCACGTCGCGACGAGGACGGCGATTACTGGATCACCGGCCGCATCGACGACGTGATCAACGTCTCCGGGCATCGCATCGGCACGGCCGAAGTGGAAAGCGCGCTGGTGCTGCACGACAGCATCGCCGAGGCCGCCGTGGTCGGTTACCCCCATGACGTCAAAGGCCAGGGCATCTATGCCTTTGTCACGCCCATGAATGGCACCGAACCCAACGACGAATTGAAGAAACAATTACTGGCGCATGTCAGCAAGGAAATCGGCAACTTCGCCAAACCGGACTTGATCCAGTGGGCTCCGGCCCTACCCAAAACCCGCTCGGGCAAGATCATGCGGCGAATTCTGCGCAAGATCGCCTGCAACGAACTGGACAGCCTGGGTGACACCTCGACCCTCGCCGACCCGAGCGTGGTGCAAGGGCTGATCGATCAACGCCTGAACCAATGAGCCCATGTTGTGCATCGGCCATCACATCCCTAATGAAATGGCTACCCCCGCTGCCCCCTGTGATCGCCCACTAAGCTTTCACCGGGGGCTCATCGGAGATCATT
>NZ_JBXAOA010000051.1:0-36132 GCF_058802325.1 Pseudomonas sp. GW822-FHT02E03 | reverse complement strand
CCCCCCCCCCCCCCCCCCCCCCCCCCCCCCCCCCCCCCCCCCCCCCCCCCCCCCCCCCCCCCGCTCCCACAGAGTTTCATTGTCCCGACCACAGATTCCCTCACAAGGCTGCAAATATGCCGCGCGGCTGGCCCAAGCGCTCAAGAAGGCCTAGAATTCCCGCATCGTATATTCCCCAAGGTAGCCCTTTAATGTCCTTCGCTGAGCAACTAACCCGCCTGCAAGTCTTCCTCGACGCCGACGAGCTGCATGACGAGGCGCTGGACTACGTGGCCGCCCACGGCTACCTCACCGCGCTGTCGATCTGCTCCGAAGAAGTTCCCGACCGTGAATGGATCGACGCGCTCTTCGCCGAAGAGCCGCATTACGTCGACGAAGCCCAGCGCGCCGAAATCGAAGCCACGCTGGTCGGCCTCAAGGCGCACATCGCCCGCCAACTGGCGTCCGACGAAGAGTTCGAGCTGCCGTGCGACCTCGACCTGGGCGACGACCCGGACGACTCCGACCTGCGCGGCTGGTGCATCGGTTTCATGGAAGGCGTGTTCCTGCGCGAAGCGGCCTGGTTCGAAACCGCCGAAGAAGAAGTCAGCGAAATGCTGCTGCCGATCATGGTCGGTTCCGGTCTGTTCGACGAACAGCCTGAGTTCGAAGACATCGCCAAAGATGCCAACCTGATGGACGACATGATCGTACAGATCCCGGAAGCCCTGACCGCGCTGTACCTGCTGTGCCAGGCGCCAGACGAAAAACCGGCGATTCTCAAGCCACGTCACCACTAAGGTTTTGCCTATGGACAACCCCATAGGCAACCGCCCCCTGATGTTGCGCTACGTGCTGCTGGCCATCGGCTGGCTGAGCGTAGCGCTGGGGGTGATCGGGATTTTCCTGCCGGTGCTGCCCACCACACCGTTCCTGTTGCTGGCGGCCGCCTGTTTCGCCCGCAGTTCGCCGCGTTTCTATCAGTGGCTGGTGGAACATCCACGGCTTGGGCCGTGGGTCCGCGACTACCTGAGCGGCAATGGCATTCCCCTAAAGGGCAAGGTCTACGCCATCGGTTTGATGTGGGCGAGCATCCTGCTTTCCTGCTACCTGGTGCCCCTGCCTTGGGCGCGCGGGTTCATGCTGACCAGTGCAGTGCTGGTGACGGTTTATATCCTCAAGCAGAAAACCCTGCATAAACCCTGATCCTTCTGCAATGAAGGACTTCTGTGGCGAGGGGCTTCTGTGACGAGGGAGCTTGCTCCCGCTGGGTTGCGAAGCGACCCCAAACCCTGCGACCCAATTTTTCCTGACACATCGCATGAGCTAGTTTTACGACTGCTGCGCAGCCGAGCGGGAGCAAGCTCCCTCGCCACAGTAAGCAAACTGCTGACGTCCTTTCGTCCGACGACCTGCCCTACCCCGCCCAAATCAACGCCTAGACTTCAGACATCTGCACTCGAGCAGCCAGACATGTCCCGCAGTCCGCGTAGCCCAGGATGGTCAACGCTCCGACTTCGGTTCGGCGGATGGCTGCTGCTGATGAGTTTTCTGCTGCTCGGGTTGGGCAGTGTCTGGGCCGACCGGGATTTTGCGCAGATTCTGCAAACGGCTGAAAAACGCTACGGCCCCCTTGGCCCGGCTCGGGGGCGGATCGAGGCCTGGAGTCAATTGCTGCAAAGCGAATTGAACCAGCCTGAGCGCGAACAACTGAACGTGGTTAATCGCTTCTTCAATCAACAACTGAATTTTCAGGATGACATGCACATTTGGCGTCAGACTGATTACTGGGCCACGCCGGTGGAATCCTTGATCAAAGCCGCTGGGGACTGTGAAGACTACGCCCTGGCGAAATATTTCAGCCTGCGTCACCTCGGAATTCCCAGCGAGAAACTGCGCATCACCTACGTCAAGGCCCTGAGCCAGAATCAGGCGCACATGGTGTTGACCTTCTACAGCAGCCCCACAGCCGATCCGCTGGTGCTGGATAACCTGATCGGCGAGATCCGCCCCGCGTCCCAACGCAAAGACCTGCTGCCGGTGTATGCCTTCAACGCCGAAGGCCTGTACTTGCCGGGAGCCCATGGCGGCAAACGCAGCAGCGACTCGAAAAAACTGTCGCGCTGGCAAGACGTGCTGCAAAAGATGCAAATCGAAGGGTTCGCCGTGGGCGAAGGCTAGCCGCTACAGCAAGGAGCGTTTTATGTCACTGCGCAAACAGTTGTTCCTGGCCATTTGCCTGTTCTTGCTGGTGGCTTTCAGCGGCAGCTTTTTTGTCAGCCTGGAGAGCTCCCGTGAGCAGGTGCTTAGCCAGTTACGCTCCCATGCCCAGGACGCCGCCACGGCGCTGGGCCTGTCATTGACGGCACAGATCGACGACCCGGCGATGATCGAATTGATGGTCAGCTCGATTTTCGACAGTGGTTATTTCAGCAGCATCCGGGTCATCGACATCGAAAATGAACAGGTGCTGGTGGAACGCAGCGCACCCGCGCAGATAGAAGGCGTTCCGCAGTGGTTTGTGAGCGTGGTCAATCTGCGCCCGCAAGGCGGTGACGCACTGATCACCCGTGGCTGGCAGCAGGCGGCGCGAGTCGAAGTGTTGAGCAATCCGCAATTCGCCTTGGCCAAACTCTGGGACAGCAGCCTCGGCAGCCTGATCTGGCTACTGATTTGCGGACTGCTCAGCGCCGTGTTCGGTGGCTGGTTGTTGCGCCGGCAACTGCGCCCGCTCGACAACATGGTCAAACAGGCAGAAGCCATCAGCAAACGCGAATTCCGCAGTTTGCCGAAACTGCCGCGCACGCCGGAACTCAAACGCGTGGTGCTGGCCATGAACCAGATGGTCGAAAAGCTCAAAGCGCTGTTCGCCGAGGAGGCCGCGCGCAGTGAAAATCTGCGAGCCGAATCTTATCAGGACGCCCTGACAGGCCTGGCCAACCGGCGCTTGCTGGATGAACAATTGGCCGACCAATTACTGGTTTCCGAGCAAAGCCGCGACGGTCATTTGCTGATGCTGCGGATCAATGACCTGATCGGCCTCAACCAACGCTTGGGCGGCCAGCGCACCGATGCCCTGATCGGTGCCGTCGGCGAATTGCTCAAGCGCCTGACGCAACCGCCGGAGCGTCGAACCTGGCTCGCGGCACGCAATCGCGGCGGCGAGTTCAGCTTGTTGACCCCTGGCCTGGACAACAAGGATGCTGCACGCGTGGCCAGCGAAATCAGCGCCACACTGGAAAACCTGCGTCTTACCGGCGCCAGCGACTGCATGCCGGTGGCGCACCTGGGCGTGGTCGCCTATCACCCCGGCGAACCGGCGAGTGAGGTGCTGCTACGCCTCGATCAGGCGCTGACCCAGGCCCGGCAACATCCCGAGCGCCCCTGGGTATACCAGGCCCACGCCGATACCGCGCCGAACCATTCCCAACACGATTGGCGCAGCTGGATCGACGAGGCACTGACCGAGGGCAAGATGCAGTTGTATTTCCAACCGGTGGTGCAGTGCGCCGACACCAGCCAGGTGCTGCACCACAAAGTCCTCGCTCGCCTGCTCGATCCGCAGGGCGAGGCGATTGTCGCCGGGCATTTCCTGCCGTGGATCGAACGCCTTGGCTGGTCGGCGCGATTCGATCTGGCGATGCTCGAAACAACCCTCGAATACCTGGCCGCCAACCGTTGGCCCCTTGCGCTGAGTCTGTCCGGCAGTACCCTGCGCGATCAGGCGCAGCTGCAACAGATCCTCGACCTGCTCGAATCACTGCCAGAACTCGCGCCGCTGCTGATCCTGGAAATCGACGAACGCCAACTGCCGCCCCCCGAAGAACTGCAACGCCTGAGCCACAGCCTGCTCAACACCGGTTACCGCATCGGGTTGCAGCATTTCGGCGGCAGCTTCAGCCAGATCGGCAACCTGACGCAACTGGGGCTGGCTTACCTGAAAATCGACGGAGCCTATATTCGGGGTATCGATGAACAGACTGACAAGCGCCTGTTCATCGAAGCGATTTTCCGGGCGACCAACAGCATTGATTTGCCGTTGATTGCCGAGATGGTGGAAACGCAGGGCGAATTGGAGGTAATTCGGGAGCTGGGGTTGTTTGGGGTGATGGGAAGACTGATTGGACCGCCGGAGCCGATGTGAGTCAGCCGCGAGCAGGCTCGCACAGGTCAGGGCCGGCGATCCTCAACCCGAACCTGACTCTTGCTCCAATCGGTCAGCAGGCTGTAAGCCACGGCCAGTAATGTCGGGCCGATGAACAAGCCGATAAATCCAAACGCAATCAACCCGCCAAACACCCCGAGCAGCACAATCACCAATGGCAAATTCCCGCCCCGGCTGATCAGGTACGGCTTAAGTACGTTGTCGACCCCGCTGATAATGAATGTCCCCCAACAGCCAAGGAACACCGCCATCCCGTACTCCCCTTTCCAGGCCAACCACGCCGTGGCTGGAATCCACACCAACGGCGGCCCCATCGGAATCAGGCTGAGCAGGAAGGTCACGATCCCCAGCACCAACGCCCCGGGTACACCGGCAATCAGGAAGCCGATCAACGCCAGAATAGCCTGAGCCGCCGCGGTGCCGATCACCCCATTGACCACTCGCTGCACGGTACCCGCCACCAGTTCGATGTAATAGCCGGCACGGTCACCGATCAGCCGCTCCAGCAGCCCATGAACAAACACCGCCAACCGTGGCCCGTCGCGGTAGAAAAAAAACACGAACACAATACTCAGCGTCAGCTCGAGAATTCCGCCGCCAATCTGCGCACTGCGCGCCAGCAACCAGTTACCGACCTGCCCCAGATAAGGCTTGATCGCCAGCATCATCGCCGCGCCTTGCTGATCGATGCTGTTCCAGATACCCACCAACCGCTCGCCGACCAAGGGAATACCGCCCAGCCAAGTCGGCGCCTCAGGCAGTCCATCGACCTGTAAATCCTTGATGAGCGCCGTGGCATCGCGCACATGATCCGCCAGATTGAACCCCAGCCACACCAGCGGCGCCGCCACCAGCACCATCCAGCCGAGAGTCAGTACCAGCGCCGCCAGGGATTCACGGCCATTGAGCCAACGGGTCAACAAACGCATCAGCGGCCAACTGGCAAACGCCAGCACCGCGCCCCAGAACAGCGCCGACCAGAACGGCGCCATCACCCAAAAGCTCGCACCAAACAGCACCAGGAGCAGAATTTGCACCAACAGCCGATCGTTATTGGGCATGTAAAGTCTCGAAAAAGTCAGTCAGCAAAGAGTAGGCGAACGCGCAGAACGCGCTCGCCCAATGAAGCTTATCGCAACAGTTCGAAGTGCAAGCCAGAGCCTTCGACGCTGCCGGTTTCCATCCGTGCCGCCCGTACGCCCTGGCCGATCAGCGCCTGACGCCAGGTTTCGGCATTGGGCCCCGAAACATTAACGCGCAGTGTGGTGTCCAGGTTCAGGCCTCGGGAAATCAGACGCAGCCAGGTTTCGTCCGGGTCGCCGCCGAGTTTGGGGAAATCGAGTTTTCCAGTGCTTTTTAGCTGTCGCAGCAAGGTCGCGGAAGTGGGCACCAAATCGCCCAATGGTGCAGCAGCGTCGAACTGCTCGACGTGCAGATAGGCTTTGCGATTGCCGCGAGTGATGCTGTAAAGCGCCACCAGTGTGTTGTCTTGAGGGGCTGCCAGACGCAGCAGTAGATAAGCCTGCTGATTATCGGCGCCATACAGCTTGGCGTTGCCGAAGACTTCATTGGCCCACAGACTGCTTTCGCCACAATCCCGGGCCTGGCACCAGAATAGCAACTCGGCGCCCTGTTTCTGCAAGGCTTCGCGAGCGGTGGTGAAGGCATCGGTCGAGGAATGCTCCGGTGGCAACTCGTAAGTCACCGAGGTGGTTTGACCCCGGGCGGTGACTTGGCCGTCAAAGCGCAGCTGGCCACTGATCTTGCGGATCGAACCCAGCGGGTAGATCCGCTCAAGCTCGACAGCCGGGCGATAGTCGACGATCTGCGCATCGGCCATACGCGGCACGATCGGCAAGTCCTGACTGCCAGGAATATCAGCGGCAAATAACAGAGGACTGAAACAACACAGCGCCAGAAGACTGAGAGAACGCATGGATAGACTCATCGAATCAGCATGGCCTGGGCGCCCTTGATGACACTGTCGTCATCGATGCGCTCGGGCACCAGTAGACCGCGTTGTACCGCAGGGCGTGCGTCCATGGTCGCCATCCAGCGCTGCAAGGCTGACAAGCCATCCACCGCGACACCGGACCATTCATGGCCACGGACCCACGGATAAGTGGCAATGTCGGCAATGCTGTATTCGCCCGCCAGAAACTCTACGGCTTGCAGGCGCGTGTCGAGCACTTCATACAAGCGCCGGGTTTCGTGTTGATAACGGTCGATGGCGCCCTGGAGTTTTTCCGGGAAGTAACGGAAAAACACGTTGGCCTGGCCCTGCATCGGACCGATTCCGCCCATCTGGAACATCAGCCACTGCAACACCACCGAGCGCCCTTTCGGGTCCTGGGGCAGCAGTTTTCCGGTCATCTCGGCGAGGTAAATCAGGATCGCGCCGGACTCGAACACGGCGAAATCGCCATTGGCGCGGTCGACAATCGCCGGAATCCGCCCATTGGGATTGATCTTGAGGAAGTCCGGGGACTTCTGTTCCTTTTTGTCGAAACTCAAGGCATGCACCGTGTAGGGCAGGCCGAGTTCCTCGAGCACGATAGAGACCTTGTGGCCATTCGGGGTCGCAGCGGTGTACAGATCTATCATGGTTGTCTCCCATTTCAACCCGCCCAGCCTCGACAGTTGCCCGACGCAAGTCAAGGAATGGCGAAGAACCGATTGAAACAGTCTGCGACAAGGTCGGCACCGGGCTCGTCATTCAGATGCAAATGGTGGCCGCCAGGCAACTGTTCCCGGCTAAAGGGTAGACGCTCCAGCAACTCGGGATGTTTGGCGAGCATGCCGTCAGCCGCAACCACCAGGTGTGCAGGACAACTGACGCGCTGGACGAAGGCCATCGCCTGTTCCGTGGTCAGACGCAGCGGCGATGGCAAGGTCAGGCGGTTGTCGGTGCGCCAGGTATAACCACCCGGCACCGGCATCAAGCCGCGCTGGGCCAGCAGTTCGGCGGCTTCGCGACTGACAGCCACCAAGCCTTTCATTCGTGCTTCGATGGCGCGATCGAGGGTGTTGTAGACCGGCTTGCGTTTTTCCCGCAGATCCAGCTGCGCTTGCAGGGCCATGCCCATGCGTTCGGCGGCATTTTCGCCTTTGTCTGTAGGAGGAATGATGCCGTCGATCAAGGCCAGATGCGTGACCCGCTCCGGCAACGACCCGGCCAGCACCAGCGAGACGATCGCCCCCAGGGAATGCCCCAGCAGTGCAAAACGTTTCCACCCCAACTGCTCGGCTACTTGCAGCACATCGTGGGCGTAGTCCCACAGCGCGTAACCGGCGCCGTTCGGTCGATGCCCCGAGTGACCGTGCCCGGCCATGTCCAGCGCGATGATGCGCAAGCCTTTGAGCTTGGGCGCCAGCCGGGCAAAGCTGTTGGCGTTGTCCAGCCAGCCGTGCAAGGCGATCACCGGCAAGCCGTCCTCGGGACCGAACAAGTGCGCCGCCAACTCGATATGCGGCAGGCTCAGGCGAACTTCTTCGACGACGCTGTTCATGCACAATCCTGTTGGCTGCGACCGTCCCAGCGACTGAACAGATTCTTCAGCAGCGTGGCCGTATCTTGTGGGCGTTCCAGGGGAAACATATGGCCGCCGGGCATGGTCAAGGACTCACCCAAGGGCATGCGCCCGACGGAACGGGCGTGATGACGCATCACCACGCGGCTCTTGTGCCCGCGAACCACCGCCAGCGGCACTTTCAACTGCCGTGCACGGCCGGGGCTGGTGTGGGGCACGCCGCGGTAGATGCTGATTTCCGTGGCCGGATCGAAACGCAGGCGCAGCTTGCCGCCGACATTGTGCAAACCATGTTGAAGATAGGCGTCGAAGCATTCCGGATCAAAGCCACGAAACAGGGTTTTACCGGCGAAATACAGGCGGGCCGCGTCCAGATCGGCGAACTCTTCCCGTCGTCCCAATGTGCGGCCGGCCGGGGTGAGGCGATCGATGAAACCGAAGCGCTTGGCGGCGCGGATTACCCATTGATCGGCGCGGGTCAGCACCGGCGAATCGAGCATCACCACGCCGCGATACAGCTCAGGGCAACGCAACGCGGCGTGCAAATGCAGGACGCCGCCAAAGGAATGGCCGACGCCCCAGACCGGTTCCGGTTGCTGCTTGAGGTGATGAATCAGCTCATCCACCAGGTTGTTCCAGTTGTCGTCCGCCGGAAAACGCGGGTCATGGGCGTGCTGCTCCAGATGCGTCACTTGATACTCGGGCGCCAGCGCTGCGAACAACTTGCCGTAGGTCCCCGAAGGAAAGCCATTGGCGTGGGCGAAAAATATCTGTTGCGACATACCTGCAAATCCATGAGCGAGAACGAGGGTTGATTGTCCGTAAGAGCGTGTCCTACAGCAATGACCGTAACTGACAGGAATGATGACAGTCGGGTCAGGGCTATGACCATTCAGCATTCACTGAAAATCTTGTGACGAGCGAGCTTGCTCGCGCTCGGTTGCGCAGCAGCCGCAAAACCGGCGAATGCGATGTGACCAGAGAGCGGTGCATTCCGGGTTGGGGCCGCTTCGCGACCCAGCGGGAGCAAGCTCCCTCGCCACAAAAATTCTCCAGCCATGAGTCTTTGGATCGATCAGGAATCAACGCGCCGGCGGGTTCTCACCCAATGGCACCACCGCCATGGTCAACCGCGAGACGCAACTGGCCTTCCCTTCATCGCTGGTAAGGCGGATATCCCAGACATGCGTCGTGCGACCGATGTGAATCGCCTTGGCCACCGCCGTCACTCGCCCACTGCGCAGGCCGCGCAAATGGTTGGCGTTGATTTCCAGACCCACGCAGTAAAACTTGCTGGCGTCGATGCACAGGTAACTGGCCATCGAGCCAACGGTTTCGGCCAGCACCACGGAGGCGCCGCCGTGCAACAAACCATAGGGCTGGTGCGTGCGATGGTCGATGACCATGCTTGCGGTCAGGGACTCGTCATCGAAAGCTTCGAAGCGAATATCCAGCACTTCGCCGATGGTGTTTTTCTGGATTGCGTTCAACTGCTCGAGATGGGGAATGGTGCGCCACAAACTCATCGTTACGTTCCTTTGTTGGAGTTGTTCGTGGCTCAATCCTGCCACAGCACCGCCTCGCTACGCTCGCTCCATTCTTCGAAGCGCGCACCGTAAGCCGCTTCGATCATGTTGCGCTTGATCTTCAGGGTCGGTGTCAGGAAGCCGTTTTCCACCGCCCAACTGTCCTTGACCACCACCAGCCGACGCAAGCGCTCATGCCTGTCGAGGACGCCGTTGACCTCCTCCAGCAGTTTTTCCAGGCTTGAATGCAAGCCCGCCCGGGCCGATCCCTTCGCGTCCTGCTGACCGACTGCCGACAGCACGCACAACCCCAGTGGTGCGCTCAGCCCATCGCCAACCACGCACACTTGTTCGATCCGCGCATGCACCGCCAGGCGATTTTCAATCGGTGCGGGGGCGACGTATTTGCCTTTGCTGGTTTTGAAGATTTCCTTCAGGCGCCCGGTCAGGCGCAGGTTGCCTTCGGCATCTTCCTCGCCCTTGTCACCGGTGCGCAGGAAACCGTCCTTAGTGATGGCTTCGGCAGTTTTCCCAGGTTCCTTGAAGTAGCCAAGCATGGTCGCGCCGCTGCGCACCAGCACTTCGCCAGACGGTTCGATGCGCACTTCGACTTCCGGGCATGGCTTGCCGATCCAGCCGGGTTTGTTCTGACCCGGCAGGCCGATGTGGGAATAACCGCAGCTTTCGGTCATGCCATACACCTCCAGCACATCCAGCCCCAGTTTTCGGTACCAGAGCAGCAAGGTCTGCGGCACTGGCGCAGCACCGGACAAGGCAATGCGCAAGGCGTCCAGCCCCAGCCCGGCAAGGACTTTGTGCCCTACCCGTTTGCCAATGAAGGGCAAGCCGAGCAGGAAGTCGAGGCGTTTAGCCGGGATATTGCTGTAGACGCCCATCTGGAATTTGGTCCAGATTCGCGGCACGCCGAACAGCGCGGTCGGCCGGGCACGTTTTAGATCAGTGAGAAAGGTATCGAGGCTCTCGGCAAAAAATACCGTTTGCCCGGTATAGATCGACGCCAACTCGACAAACATCCGTTCGGCGACGTGGCACAGCGGCAGGTAGGACAGCAGGCGATCGGACTCATTCAAGCCAAACAACTGCGTGCCGCGAGTGGTGGCAAAGCCCAAGTTGCCAAAACTGTGCATCACGCCTTTGGGTTGGCCCGTGGTGCCGGAGGTGTAAATGATGGTCGCCAGTTGATCGGCGGTGGGTTTGGGGTCGTCCTGAATCGGCGAACTGCGCTGCAGATCGGCCCAGCTGAAATCGAAAGTGCCGGCCGGGCACAGCGGCAGGCTGATGGTTGGCAGGTCGGATCTGACCCCGGCGGACATGCCCGGCCAGTCATCCAGCTTGCCAATGAACACCAGTGCAGCTTCGGAATGATCGAGCACCTGGGCCACGGAATCGGCGGTCAGATTGGGATACAGCGGCACCGAGACATGCCCGGCCATCCAGATCGCCAGGTCGGCGATGATCCAGTGGGCGCAGTTTTTCGAGATCAGCGCAATGTGGCTGCCTTGTGGCAATTCGCGAGCCCGCAGCCAGTGAGCGGCACAGCGCGCCTGATGGCCGACGTCGGCCCAGGTCAACGTTTCGACCTGGCCGCCCCCCGTCGGCTGAACCAGAAAGCGCTGGCGGGGATGACGGGTTTCACGCTCGTAGAAGGCGTCCAATGGCAAACGGAAAGCAGCAGACATGCGACTTGCTCCATTATTTTTTGTCTGGAGCAAGCGTAGTCAACCAAGCAAGTGCTTGGTTGACTATTTCACACAAAAATCAGCAACGACAACGGTCCTGTGGGAGCCGGGCTTGCCCGCGATGCAGGCGCTGTGGTTTATCAGGCAAACCTAAGGGATGCCATCGCGGGCAAGCCACGCTCCCACAAAAACGGTTACGGGTGCTTGATGCCGTTAAGCTTCATCGACCCGATCAGCAGTTCATTGTTCTCAAGCTCAGCCAGACCGGCGGTGCTGACTTTTTCCGGTGGATGGCCGGCGCCATGCTGCAGATAGCTCAGCAAGTTGCCCACCAGCGGATTGTGACTGACCAACAGGACTTCACTCACCGATACGAGCTGCTCCGCCACCTTGTCCGGATCGGTATCCGGGGTCAGCCAGTCGACGGTGCGAATCTCCGGCGCGAAACCGAGCGCCGTGCGCACAATTTCTGCCGTCTCCTGCGCTCGCTGATAAGGACTGGCATAAATGGCAGTGAGCGGCTGGCCGATCAATTCGGCCGCAGCACGCAACACCTCTTCACGGCCGTGGGCGGTCAATGTCCGCTCGGAGTCGGGGCGAGTACCGTGAGGTTCGGCTTCACCATGACGCAATACCCAGAGTTTCATAGCTTCGGTTCCTCATCTCGGGCCGGGTGCGGTGCTGGCGCCACAACGTGCGGGGCTTCACCTTCCGGTGTACGCGGCGTCGGCCAGTCGGCGAACGGCCAGGGCTTCTGGTCGCTGTGAAAGCTGCCGAAACGACCGATCTGCGCCAGAAACTGGCTCAGACTGTCGCCGAAATTCATCAAGCTGGCGCTCGGTGCGCCATAAATCAAACGATAGATCAGCTGTACAAACACCACCGCACCGAGGATCAATTGCGCCACTTGCCAGACCAGCACATAGACAATCATCCACAGCACCCGCAGCAGGATGGATTCGTACTTGGCTTCTACCTTCGGATCATTCATGTTTCGCTCCCTGCCCTGTAGATGGGGGTATTTAGTTGAAACCGCTGGTGGAGATAAAATCGACGTCGGTTTTAGGCTCGGCACGCATCAGTAGACCGATGACCTGCTCCAGCGTGCGCCCTTCGAAGAGGATGGCATGCAATCCGGCGACCAGCGGCATATACACGCCTGCTTCCTGCGCCTTGGCCTTGAGTACCTTCAGGGTGTTCACGCCTTCGGCGACTTCGCCAAGACGCGTCACCGCATCCTCAAGGCTCAAACCCTGGCCGAGGGCAAACCCGACCTGGTAATTCCGGCTTTTGGGCGACGAGCACGTCACGATCAAGTCGCCCACGCCCGCCAGCCCAAGGAACGTCATCGGGTTGGCACCCTGATTCACCGCGAAGCGGGTCATTTCCGCCAATGCCCGGGTGATCAGCATGCTCTTGGTGTTTTCACCCATGCCCAACGCCACCGCCATGCCGGCGATGATCGCGTAAACGTTTTTCAACGCCCCGCCCAACTCCACGCCATAGCGGTCGGCGCTGGCGTACACACGAAAGGTCTTGCCGTGCAGCGCTTCCTGGACCCGTTGGCAAAGCTCTTCGTCTTCGCTGGCGACCACCGTGGCGGTCAGGGCGTGCTCGGCGATTTCACGGGCCAGATTCGGGCCCGACAGCACGCCGATGCGCGCTTGCGGGGCGATTTCTTCAAGGATCTCGCTCATCAGCTTGAACGTATGGGCTTCGATGCCTTTGGTCAGGCTCACCAGCAGTTTGCCGCTCAAACGTTCGGCGTGAGGGACCAGCACCGAGCGCAGCGCGCTGGACGGCAGCGCGACGAAGCACAGATCGCAGGCCTCCAGGGTGGCTTGCAGGTCCGTGACCGCTTCCACTGCCGGAAGAATCTTGATGCCTTTGAGGTAACGCGGGTTCTCACGATTGATCCGAATGGCCTCGGCCTGTTCCGGGTCGCGCATCCACAGCCGGACCTGATGCCCATTCTCGGCCAACAGATTAGCCACGGCGGTACCAAAACTTCCGCCTCCCAGGACCGCAATTGGGCGCTGTTCAGTCATATGCAATCCGTTAATCCATACCAGTGGCGATGCCGGCATTATACGGAGCGGCCCGGTCGCGGCCAGCCCCAGCATCAATTACCGACACTTGTAGGAAGAAGACCAAGAAAACCGAGGAAAATGCCCATAACGTGACTGGAAAAGTCTTTGCGCTCGGTTAACATGCGCGCCAACTAACCGCTATCTAGGCCGTGCCGTGTCTTTTGGCTTTCCCCGTGCTCGCTCGCCGCTGGTATTGGCGCTGATCTTCAGCTCGCCATTGCTGGCCGACGATCTGTTCCTCGACAATGATCCGCTGCCGCAAGTGCTGACCGCAACGCGCCTGAAGCAATCGCCTGCGGCCGTGCCGGGAAGCATGACGGTGATCGACAGTGAACTGATCAATGCCAGCGGCGCGCGGGATATCAGCGAGTTGCTGCGCCTGGTGCCGGGGATGATGGTCGGCAATATCAGCGGCAATCAGGCGGCGGTGAACTATCACGGCACCAATGCCAGTGAAGCGCGGCGCATGCAGGTGTTGATCGACGGCCGCTCGGTGTACCGCGCCGGCCTGGCCACGGTGGACTGGAGTGATATTCCGGTGGCCATGGAAGACATCGAGCGCATCGAGGTTTTCCGTGGCCCGAACACCGTCAGCTACGGCGCCAACGCGCTGATGGCGGTGGTCAATATCATCACCCGCAAACCGGCCGACAGCCACGGCACGCGGCTGAAAGTCACCCGTGGCCAGCGCGGTATCAATGATTTCTACGCCAGCCAGGGCATGGGTTGGGACAGCGGCGACTTGCGTCTGTCGTTGTCCGGGCAACAAGATGACGGCTTCGACTCGGATCGTACCGGCGCCGATTACCGCGACAGCCGTCGCTTGAACCGCTTCAGCCTCGCCGTCAGCCAGACGCTCAATGACAACCAGAGCATCGACTGGCAACTGAATGCCAAGGACGGGACCAACCAGCGGCCCTATACCTACCGTCCGGTGTTCTCTGGGATTACCGCCGCCGGGAACAATTCCGACGTCATCGCCAAGGATTATGCCGGCTCGCTGCGTTGGAACCTGGACATCAATCCCGATCACAGCCTTTATATTCAAGGCTCGGCGCAACACTGGGATCGCCAGCAAACCTGGCGTGCCTGCGATGCCGAGGTCTCGTTCAGCCCGGAACTGACCCAACTTTGGCAGCTCAATCCCAATTACACCGAACGTCTGGCGCGCAACATCGCACGTTTCGCCGGCCTCGGCGCCCCCCCCGGCACAGCGGCGGAACAAGCCCTGGCCAATCAGGTTCTGACGCAATGGCGAAACGGCGCCAGCAAAACGCTGTGCGGCGACATTGACCAGAGCGCCCGGGAATCACGCTATGACCTCGAACTGCAAGACACGCTCAGCCTGTCCGACAGTCTGCGGCTGGTCAGTGGCATGAACTATCGTTACGACCGGGCAAATTCCGAGACCTACTTCAATGGCACGCTCGACGACACCACCTGGCGGGCGTTCGGCCAACTCGAGTGGCGCGCCACCGAACACTGGTTGTTGCAGGGCGGGGCGATGTACGAAGACACGCAATTGACCGGCAACTCGCTGACCCCGCGGGTAGCGGTCAATTACCTGATCAACCCGCGCCACGGCTTGCGCGCGGTGTATTCGGAAGCCATCCGCTCGCCGGACATGTTCGAGAACAACGTGAACTGGAGTTATCAGGTGACCAACCTGAAGCCCAGTGCCTACGGCCAGTCCAGCGCCCGCTATTTCGTCAAGACCCGTGGCCCGGGTGACCTCGAACAGGAACGCATGCGCTCCCGGGAATTGGGCTACAACGGCTACTTCGCAGAATGGGGGCTGGCGGTCGATGTGAAGCTGTTCTACGACGAAATCAGCGGCATGATCAGCGAACCACTGCGCAACAACCAGTACATCGCCAGCAACTCGAACAGCTCGCGCTTCACCGGGACTGAAACCCAACTGGATTGGCGCGTCAGCAGCACCGATCGTTTGCGCCTGACCTATGCCTATGTCGATGCGCAAGCCAGCAACCCGCTGGATGCACAACAGACTGCGCGCAACAGCGGCTCCGCCGGTTGGCTACGCAGCTGGGGCCAAGGCTGGAACAGCGCGCTCTTCTACTATGGTGCCGATGCCCTCAATGGGTATCGCTTCGAACGGGTCGACACCCGCATCGCCAAACGCATCGGTTTGGGCAAAGCCAATCTGGAGCTGGCCGGGGTCCTCCAGCAACGCCTCGACAATCAGCCCACCACCTTCGTCGACAACAACTACGACGATCGCCGAGTGCTCTACTTCAGCGCGGAGCTGGAGTTCTAAGATGCAGCATCGCCCGTCACCGAAAACGCCAACCCTTGGCCGCCTGCTGGCGGGGTTGTGCCTGGTGTTTATCGGGCTGCTGTGCAGTCTGCCGGCACGGGCCGCCGACATTCTGCTGACTGGCGCCGAGGACAATCCCGGCGTGCAGTCTTTCGTTCAAGCCCTCAGCGAGTTGCGCCCCACCGACAATGTGCGCTTCCAGCCTGTCGCCAGCCTGCCGGCGCCAGGCCAATTGCCCGTCGGCACCCGCCTGGTTCTACTCGACTTGCCCAGCCTCGACTGGCGCTTGCAAGACGCCCAAGGCCCGGCGACGCTGGTGTTGCGCATCAGTCGTTTGCAAGCCCATCAACGCTTGGGCAATGACCTGCCATCGCACCTGAGCCTGCTCTGGAGCGATCCGCCGCTGCACCGACAGTTGCGCCTGACCCGACTGCTCCTGCCTGAGGCCCGCCGGGTCGGTGTGCTTTTCGACAGCCACAGCGAATTCCTTTTGAAAGAACTGCGTCAGGCTGCCCTGCCCTTGGGCCTTGAAGTGGTCACCGAGCGTTGGGATAACACCCATGACAGCCGCCCCTTACAGGCCCTGCTGAAAAACAGTGACGTGCTGTTGGGCCTGGACGACCCTGATCTGTACAACCCGAAAACCGTGAAAAACTTGCTGCTCAGCAGCTATGCCCGGCAACTGGCGTTGATCGGTCCCAACGCAGCCTTTGTCAGGGCCGGTAGCCTGGCCAGTACTTACAGCGACCAGAACGATTGGCTGAAGATTCTCGACGAACTGCTCGACCGCCCCTCGAGCACCTGGCCACGCGCACTTTATCCGCAACACTTCAAGGTCTTAAGCAACCCGCAAGTGGCTCGTTCACTGAGTATTGAACCGATGAATGAAGCCTCTGTCGCAACACAGCTGGCCGAAGGAGAACGCCGCCCATGACCTTCCGTCGCGGTTGGGACATCAATACCCGCACCCAGATCATCAGCCTCGGCCCGGCCCTGTTGCTGACCTTGCTGCTGATCAGTTTTTTTACCTTCGTGCGAATCCAGGACCTGCGCCAGGAACTCAATCACACCGGTCAGCTGATCGCCAATCAACTGGCGCCGGCCACCGAATACGGGGTGATTTCAGGCAACAACGAGGTGCTCGAAAGTTTGCTCAAGGCCACCCTGGCCACGCCCAACGTACGCTTTCTGGAAGTACAGGACAGCGCCAACCGGATTCTGGTGTATGTCGAGCAACCGTCGGAAGCACACAACCGCTCGCATCAAGTCGAAGTGTTCCAGGCGCCGGTGCGCCTGCAACGCATCGCGCTCAACAATGACTTTTTCCAGAACAGTCGTACCGTTGCCAGTGCACCGGGCGAGGATTATCTGGGCCGGGTGATCGTCGGCCTGTCCAATGACGCGTTCAACCAGCGCCAGCAGGAAATCCTCTTCAAGGCCGGGATCCTCGCCTTGTTCGCTCTGCTGTTTACATTTCTGCTGGCCCGGCGCCTGGCCAGCAGCCTGTCTCAACCGATCCACGACATCGGCAATGCGGTCAAGGCGATCCAGGAAGGCGACTACAAAACGCCCCTGCCGATTGTCGACGACACCGAACTGGGCGCCCTGTCGCAACACATCAACAACCTTGCCCAGGGCCTTGAGCAAGCCAGTCGTGAACAGCATCAGGCCATGGCGCAATTGATCCAGACCCGCGAAGAAGCGGAAAAGGCCAACAACGCCAAATCCGATTTCCTGGCGATGATGAGTCACGAGTTGCGCACGCCGATGAATGGCGTGCTGGGCATGCTGCAACTGCTGGAAACCACTGAGATGACCGAGGAGCAGATCGAATACGCGGCGCTGGCCTCCGAATCCACCGAACACCTGCTCAAAGTGATCAATGACATTCTCGATTTCTCGCGCATCGAGCGCTCGGAACTGGAGCTGGAACATATTCCGTTCAACCTCGCAGACCTGATCAGCAGCTGCGCCCAGTCGTTCCAGCACAGCGCGGTGCAACGCGGGCTAGACATGCAACTGCGGATCCCCGAAGACATGCGCCCCCTTCAGGTTCAGGGCGATCCAACGCGAATCCGGCAGATTCTGGTCAATCTGGTCGGCAACGCGCTGAAGTTCACCGAACGGGGCCGCGTCACGATCGAACCGCAGTGGCAGTCCCTGGATCATGAACTGCTGTGGTTCACCTGCACCGTACGCGACAGCGGAATCGGCATCCCGCCCGCTAGCCTGGAGTTGATGTTCAACGCGTTCCAGCAGGCCGACAGTTCTATTTCAAGACGTTACGGCGGAACCGGGCTGGGGTTGCCGATTGCCCGCACCCTGGCTGAGCGGATGGGTGGCACCTTGCGCGCGCAGAGCGAAGAAGGCGTTGGCTCGGCGTTCACCCTGGAAATCCCTTTGGCGCTGTATAAGCAGCCACTACCGGTGCTAACCCCGCGAGGGCATACCGGCGATGACCACGGCGAAGGTCGCAATGTGCTGCTGGTGGAGGACAACCCGGTCAACCGCACTGTTGTCGAAGCAATGTTGCGCAGTCTGGGCTTTACTGTCAGCGTCGTCACCGACGGTGCACAAGCAGTACGCAGTGCCGAGAATCTGACTTTCGAAGCGATTCTGATGGACTGCCGATTGCCGGTCATCGACGGCTACGAGGCCACCCGACAGATTCGTCGATTGCCCGGCTGCGCTGATGTGCCGATCATCGCCCTGACGGCCAATGCGTTGCAGGGTGATCGCGAAGCCTGTTTATCGGCGGGAATGAACGATTACCTGGCCAAGCCCTTCAAACGCACTGATCTGCAGCAAATTCTGCAGCGGTGGGTGCAGTAGAACAGGCCATTCGGCTATCTGCGACTGGCGTGAACGACGAAAGTGCGGCAGTCTTAGGCACCCGAACAGGCCCGAAAAGGGGCTTGAATAATAATTTCAGTGCACAAGTGTACATTCATGTCCTTGGTGCTGTGACTTTCACCACAACGCAATAGTCTATGAGTAGGCTGCTGACTCGAGGCATGAACGCTTCGATCGGCCGGGAAGATTCGCCCCACCCTGCCGCATGGACTATTGAGGAGCTCGCATGACCAAACAAAACGCCTTTACTCGGGAAGACCTGCTGCGCTGCAGTCGCGGTGAGCTGTTCGGCCCAGGTAACGCGCAACTGCCCGCCCCGAACATGCTGATGGTCGATCGCATCACCTTGATCAGCGAAGAAGGTGGCAAGTACGGCAAAGGTGAATTGGTCGCCGAGCTGGATATCACTCCGGACCTGTGGTTTTTCGCCTGCCACTTCGAAGGTGATCCGGTGATGCCGGGGTGCCTGGGCCTCGACGCCATGTGGCAACTGGTCGGCTTCTTCCTCGGCTGGCAAGGCCTGCCGGGCCGCGGTCGCGCCCTGGGTTCTGGCGAAGTAAAATTCTTTGGCCAGGTACTGCCAACCGCCAAGAAAGTCACCTATAACATCCATATCAAGCGCGTCCTGAAAGGCAAGCTGAACCTGGCCATTGCCGATGGTTCCGTGACCGTCGACGGCCGCGAAATCTATACTGCCGAAGGCCTTCGGGTCGGCGTTTTCACCTCCACTGACAACTTCTAAGGGTTATCCGCATGCGCCGCGTCGTTATCACTGGTCTGGGCATCGTTTCGTGCCTGGGCAATGACAAAGAGACCGTCTCCGCTAACCTGCGTGCAAGCCGCCCTGGCATCCGGTTCAACCCGGAATATGCTGAAATGGGTCTGCGTAGCCAGGTTTCCGGCTCCATTGACCTTCCCCTCGAAGAGCTGATCGATCGCAAGATCTATCGCTTCGTCGGCCATGCGGCGGCTTACGCCTACCTGGCCATGAAAGATGCCATCGCAGACTCCGGCCTGACCGAAGAGCAGGTTTCCAACGTGCGTACCGGCCTGATCGCCGGTTCCGGTGGCGCGTCGACCTTGAACCAGATGGAAGCGCTGGACATCCTGCGCGAGAAAGGCGTCAAACGCGTAGGCCCGTACCGCGTCACGCGGACCATGGGCAGCACCGTTTCGGCTTGCCTGGCGACGCCGTTCAAGATCAAGGGTGTGAATTACTCGATCTCCTCCGCGTGCGCCACCAGTGCTCACTGCATCGGTAACGCTGTGGAGCAGATCCAGTTGGGCAAGCAGGACATCGTGTTCGCCGGCGGCGGTGAAGAAGAACACTGGAGCCAATCGTTCCTGTTCGACGCCATGGGCGCCCTGTCCAGCCAGTACAACGAGACCCCGGAAAAAGCTTCCCGTGCCTACGACGCCAAGCGTGACGGTTTCGTCATCGCCGGCGGTGGCGGCATGGTCGTGGTCGAAGAGCTGGAACACGCCCTGGCGCGCGGCGCGAAAATCTACGCGGAAATCGTTGGCTACGGCGCGACCTCCGACGGCTACGACATGGTCGCCCCAAGCGGCGAAGGCGCCATTCGCTGCATGCAGATGGCCATGGCCACCGTCGACACTCCGATCGACTACCTGAACACCCACGGCACCTCGACTCCGGTCGGCGACGTCATGGAAATGAAAGGTGTGCGTGAAGTGTTCGGCGACAAGGCTCCGGCCATCAGCTCCACCAAGAGCCTGTCGGGTCACTCCCTGGGCGCCGCCGGCGTTCACGAAGCGATCTACTGCCTGCTGATGATGGAAGGCAACTTCATGGCGGGCTCCGCCAACATCGACGAACTGGACCCGGAAGTGGCAGACATGCCAATCCTGAACAAGACTCGCGAAGACGCCACCATCAACACGGTGATGAGCAACAGCTTCGGCTTCGGTGGCACCAATGCCACGCTGGTACTGAAGCGCTGGGCCGGTAAGTAATACCTCCCCCGCTACGCTGCACACAAAAACGCCCCGACTGGTTCGGGGCGTTTTTTTTACGCCTGAAAATAATTACTCGGGCATGGCACAAAACCTGTGGGAGCTGGCTTGTCGGATCGCCGCACCGCTGCGATGCGGTGTGTCAGACAACATCCATGTTTGCTGTGCCGCCGTCATCGCAGGCAAGCCAGCTCCCACAGGTTCAGCAGTGTTCAATCCATCGGGCTCGAACCGTGGTTTTCTGCCTTGTGAACATGAAACATTTGTCATGAAACTCAATGGCCTGCGACTGAATGTCGCGTATTTCGCGGGCTGCAGGACTTTTGCCGATTCTGCAAGAATGGGTTGCCGAACTCTGCCGTTTACTTAGCCAGCTAACAAAACATATAACGGAGGCCTGCACACGCCTTGCTGCAGATAACAGAGATTGGAGCTAGCAGATGACTGTAAAAGTAACTGAACGCGACGATTCACATATGTCCCATGAAGGCATCGCCGCCGGTATCCGCATCTGGGATGTACATCAACAAGACCTGTTGGTCGGGATGTTCCACTCCGAGACCGAAGCCCACAAATACAAGGCCGAACTTGAAACACTGGAGCAGCAGCGCGAAGCGCGTTCTGCATAATGACCGCATTGAAAACGACAAACCCCGCCATGAGCGGGGTTTGTCGTTGTTGCAGTCTCTAACGGCTTACCACATCAGATCGTCAGGAATCTGATAGGCCGCGTACGGATCGTCTTCGGTGCTGACTTCTTCTGTCTTCACATTCAGCTGCACGATGCGCTGTGGATCGCGCTCCTGAATCTTCAGGGCCGCTTCACGAGGGATCACTTCGTAACCGCCAGCGTGATGCACGATCGCCAGCGAACCGCTGCTGAGCTTGTTGCGCATCAGGGTGTTGACGGAGATGCGCTTGACCTTCTTGTCGTCGACGAAGTTGTAGTAGTCCTCGGTGGTCAGCTTGGGCAGGCGCGAGACTTCGATCAATTGCTTGACCTGGGCGGCGCGGGCCTTCGCTTCGGCTTTCTCCTGCTGCTGACGGTTCAGCTCCTGGTCGCGCTTGACCTTCTCGGCCATGGCTTCCTGAGCGGCACGCTGCTGGGAGTCATCGAGTTCAATCTGACCTTTGTGGGCCAGACGTTGCTGCTTCTGCTTCTCTTTGCCGACCTGTTTGGCCTGCTTTTGATTGACCAGCCCTGCTTTGAGCAACTGGTCGCGAAGGGAAAGGCTCATGGTGCTTATTTCTCACTTAGGCAACTGCTCAACCGCAGCTGGGCAAATTCTTTTCCTGACGTTTGGCTTCGCCCCACAAGGCGTCCAACTCTTCGAGGGTGCAATCTTCTATGGGACGGTGGGTATCGCGCAATGCCTGTTCGATAAATCGGAAGCGTCTTTCAAACTTTGAGTTCGCACTGCGCAGTGCGGTTTCCGGATCGACCTTGAGGTGTCGCGCCAGATTGACCACGGAAAACAGCAGGTCGCCGACTTCATCGGCAATCGCTGCCGAGTCATTGTCGGCCATGGCTTGGAGCACTTCATCGAGCTCTTCGCGAACCTTGTCGAGCACCGGCAAGGCGTCCGACCAGTCAAAACCAACCTGCCCTGCGCGCTTCTGCAGTTTTGCCGAACGGGACAGCGCCGGCAACGCAGCAGGCACATCGTCGAGCAAGGACAACTGCTGCGGCGCCGAAGACTTCTCGGCACGCTCTTCAGCCTTGATCTCTTCCCAGCGTTGCTTGACCTGTTCTTCATTCAGACGCGGGATGTCCAGCGGCGCATACAGATCACCGGTGGGGAACACGTGAGGATGACGGCGGATCAGTTTGCGCGTGATGCTATCGACCACACCATCGAACTCGAAGCGCCCTTCTTCCCGTGCCAGTTGGCTGTAATACACCACCTGGAACAACAAGTCGCCCAACTCCCCCTGCAAATGATCGAAGTCCCCGCGCTCGATCGCATCGGCGACTTCGTAGGCTTCTTCCAGGGTGTGCGGGACGATGGTCGCGTAGGTTTGCTTGATGTCCCACGGGCAGCCGTACTGCGGGTCGCGCAGACGGTTCATCAGGTGCAGCAAGTCTTCAAGTGAATACATCAATTAGTCTCTGCGAGAACCTGTGGGAGCTGGCTTGCCTGCGATGCAGACGACTCGGTTATCAGTGAAAACCGAGGTGATGCCATCGCTGGCAAGCCAGCTCCCACAGAGGACCGGTGGCCACAAAAAAAATAGCCGCTTTATGGTGTGCGGTTACGGCGGGTTTCGATGATGTTCGGTAACTGGGAAATCCGCCCCAGCAACCGCCCCAGCGCATCCAGCCCCGGAATCTCGATGGTCAGGGACATCAACGCCGTGTTGTCCTCTTTGTTCGAACGGGTGTTGACCGCCAGCACGTTGATCCGCTCGTTGAGCAGCACCTGCGACACGTCACGCAGCAGACCGGAACGGTCGTAGGCGCGAATGATGATGTCCACCGGATAGGTGAGCACCGGCACCGGGCCCCAGCTGACCTGGATGATCCGCTCCGGCTCGCGCCCGGCCAGTTGCAGCACCGAGGCGCAGTCCTGACGGTGGATGCTCACGCCACGGCCCTGGGTGATGTAACCGACGATCGCATCCCCCGGCAGCGGCTGGCAGCAGCCGGCCATCTGGGTCATCAGGTTGCCGACGCCCTGGATCTGAATGTCGCCACGCTTGCCCGGTTTGTAGCCGGTGGCTTTGCGCGGGATCAGTTCCAGCTGTTCGTTGCCGCGTTCCGGCTCGACCAGTTGCTGCGCCAGATTCACCAATTGCGCCAGGCGCAAATCGCCTGCGCCCAATGCAGCGAACATGTCCTCGGCGGTCTTCATGTTGGCCTTCTCGGCCAACTTGTCGAAGTCCACCTGTGGCAGACCGAGGCGATTGAGTTCGCGCTCGAGCAAGGTTTTACCGGCCGCGACGTTCTGATCGCGGGCCTGCAATTTGAACCAGTGAACGATCTTCGCCCGCGCCCGCGAGGTGGTGATGTAACCCAGGTTCGGGTTCAGCCAGTCGCGGCTCGGCGTGCCGTGCTTACTGGTAATGATCTCGACCTGTTCACCGGTTTGCAGGCTGTAGTTGAGCGGTACGATCCGCCCGTTGATCTTGGCGCCGCGGCAGTTGTGACCGATTTCGGTGTGTACGCGGTAGGCGAAGTCCAGCGGTGTCGCGCCCTTCGGCAAGTCGATGGCGTGACCGTCCGGGGTGAAGATATAGACCCGGTCCGGCTCGATATCGACCCGCAGTTGTTCGGCAAGGCCACCAATATCACCCAGCTCTTCGTGCCACTCGAGCACCTGACGCAGCCAGGAGATTTTCTCTTCATAGTGGTTCGAGCCAGACTTGACGTCGGTGCCCTTGTACTTCCAGTGCGCGCACACGCCCAGCTCGGCTTCTTCGTGCATGGCATGGGTGCGGATCTGCACTTCCAGCACTTTGCCTTCAGGGCCGATTACCGCAGTGTGCAGCGAGCGGTAACCGTTCTCTTTAGGGTTGGCGATGTAGTCGTCGAACTCTTTCGGGATGTGCCGCCACAGGGTGTGGACGATGCCGAGCGCGGTGTAGCAGTCGCGCATTTCCGGCACCAGCACGCGAACCGCGCGCACGTCGTAGATCTGGCTGAACTCCAGACCCTTGCGCTGCATTTTGCGCCAGATCGAATAGATGTGTTTGGCCCGACCGCTGATGTCCGCATCGACGCCGGTGGCCTGCAACTCTTCTTTGAGTTGGGTCATCACGTCGGCGATAAAGCGCTCGCGATCCAGCCGTCGCTCGTGGAGCAACTTGGCGATCTGCTTGTACTGGTCTGGCTCAAGATAGCGGAAGGACAAGTCCTCCAGCTCCCACTTGATATGACCGATACCGAGGCGGTGGGCGAGCGGCGCGTAAATGTCGAACACTTCACGGGCTACGCGGTTGCGCTTCTCGTCGTCGGCGGTTTTCACCGCGCGGATCGCGCAGGTGCGCTCGGCCAGCTTGATCAGCGCGACGCGCACGTCGTCGACCATGGCCACCAGCATCTTGCGCAGGTTTTCGACCTGGCCCTGAGTGCCCAGCACCAGGGATTGACGGGGGCTCAGGCTGGCGCTGATCGCCGCCATGCGCAACACGCCGTCGATGAGTTTGGCAACCACCGGACCGAAGCGCTGGCTGACCGCCGGCAACTGGATCTGGCCTTCGCGCACGCCGCGGTACAAGACTGCCGCGACCAACGAATCCTGATCGAGTTTGAGGTCGGCGAGAATCTCGGCGATCTCAAGGCCCGTGCGAAAACTCGAGGTCCCTTCAGACCACAGATTCTTCGCCGCATTGGCTTGTTGTTCGGCCTGGCGAGCGAACTCGCAGGCTTCCTTCAAGGCTTCGCGATCCAGTGCCAGATCGACACTGACCGCATGATCGAGCCAAGCCTCGAGGTTGATACTGCCGTCAGTATTGATCGGCTGGTGTGCTCTCACCTGTACCATCTTGCTTTACCTTCCCTACGACGCAGATTCAATGCGTCAAATCGCTGACCTTTGCTGCCCGTGTGCACTCGCGGGGCTAAGACGAATGCGCTTTGCACGAGCGGGTCAGTCGGACCAGACGAGCCGTCCTAGCTCGCTTCAAATAACGCCATGGCCTCGACATGTGCCGTCTGAGGAAACATATCGAGAATCCCGGCACGTTTTAACCGGTAGCCCTGCTTGATCAATTCGACTGTGTCGCGCGCCAGCGTTGCAGGGTTGCACGACACATACACCAATCGTTTGGCGCCCAGGGACGCAAGCTTGCGTACCACCTCGAAAGCGCCGTCGCGAGGTGGGTCCAAGAGTACCGCACAAAAGCCTTCATCGGCCCATTCGGCATCGGCCAAAGGCTGGGATAAATCGGCCTGAAAAAACTTCGCATTATGCAGATTATTGCTGACAGCATTCGCGGCGGCACGCTCGACCATCGCCTGCACTCCCTCCACCGCCACCACTTCGCGAACGGTTGTGGCCAGCGGTAAAGCAAAGTTGCCTAACCCACAAAACAAGTCCAGAACCCGCTCATCAGATTTCGGTGCCAACCACGCCAACGCCTGGGCCACCATCGCTTCGTTGACCCCGGCGTTGACCTGGATGAAATCTCCCGGCCGATACGCCAGGTTCAAGTCCCACTGCTCAAGGCGATAGCCCAGTGACTGATCGGCCTCGACCGGTTGCGGCTCGCCGTCGCCATGCAGCCACAACTGGGCTTCATGGAACGCGCAGAAGTCCTTGAGGATGGTCATGTCGGCTTCGGACAACGGCGCCATGTGCCGCAGCAATACCGCCAATGACGAACCGCTGAACAACTCCACATGCCCCAGCGCCTGAGGTTTGCTCAAGCGCCGCAGCATCTCCGGCAAGCGGGTCATGATCGGTTGCAAGGGCTGTACCAGCACCGGGCATTCGTTGATAGCGACGATGTCCTGACTGCCGGCAGCACGGAAGCCGACTTCGAGTTTTTTCGCTTTCATGTCCCAACGCACCGCCACTCGGGCGCGACGACGGTAGCCGAATTCCGGACCGCTCAACGGCGCTGCCCACTCTTCAGGTTCGACACCGGCAACCCGCGACAATTGCTCGGCGAGCATGCGCTGTTTCAGGGCGAGCTGTTCGTTGTGGGGCAAATGCTGCACGCTGCAACCGCCGCAGCGAGCGGCATGAGCGCACGGTGCCGGGCGGCGCAATTCACTGGCCTGGAACACGCGCTCGGTGCGCGCCTCGACCACTTTGCCGTGGGCACCCAAGACCCGCGCCTCGACGTCTTCACCGGCCAATGCGCCGATGACGAACCATGTGCGACCTTCGAAAAACGCGATACCGCGACCGTCATTGGCCAGGCGCTCGATGGTCAAGCGCTGCTTTTTGCCGGTCGGGACTTGCGGGGCCTTGCTGCCGCCCGTGGGCTGGAAGCGCAGGCCTCTCTCTTGCTTGGCCATCAGTTGGGCGCGTCGAAAATGCCGGTCGACAAGTAACGGTCGCCACGGTCGCAGATGATCGCGACGATCACCGCATTTTCAACTTCTTTGGACAGGCGCAGCATCGCCGCCACGGCACCGCCCGAAGACACGCCGCAAAAGATGCCTTCTTCGCGCGCCAGACGACGGGTTACGTCTTCGGCTTCGCTTTGTGCCATGTCGACGATCCGGTCCACGCGCTCGGCCTGGTAGATCTTCGGCAGGTATTCCTGCGGCCAGCGACGGATGCCCGGAATTGCCGAGCCTTCCATCGGTTGCAGCCCGATGATCTGCACGTTGTCGTTCTGCTCTTTCAAGTAGCGCGAAACGCCCATGATGGTGCCGGTGGTGCCCATCGAGCTGACGAAATGAGTGATGGTGCCTTCGGTCTGACGCCAGATTTCCGGACCGGTGGTAGTGTAGTGCGCTTCAGGATTGTCACCGTTGGCGAACTGATCCAGCACCTTGCCGCGGCCTTCGGCTTCCATTCGCTGGGCGAGGTCGCGAGCGCCTTCCATGCCTTCTTCCTGGCTGACCAGAATCAGCTCGGCGCCATAAGCCGTCATGGCGGCTTTACGCTCGGCGCTGGAGTTGTCCGGCATGATCAGGATCATCTTGTAACCCTTGATCGCCGCAGCCATGGCCAAGGCAATCCCGGTGTTGCCCGAGGTCGCTTCGATCAGCGTATCGCCGGCGTGGATCTGCCCGCGCAATTCGGCACGGGTGATCATCGACAGCGCCGGACGGTCCTTGACCGAACCCGCCGGGTTATTCCCTTCGAGCTTGAGCAAAAGGGTATTGCTGGTGGCGCCAGGCAGGCGCTGCAAACGGACCAGCGGAGTGTTGCCGACGCAATCGGCGATGGTTGGGTACTGCAAGGTCATGGCGTATTCGCAATCCAGACTGCGGGGGCGCCTATCATACCGGCAAACGTGCGCAGGCCATATCACGCAAAGTAAGGGGCTTATGGCGAATGGGAATAAGCAGTCTGAACGGGCTCAGGATTCCTCTGTTTGCGCGACATTCAAGGCATAGAACTCATGCAATTTGGCCTGCAATAGCTGTTTGTCCGGTAGCTGGACTTGATACTCAGCAATCAACGCAGGCGACAGGCTGCGGTTAAGGGCGTATTCGACCACCTCGTCATCCTTGCTGGCACAAAGCAACACACCAATGGCCGGGTTTTCGTGGGATTTGCGCTCCTTGCGATCCAGCGCTTCCAAATAGAAATCCAGCTTGCCCAAATACTCCGGTTTAAAACGACCGACCTTAAGCTCAATGGCTACAAGACAATTAAGACCACGGTGGAAGAACAGCAGATCCAGGGCAAAATCACACCCACCCACTTGAAGCGGATACTCGGAACCGACAAAGCAGAAGTCTCGACCCAGCTCGATCAGAAATTCCTTGAGACGTGCAAGCAACCCTTTATGCAGATCAGTTTCGGCATGGCCACCTGGCAGGTCGAGAAAATCGAGCATGTAGGCGTCGCGGAATATTTCAAGCGCTGCCGGGTGGGCGTGTCTCAGCACTGCTGAGATTTTTGCTGGTTGGGTCACGCTTCGTTCGAACAGTGCAGTCTTGAACTGACGCTCTAGTTCGCGCTTCGACCATTTTTCCTGAACTGCCAAACGGACGTAGAACTCCCGCTCTTCCGGCCGTTTACTCTGGCTGAAAATGATCAGGTTGTGCGACCAGGACAATTGTCGCACCAGTGGTGCGACTTTCTCTTCAGCGTGATAAGTCTCATAGAACTGGCGCATGCGAAACAAGTTCGACCGGGTAAAACCGCGCAACCCAGGTTGAGACGTGGCCAGATGCTCAGCCAATTGACTGACTACAGAATCGCCCCACTCAGCCTTTTCCAGCTTGCGACTGATATAGGCACCCACCTGCCAATACAGCTCAATCAGCTGAGTATTCACCGCCTGCATGGCTTGCTGTTTGGCACTTTGAATCAACGCAAGCACTTCATTGAAACGGTCGTCGGTTGCGTTGTCGGGGACGCTGGATGCATTCATGCCGAACTCCTTGAGGACGAGGAAAAACGCGAGTCTATTCCGTCGAATCAGGCATAAGGTGTCGGCAATACCCTTTAGGAAAGGTCGTACAAATAAACGGGAACGCTCCGGCAAAAGCTGAACGGCGGTGACCGGGAGCCGCATCGCGAGCAGGCTCGCTCCCACAGGAGTCAAGGTTGATCACACAATGTGTGGCAGACACACATCAACTGTGGGAGCGGGCTTGCCCGCGATGGCGTCATCACTAACACCGTCATCATCCGCCAATAACCGCATATTCAATCGCAGCCCTGCCCCGCTGTTCTCCGCCCACAAACGCCCACCCTGCCTCTGCACCGCATTCCTCGCAATGCTCAACCCCAACCCGAACCCACCATCCCCCGGTCGCGATCCATCAAGCCGGATGAACGGCGAGAAGATCCGTTCAAGATCCTCGTCCGCCACTCCACCGCCCTCGTCCTCCAGCCACAGGTGCCAGAAGTCGCCATCGCGCCGACCACCGAGCGTCACGACACCTCCCGCAGGTGAATGACGAATGGCGTTGCGCAGAATGTTTTCAAGCGCTTGGGCCAGGGTATTGAGATGGCCGCGCACCCAGCAGGATGCATCCACGGCACAGTGCAACTGACGCGCCGGCCAGCCACTTTCATAGCAGGCGTTTTCCGTGAGCATCTCCCACAAGGCCTGGACCTGGATCGCCTCATCGGGCAACGGCGCGCGCTCGGTATCGAGCCAGGCGAGTTGCAGGGCGTCCTCGACCAGACGCTGCATGCCGTCGACTTCCCGGCCAATGCGTTCGCGCAATTGCCCCAGGTCTTGCTCGCTTTCGCTGGCCACCCGCAGCCGGCTCAGTGGCGTGCGCAATTCGTGGGACAGGTCGCGCAGCAATTGTTGTTGCAGAGCCACCGTGCTTTGCAGGCGTTCGGCCATATGATCGAAGGCCCGGCCCAGTTCACCCAATTCATCCGAACGGTTGGTGGTGCGACTCGATAAACGCACAGTCAGTTGGTCGGCGCGCCAGGCATTGGCTTGTTCGCGCAGGCTGTTCAGCGGGACGACCAGCAATCGATACAGCCCCACGCACAGCAGCAGCGTGAACAGCCCGGGAATCACCCCATTGGTGATCACCCGCCAAAACACCCGGTAGCGTCCTGGCATAAAACGCTGAGGCAACTCGATCACCAGGCTGCCGGCAGACGGGTCATTGGGAAACGGGATCTTCAGCCACGGCAGGCCCTGGTGGCGCCGACTCACCGGCCAATCCAGACCGCGCAAAAAGGTCAGGCGCTGGATTTCCTGGTTTGCCAGCGGGGAACTGCTCAGGGATTGCAAGTCGCCGCCGATGACGCCGACCCAGGTCGACTCGTGCTCGCCGACACGCTGCAACCAGGCATCAATGCCTGCACTCTGCTGCTCGTTCCAGGCCCGCTCCGCCTCGGCGGCGTAGTGCGTAAGGGTGCCCCGGGCCTCGTCGGACAGGAACAGGTTTTTCTTCTCCATGTAGCGGCCCCAGGACCAGCTCAACCAGATCATCAGCAGACAGAACGCCACCAACAAACAAGCCAGTTTCCAGAACAGTGAATGCTTGCCCGGCACGTCAGACCATTTCATCGGCCGCGCTCAATACGTACCCCTTGCCCCAGACAGTACGCACTTCACGCTCGGTGTAACCGATGGCCTTGAGCTTGCGGCGAATCTGGCTGATGTGCATGTCGAGGCTGCGGTCATGGGGCGCATAACCGCGCTGCAGTACCTGCTGATAAAGGAACGCCTTGCTCAGTACTTCATCACCGTTGCGATTCAATGTATCCAGCAGCCGATATTCGCTGCGAGTCAGGCCGGCCGCGTGTTCGCCCAAAAAGACCTCGCACCGTTCGTCGTCGAAACGCAGGTTGTCCATCGCCGGGGCAATCGGTGCCGGCGCCGGTCGCTGGTCAAGCGCCACCCGCCGCAGGATGGCTTCGATGCGCACCCGCAGCTCGGCCATGCTGAACGGTTTGGGCAGGTAATCGTCGGCGCCGAGGCGAAAGCCACTGATGCGATCCGCCTCCGCCCCCAGCGCCGACATCAGCACCACGGGCGTGGAATGGCTCTGGCGCAATTGGGTCAGTACCGCCAGGCCATCCAGCCCCGGCAGCAGAATATCCATCAACACCACATCGAAGGCTTGCCGACGCGCAATGGCCAACCCTTCCTGGCCGTTCTGACACCAGGTCACCTGAAAACCACAGCGCCCCAGATGCTCATGGACATAAGCGCCGAGCACCAGATCGTCTTCGATGGAGAGGACGCGGGGGGGAACAACAGAGATGGGAGTCATGAGTATCTGCAAATAATTCTCAGTTGCCGATTATTCAAGATCGCCTCGCCAGGGGCAACCCATGGTTTGCTCCCCAAGACCAAAGCGCGGAACTGGCCGACGAATGACGACATCAATTTTACGAGGATTGCCCGCATGCAAATCGCTACACTGCGCAGGTGGCGCGTGCCGGACGCATGTGCAGGTCAATAAACAGCTGGATGCGGGAGAGATGCGTGCTCAAGAAACTGGGAATTAAAGGCCGCGTGCTGTTGCTGACCCTGTTACCGACCACCCTGATGGCGCTGGTTCTGGGCGGCTATTTCACCTGGATGCAGCAATCGGACCTGCAATCGCAACTCATGCAGCGCGGCGAAATGATTGCCGAACAGCTGGCACCGCTGGTGGCCCCGGCCATGGGTCGCAAAGACAACGACCTGCTGGAACGCATCGCCACCCAGTTCCTGGAACAAGCCGACGTGCGCGCGGTGACTTTCCTCGCCCCCGACCGCACGACACTGGCCCATGCCGGCCCGACCATGCTCAATTCGGCGCCTTTGGGCAACGGTTCACAGATGTTGCGCCGCAGTGGCAATGACGCCACGCGCTACCTGCTGCCAGTGTTCGGCAAGCACCGCAACCTGGCCGGCGACCTGATCCCCGACGAAGCCGACCGTCTGCTGGGCTGGGTCGAACTCGAACTGTCGCACAGTGGCATGTTGCTGCGCGGTTACCGCAGTCTGTTCGCCAGCCTGCTGCTGATCGGCGGTGGCCTGGTCGGTGCGGCGCTATTGGCGTTGCGCATGGGCCGGACCATCAACCGGCCATTGAGCCAGATCCAACAAGCCGTGGCACAGCTCAAGGACGGTCACCTGGAAACCCGCCTGCCGCCCCTCGGCAGCCAGGAGCTGGATGAACTGGCATCCGGCATCAACCGAATGGCCGGAACCCTGCAGAACGCTCAGGAAGAATTGCAAAACAGCGTCGACCAAGCCACCGAAGACGTGCGTCAGAACCTGGAAACCATCGAGATCCAGAACATCGAGCTGGACCTTGCGCGCAAGGAAGCCCTGGAGGCGAGCCGGATCAAGTCCGAGTTCCTGGCCAACATGAGCCATGAAATCCGCACGCCGCTCAACGGCATTCTCGGCTTCACCCATTTGCTGCAAAAAAGTGAATTGACCCCGCGCCAGCTCGATTACCTGGGCACCATCGAAAAATCCGCGGACAGCCTGCTGGGGATCATCAACGAAATTCTCGACTTCTCGAAAATCGAGGCCGGCAAACTGGTGCTCGACCACATTCCATTCAACCTGCGCGACCTGCTGCAAGACACCTTGACCATCCTCGCCCCGGCCGCCCATGCCAAAGAGCTTGAGCTGGTGAGCCTGGTTTATCGCGATACGCCGCTGTCGCTGGTGGGCGATCCGCTGCGACTCAAGCAGATTCTCACCAACCTTGTGAGCAACGCGATCAAGTTCACCCGCGAAGGCACCATCGTCGCCCGAGCCATGCTTGAAGAAGAGTATGAAGACAGCGTGCAATTGCGCATCAGCATTCAGGACACCGGCATTGGCCTGTCGAATCAGGACGTGCGCGCCTTGTTCCAGGCCTTCAGCCAGGCCGATAACTCGCTGTCCCGGCAACCTGGCGGCACCGGCCTGGGGCTGGTGATTTCCAAACGGCTGATCGAACAGATGGGTGGCGAAATCGGCGTCGACAGCACACCGGGCGAAGGCTCGGAATTCTGGATCAGCCTGAGCCTGCCCAAAACCCGCGACGACGCCGAGGACCTGCCCGGCCCACCCTTGCTCGGACAGCGGGTGGCGGTTTTGGAAAACCATGAGCTGGCCCGTCAGGCCTTGCAGCATCAACTGGAAGACTGCGGTCTGACAGTCACGCCGTTCAACACCCTCGAAAGCCTGGCCAATGGCGTGACCGGTGCCCATCAGACCGATCAGGCCATCGGTCTGGCTGTGCTCGGCATCACCAGCAACGACATGCCGCCGGAGCGCCTCAACCAGCATATCTGGGACCTCGAACACCTGGGCTGCCGAGTGTTGGTGCTGTGCCCGACCACCGAACTGACGCTGTTCCACCTCTCGGTGCCCAACCCCCACAGCCAACTCCAGTCCAAACCGGCCTGCACGCGCAAACTGCGTCGAGCCCTGTCCGACATGGTCAACCCTCGCCAGCAGCGCAGCGACCCCGGCGAGCCGCTTTCGAGTCGCGCACCGAAGGTCCTTTGCGTCGATGACAACCCGGCCAACCTGCTACTGGTGCAAACCCTGCTCGAAGACATGGGCGCCAAGGTGCTCGCGGTGGAAAGCGGTTACGCCGCGGTCAAAGCCGTACAGAACGAGACCTTTGACCTGGTGCTGATGGACGTCCAGATGCCCGGCATGGATGGCCGCCAAAGCACCGAAGCCATTCGTCAGTGGGAAAGCGAACGGCATTGCACACCACTGCCGATCGTCGCCCTCACCGCCCACGCGATGGCCAACGAAAAACGCGCATTGCTGCAAAGCGGCATGGATGACTACCTGACCAAACCCATCAGCGAACGGCAACTGGCGCAGGTGGTGTTGAAATGGACCGGTCTGGCGTTGCGCAATCTGGGGCCGGAGCGCTCCAGCGAAAGCAACAACGATAATGACTTGCAGGTGCTTGATCACGACGAAGGCCTACGCTTGGCGGCGGGCAAGGCCGATCTGGCGGCGGACATGCTGGCAATGCTGCTGGCTTCCCTGGAAGCCGACCGCGAGGCCATCCGCGTCGCCCGTGAAGCCAATGACCAGAACGCGCTGATCGAGCGAGTCCATCGTCTGCATGGGGCGACCCGTTATTGCGGCGTCCCGCAATTGCGCGCCGCCTGCCAGCGCAGTGAAACCCTGCTCAAGCAACAGGACCCCAAAGCCCCCGGCGCGCTGGAAGAACTCGAACGAGCCATCAATCGCCTGGCGGCCCATGCGCGTATCAATGCCTGATGCAGCGCAATAACGCTGGGCGCCTTGAAGGCTAAGCTCAAGGTCTGTGGCAGCTGCCGAAGGCTGAGTTCGGCGGAGAAGCCGTCGTAAAACCTGCGTCCGCGGTTTACCTGAAAGACCGCAGTGCCTGATTTCACGACGGCTTCGCTGCCGAACGCAGGCTTCGGCAGCTGCTACAGGTAACTTCCAGGAGGACAGCATGCGCACGATTCTTTTCAGCAGCCAGACCTACGACCGCGACAGTTTTCTGAGTGCCGACCTGCCCGCCGGCATCGAGCTGCATTTCCAGCCGGCACGACTGAGCCTCGACACGGTGGCGCTGGCAGAGCATCACGAAGTGGTTTGTGCCTTCATCAATGATGACCTCAGTGCGCCGGTACTCGAACGTCTGGCCGCGGGTGGCACACACCTGATCGCCCTGCGCTCGGCCGGTTACAACCATGTCGATCTGGCGGTAGCGAAGCGCCTGGGGCTGGCGATAGTGCGGGTTCCGGCTTACTCGCCTCACGCGGTGGCCGAACACGCGGTGGCGCTGATTCTGGCGCTCAACCGCCGACTGCACCGTGCCTACAACCGTACTCGCGAGGGGGATTTCAGCCTGCACGGGCTCACCGGTTTCGACCTCGTGGGCAAGACCGTCGGCGTAGTCGGCACCGGGCAGATCGGCGCGACCTTCGCGAAAATCATGAACGGCTTCGGCTGCCGGTTGCTGGCCTGTGATCCTTACCCGAACCCACAGGTCGAAGCGCTCGGCGCGCGCTACCTCAGCTTGCCGCAACTGCTGGCCGAGTCGCAGATCATCAGCCTGCATTGCCCGCTCAACGAACAGAGCAAACACTTGATCAACAGCGAATCACTGGCGCACATGCAGCCCGGTGCAATGCTAATCAATACCGGGCGTGGCGGTCTGGTGGACACCCCGGCGCTGATCGACGCGTTGAAGGACGGCCAATTGGGCTATCTGGGGCTGGATGTTTATGAAGAGGAGGCGCAGCTGTTCTTCGAGGATCGCTCCGACTTGCCGCTGCAGGACGATGTGCTGGCGCGCCTGCTGACCTTTCCGAATGTAATCATCACCGCGCACCAAGCCTTCCTCACGCGCGAAGCCCTGGGTGCAATTGCCGCGACCACCCTGCAGAACATCGCGGCCTGGGCGGCCGGTTCGCCAAAGAATCAGGTCGAGAGCTGATCGCTCAGGCCTTGGACAAAAGGATCATCAGGGCCAGCCAGCCGAAGCCCAGCAAGCGCTGCCCCAGCGAATGCCCGCGACGCAGCAGGAACCAGACAAAAAACGGCGGCAGAAAGAAAATCATCAGTTTCAGCCAGAGTTCCACCGGACGCGGCCCGCCGGGTGCCGGCGCCGGGATCTCGGCCTCGACTTCAACTTTACGTTTGCGCCCGAAAGCGGCCGGGGTCACCCTGGGCACACTCTCATTGGTCGGTAAGCGCCCGAAAGAAAGAGGCGCCTGCGTTGCCGTCGATGTAGCCGCTTCTGCCACCGCTGGTGCACCGCAATGAATACAAGCAGGCGCCGTGGAGCTGATGCGTTGCTTGCACTCAAAACATTCGATCAACGCCATTTCCATTCCTTAGAGATGCAAAAGCGGCATTGTGCCATGACTCGGCAAGTCATTTGAACCAGATCGAAGGTTACATGCCCGCGCCATGCTGCGTTCATGCCCGTGCTAGCATATCGCGCATATTTGGAGGACCCATGGTCGAACACGATTTTCGCTATAACCTGATGAACCCGCAACACACCCTCACCGAATGCCGCGCCCTTGTGCCGGGGCGTTATCAAGTCACCGGCAACGGCGGCTCGATTCGTAATAACGACGTGCTGGTAGTGACCCTAAAAGGCAGCAAGGACTTGTCCATGCGCCTGACCGTCGAAACGGTTCGCCACTTGATCAACCCGCCGGGCCAATGGGTCGCGGTGGCCAGTGGTCCGGTGTTCGGCGAACTGGCGATTCACACCTGGAATGTCAACTGCGACAGCTGCGCCAAAGAGCTGAGCTTTGAGTTCGCGGTCGACGCCAAGCTGGGCAACAAGGCCGAAAAACCGGCTGCCACTGCACGGATTGCCGAGTTGGGCTGGGCCACCGTCGGTGACAAGCACCTGTGCAAGAAGTGCCAGGAGCCTGCGTGATGAAACGCCTTGCTCTGACCGCCATGGCCGGCGCCAGCCTGTTGGGCTGCGCCGCCGAACCGGTGCAACTGCAACACAACCGCAGCTACATTCTGGAATGGATCGGCGAGCGTCCGCTGATGGACTACAGCCATCTGACCATCACCCTCGATGAAGATGGTCGGGCCTACGGTAATGGCGGCTGCAATCACTGGTTCGCGCCGTATACCCTGCAAGGCGACAAGCTGAGCTTCGGCAAGATCGGCAGCACCCGCAAAATGTGTGCGCCAGCGTTGATGGAGCAGGAAAAACGCTTCCTGCAGGCGCTGGAAAACGTCCAGCGCTGGGACGTTTCACCGATCGACCAGATGCGCTTCTGGCCGGCGCAAGGCAAACCACTGCGTTGGTGGCTTGAAGAGGGTTGATCCTCTCGCTCCGATCGTTCCCACGCTCTGCGTGGGAATGCATCTAGTGACGCTCTGCGTCACAGGGACGCGGAGCGTCCCGCGCGGCGTTCCCACGCAGAGTGGTGGGAACGATCAGTGAATTGCTTTTCGTAGGAGCCAGGAGTGGGGGGGGGGGGGGGGGGGGGGGGGGGGGGGGGGGGGGGGGGGGGGGG
>NZ_JBXAOA010000050.1:0-37715 GCF_058802325.1 Pseudomonas sp. GW822-FHT02E03 | reverse complement strand
CCCCCCCCCCCCCCCCCCCCCCCCCCCCCCCCCCCCCCCCCCCCCCCCCCCCCCCCCCGCTCCCACATTGGATCTTCGGTGAACGCAGTACTTGTGTACGACCGGGTTACTGTTCGAGTTTTTGCGGCGTTTCCTCGCCCATGCAGCGCACGGCCTTTTTCTTGTTGTTGATCAGCACGCCGGTCAGGCCTTTCTGTTCGGTGTCGAACAGCACCAGCACGCCATCGATGCACTGGGCCACTTGCGGGGCCGGTTGCAGGGAGACTTTATAGTCTTCGCCCGGCACGGTCTTGAGCATGGTGAAGTCGCTGAGCAGTAACGCATCTTCGGGTTTGGCGAAGTGCAGGTAGCCGTACCACCACAGGGCGCCAACGGTGCCGAGGATGCTGCAAATACCGGTGATGATCAGCGGGATGGCGTTACGTTCTTCACTCATTGCGGACTCTCTGGTGGTTCATCTTCAGAATTCGGGGGTGCCGGGTAATTGGGGATCTCACCCAGGCGGCGCAGGCCGTCGAAATGCTGCGGGTCTTCGAGGTAGCGCAGCATGACCTTTCGCCAGACCGGGTCGGCGAAGGTTTGCACATGACCGCCCCGGGTCAGTTGCAGCACTCGCGGCGGCGGCGCAGCTTGATACAGTCGGATGCCGTTGGAAAGGGGCACCAGTTGATCATCAATACTGTGATAGATCAGTTTTGGTACGCCGTTGAGCTGTTTCATGGAATGGATCGCGCTGTCGCCGTCCGGCACCAACCAGGACAACGGCACCTGGAACGGCCAGGTCATCCACGACGTACTCAAGGCGAAACGCCCGACATCACGGTAACTGGCAGGCACGCCATCGAGCACAAACGCCTTGAGTTGCCGCTGGCGCTCGGGATGCTGGGCCAGGAAATGCACGGCCATTGAACCGCCAAGGCTCTGACCGAGAAGGATCAGCGGCTTGCCCTTGACCTCCGGGGCCTGGTCGAGCCATTTGAACGCGGCATCGATGTCCTGATAGATCGCCGGCAACGCCGGTTTACCTTCGGACCAACCGTACCCGCGATAGTCCACCAGCAACACTTGATAGCCCTGCTCCGGCAACCACCAGCTCCCCCCCAAATGCCACGCCAGGTTGCCGCCGTTGCCGTGCAGATGCAACACCGTGCCTTTGACCTCGAGACCTTTTTTCGCCGGCAACCACCAGCCATGCAGCTTGAGGCCGTCGGCGGTGGTCAGGGTGACGTCGCGGAATTCGAGTTTGGCTTTTTCCGGGGTGAACGGCTGGCCGGGCTCGGGGTAGAACAGCAAAGAGCTGCAACCGCCGAGGGCCAGGAGCAGGCAAAAGATGCCGAGGATTCTCATCCGGTGAAGCCTCGCGAAAAATGGGGTTGGAACAGTATCCTGTGGCAATCAATTGACCTGTGGGAGCGGGCTTGCCCGCGATAGCGATGTCACAGGCAACATGAATGCTGAATGTTAAGCCGCCATCGCGGGCAAGCCCGCTCCCACAGGTGATTCGTTGCTCACAAAATGTTGGAATAATCCGCTTCGATCCGGTCCAGGCTCAGGTGGTTGAGGAAGTTGGAGAAGCACATCCAGGCCGACAGCGCGTTCATGTCGCGGAATTGGTCGGGCAGGTACTTGGGCGGCACCACCAAGCCTTCATCCACCAATTGGCGCAAGGTCCGCATGTCTTCCAGCGTGGTCTTGCCGCAAAACAATAGCGGTATCTGCTCCAGCTTGCCTTTACGCACGGCCAACTGAATGTAGTTGTAAACCATGATAAAGCCCTTGAGGTAGGACAAGTCTTTGGTAAACGGTAGACCGGTCGGCACCGAGCCACGGAAAACCCGACTGGCGTTGCCGTAGCTTTCGGCCATTTCGAAACCTTGCTCACAGAAGAATTCGTAAATCTGCAAGAAGTCCGCGCCCTCCTCCACCATATGAATGGCGCGGGTACGGTTGGTCAGTTTGCGCAGGCGGCTCGGATAGGAGGCGAAGGTGATGATTTCCATCAGGATCGCCAAGCCTTCCTGGGTCACGGTAGACGACGGCGGGCCTTTGGACAGGAAGGTACAAATCGGCTGATTCAGGCCGTTGAGCGTGGTGCCCACATGCACCAGCCCTTCGTGGACTTCCAGCGCACGCACGTCACGGTCGTTGAACATCGCGTCGGCGCGGATCTTGATGTAGTCGGCGCCGGCCGCCGCATCGGCGACGATCCCGTCGGACTCGAACACCCTAATGGTTTCTTCGTTCTCGCCAAACACCTTGTTCAACCGATGTTGCAGCAGGTCGACGGCTTCCTTGGCGGTAAGGACTTTCGGTTCGTCCTTGAGGTCGCCACGGCCGTCGATGTTGTTCAGGTAATCGGAGAGCATCAGCCCCAGGTCGGCCAGGGTCGGGTCACCCGCGTGGAACGCATCGGACGCCGCGCCATACAATTCCTGGGAAATCAGCCCGAAATCCTCGGTGCCGCGCGCTTCGAGCATGCGCACCACCATCCGGTATTCCTTGCACATGCGGCGCATGATCTGGCCGACCGGATTGAACTGGCCGAGCTGGCGAGTGATGTCGCGCTCGATGTTCTGGAATTCCAGCTTCACTTTGCTGGAATCAAATGCCAGCGGTCGATTGAGGTAATAGTCGCGGTCCACGGCCGGCATTTCCTTGCCCTTGCCTTTGAAGAACCCCTTGCGAATGCTGTCGTCCCACTTGACCGCATCCAGAACGCGAATCGGCGTCTGCGCCAGCACTATGCGATCGGACAATATGCGTATCGTCTGCTGGTATTCGTCCACCCGAAACTCCTGTAGTAAAACCGTTACGTGCTGGGTTTATTTGGTTTTGGCCAGGCGCTGGTAGCGCACTGCTTCGACGAAAACATCGGAATTGGCCGGGTCATCGAGGTAGGCAAACACCTGATCCAGGCTGTTGTCGATCAACACCCCGTCGCCGTCGTCGGTCCGGAAGCCTTGGCCACTGAGGGCTTCTTGGCCCATGGCCTGTTTGATCTGCTCGAGGTCGAGGTTGTAGACCACCAGTTCGTGCTTATCGTTGAGCTCGAAACCGGTGATGGTGAAGTTCCCGCCGAACTGCGCCGGCACCTTCGCCGACAAGTACCAGCGATTGCCATGGCGCGACACGGTAAAGGGATAGGCTTCACGCTCATGGGGCTTGGCCTTGAAGTAGCTGACCGCCTGATAGCGATTGTCGCCGATGCGCGTCAGTTCCAGGTTCATCGGCTCGCCCCAGGCATTGGTGCTGGTCCATTTGCCGAGCAGCCCTTTGGGCGCGGGCTCGCTGGCGGGCAGCGGCTCCTTGAAGGTCACCAGACAGCCACTGAGCAGCAGGATCGACAAGGCGATCACAATGACGCGCCAGGCTTTCATTCAACACTCCCTATCGATACACGACGACTTTTACACATTGATCGTTCCCACGCTCTGCGTAGGAATGCATCCGGTGACGCTCTGCGTCACGTCGGTAAGGGACGCGGAGCGTCCCGGGCGGCATTCCCACGCAGAGCATGGGAGCGATCGGAGTACCGGATTACACCGACGCCAACACCAAATGCATGTAGCGGTTGAGGATGCCGAGCATTTCCTCTTCGGCCACAGGCTCGGCGTCGTTGAGCAGGCCCTGATATTCCATCCGTCCGATAATCGCCGTCAACACTTTGGCATCCTGTTGTGGCTCACGGGAACCCAATACTTCGAAAAGCTGGCAGGTGCCCTGCAGGAGAATTTGCTGATGGGAGCGCACCAACAAAGCCAGACGCGGGTTGAGCAAGGCTTCCTGGCGGAAGGCTTGCTCGGCCATCAAATGCTCGCGGCGATTGATCAATTGCCGATGAACATAGTCAGCCATCAGCCGGGCGATATCGTCCGCCAACTGTGAGCGGGACTCGGGAGTGCCATCGCCGCTGACAACCATCTCGCGCAACAGGCCTTCGTTGCTGGCCCACAACCGGGCCATGAACGCCGCGCTGCGTTCCACGTATTGGGCGAAGGTATCGGTGAGCAAGTCATCGATGTCTTTGAAATAGTAAGTGGTCGCCGAGAGCGGCACACCCGCTTCAGCGGCCACAGCACGGTGCCGCACGGCCCGCACGCCATCGCGCACGACAATGCGCATCGCAGCGTCGAGAATGTCCTGTCGACGCTGTTCGCTGCCCTGTCGGCTGGCCTTGCGGCCCTGGTACTGAACACTTTCAGCGACCGCAGTGGCGATACCCGCTGCACCTTCTTGAGCCATTGCACGATTCACGACAGGTATTCCTCTCTAAACGTCAAAAGTAACCAATTGATACGTTTGTACCAGACAGGCAATAAAAAGCCGCCTGTTATAGGCGGCTTTTTAATTGAAACACTTACGCTTGTGGCCGCATGTGCGGGAACAGGATCACGTCGCGGATCGACGGTGAGTTGGTCAACAACATCACCAGACGGTCGATGCCGATCCCTTCACCGGCCGTTGGCGGCATGCCGTACTCCAGCGCGCGAACGAAGTCGGCGTCGTAGTGCATGGCTTCGTCGTCGCCGGCGTCCTTGTCGGCCACCTGCGCCATGAAACGCTCGGCCTGGTCTTCGGCGTCGTTCAACTCGGAGTAGGCGTTGGCGATTTCACGGCCACCGATGAACAGTTCGAAACGGTCGGTGACGTTCGGGTTCTCGTCGTTACGACGGGCCAGCGGCGACACTTCGAACGGGTACTGGGTGATGAAGTGCGGCTGTTCCAGCTTGTGCTCGACCAGCTCTTCGAAAATCATCACCTGCAGCTTGCCCAGACCTTCGAAGCCCAGCACCTTGGCGCCGGCCTTCTTGGCGATGGTGCGAGCCTTGTCGATGTCAGTCAGGTCGTCAGCGGTCAGCTCAGGGTTGTACTTGAGGATCGAGTCGAACACCGACAGACGCACGAACGGCTCGCCGAAGTGGAACACCTTGTCGCCGTACGGCACGTCGGTGCTGCCCAGAACCAGCTGCGCCAGCTCGCGGAACAGCTCTTCGGTCAGGTCCATGTTGTCTTCGTAGTCGGCGTAAGCCTGGTAGAACTCCAACATGGTGAATTCAGGGTTGTGACGGGTCGAAACGCCTTCGTTACGGAAGTTGCGGTTGATCTCGAAGACTTTCTCGAAACCGCCGACGACCAAGCGCTTGAGGTACAGCTCAGGCGCGATACGCAGGAACATTTCCATGTCCAGCGCGTTGTGATGCGTCTCGAACGGCTTGGCCGCCGCGCCGCCTGGAATGGTTTGCAGCATCGGCGTTTCCACTTCCAGGAAGTCACGCTTCATCAGGAAGCTGCGAATGTGCGCAATCACTTGCGAGCGAACGCGGAAGGTCTGGCGCACCTCTTCGTTGACGATCAGGTCGACGTAACGCTGACGGTAGCGCTGCTCGGTGTCGGTCAGGCCGTGGTGCTTGTCCGGCAGCGGGCGCAGGGATTTGGTCAGCAGGCGCACGCTGGTCATTTCAACGTACAGGTCGCCCTTGCCGGAACGCGCCAGGGTGCCTTCGGCGGCAATGATGTCGCCCATGTCCCAGGTTTTCACCGCGGCCAGGGTGTCTTCGGACAGGGTTTTACGGTTGACGTAAACCTGAATGCGACCGGTCATGTCCTGAATCACCATGAACGAGCCACGGTTGAGCATGATGCGACCCGCCACCTTGACCGGGATTGCAGCCTCTGCCAGCTCTTCCTTGGTCTTGTCCGCGTACTGTTTCTGCAAGTCTTCGCAGTAATTGTCGCGACGGAAGTCGTTGGGGAAGGCATTGCCCTTGGCGCGCTCGGCAGCAAGCTTTTCCTTGCGCAGGGCGATCAGGGAGTTTTCTTCCTGTTGCAGGGCTTGCGGGTCGAGTTGTAGGTCGCTCATGTCTTTAAAAATTCCATCTCAGGTTCGTTGCCCCCGGCATTCGCCGGGGTTCGCGGGCAAGCCTCGCTCCTACAGGGTGGTGACAACCCTGTAGCGCGGGCCTTAGAGCCCTTGTTTCAGGCTGGCCACCAGGTATTCGTCGATGTCGCCGTCGAGCACCTTGTCGCAGTCACTGCGTTCTATGTTGGTACGCAGATCCTTGATCCGCGAGGCATCGAGCACGTACGAACGGATCTGGTGACCCCAGCCGATATCCGACTTGGTGTCTTCCAGGGCCTGCGAAGCGGCGTTGCGCTTCTGCACTTCCTGCTCGTACAAGCGCGCCCGCAACATTTTCATCGCGGTGTCTTTGTTCGCATGCTGGGAACGTTCGTTCTGGCAGCTGACCACGGTGTTGGTCGGTACGTGGGTAATCCGTACGGCCGAGTCGGTGGTGTTAACGTGCTGACCACCGGCACCGGAGGAGCGGTAGGTGTCGATGCGCAGGTCCGACGGGTTGATGTCGATTTCGATGTTGTCATCGATTTCCGGCGACACGAACACGGCCGAGAACGAGGTGTGACGACGGTTGCCGGAGTCGAACGGGCTCTTGCGCACCAGACGGTGCACGCCGATTTCGGTACGCAGCCAGCCAAAGGCGTATTCGCCCTTGATGTGCACGGTAGCGCCTTTGATACCGGCGACTTCACCGGCCGACAGCTCCATGATGGTCGCGTCGAAACCGCGTTTATCCGCCCAGCGCAGGTACATGCGCAGCAGGATGTTGGCCCAGTCCTGGGCCTCGGTGCCGCCGGAACCGGCCTGGATATCCAGGTAGGCGTTGTTGGCGTCCATCTCACCGCTGAACATGCGACGGAATTCGAGTTTTTCCAGGGACTCGCGCAGGCGCTCGACTTCGGCAGCGACGTCATCGACGGCGGCCTGGTCTTCTTCTTCGGCGGACATCAGCAGCAGGTCTTTGGCATCGGCCAGGCCACTGTGCATTTCGTCGAGGGTTTCGACGATCTGAGCCAGCAGCGACCGCTCGCGGCCCAGTTCCTGAGCGTACGACGGGTTGTTCCAGACAGACGGATCTTCAAGCTCGCGATTGACTTCAGTCAGACGCTCATGCTTTTGATCGTAGTCAAAGATACCCCCGAATAGTTTCGGAGCGCTCGGACAGGTCCTTGATACTGTTAAGGATCGGGTTGATTTCCATGGCGGGCAGCACTCGTTGGCGAACTTTTGAAAGCCGGCGAGTATAACGTAATCAAGCTGTCACGGCAGCCCGCCCGGCGGCTTTAGCGGCGAATGGTTTGGGGTTGAACGCAGGAATAACGCGGGTGCCTGTAGCAGCTGCCGAGCTCGCGAGGCTGCGTTCGAGGACGAAGTCCTCGCAAACACTGTGTACGCGGCTTTCCTGAACGACCGCGTTGTCTGATTTTACGACGGCTGCGCCGCCGAACGCAGCCTCGCGGGCTCGGCAGCTGCTACAGGGCTACTCGATCCCCACCTGATTGCGCCCATTGTTCTTCGCCAGGTACAACCCCTTGTCCGCCGCCGAGATCAATTGCCGGCAGTCACTGCCCGGCTGCGGAATCATGGTCGACAGGCCGATGCTGATGGTCAGGCTTGAACCCTCGGTCGGGAAAATGTGCGGGATCTTCAACCCGGCCACGGTCTGGCGCAGTTTTTCCGCGACCATTCGCGCACCACCCGGCGAGGTGTTGGGCAAGACCAGGACGAACTCCTCGCCGCCGTAACGGGCCGGCAAGTCCGAAGGTCTGGAGCTGGCGTCGCGAATCGCCGTGGCGACTTTGCGCAAGGCCTCATCGCCTTCAAGGTGGCCAAAGCTGTCGTTGAAGGACTTGAAGTAGTCGACATCGATCATCAGTAGCGACAATTGAGTCTGGTCCCGCAGCGAACGCCGCCACTCCAGCTCCAGGTATTCGTCGAAATGCCGGCGATTCGACAGCCCGGTCAGGCCGTCGGAGTTCATCAAGCGTTGCAGCACCAGGTTGGTGTCGAGCAACTGTTGCTGGCTGACCCGCAGCGCGCGGTACGCCGCGTCACGCTGCAGCAGGGTCATGTAGGAGCGCGAGTGATAGCGGATGCGCGCCACCAGTTCGATGTTGTCCGGCAGTTTGACCAGGTAATCATTGGCGCCGGCGGCAAACGCCGCGCTCTTGATCAGCGGGTCTTCCTTGGTCGACAGGACAATGATCGGAATATCCTTGGTCGCCGGGTGATTACGGTATTCGCGCACCAGGCTCAGGCCGTCGAGGCCGGGCATGACCAGATCCTGAAGGATCACCGTCGGCTTGATACGAATCGCCTGGGCGATCGCCTGGTGCGGGTCGGCACAGAAATGGAAGTCGATGTTTTCTTCGTTCGACAAACCACGCCGCACTGCCTCGCCGATCATCGCCTGATCGTCCACCAACAACACCATGGCGGCGTTTTCATCGGTTTTGAAGTCGTCGAGCTGTAATTCATTCATGTGCGGTCACCTGAGTACTGCCTTGGCCACGATTGCTGCTAATGATAGTCATTTTGAGAAGATTTCCAGCAATCGTGGCGCTATCTTGTCCAGTGGGCGAACTTCCACAGCCGCGTTAATGGCCGCGGCCGCCTTCGGCATGCCATACACCGCACTGCTTTGTTGGTCCTGAGCGATGGTCAGGTAGCCCTGTTGGCGCATGAGTTTAAGCCCCTGCGCGCCGTCGCGCCCCATACCAGTCAGCAGAACGCCCACAGCGTCACCACTCCAGTAACTGGCCACACTTTCGAAAAACACATCGATCGAAGGTCGATAGATCTCATTGACCGGTTCGGCGGTGTAGGCGAGCGTGCCGTTTTTCAGCAAGCGAATGTGATGGTTGGTCCCGGCCAGCAGGACCGTGCCGCTTTGCGGTGGTTCGCCTTCCTGGGCCAGGCGCACGTCCAGGCCACTGGCGCTGGCAAGCCATTCGGCCATACCGGCGGCGAACACCTGATCCACATGTTGGACCAGCACGATGGCCGCCGAAAAATCTCGAGGCAGGCCTTTGAGCAGCACTTCCAGCGCCGCCGGCCCGCCAGCGGATGAACCGATGGCCACCAAATGCTGGCGCGAGGACGAGTGGCGGTGCGAGCTCGGTGCCGATCGTACCCGATTGCTCTGCTCGCCAATCAGCCAGCCAATGTTCATGATCTTGCGCAGCAGCGGTGCGGCGGCTTCCTGGGGATTGCCGCCCCCAATAGCCGGGGTATCAACCACATCCAGCGCGCCGTAGCCCATGGCTTCGAACACCCGGTGCACGTTCTGCTCGCGGTCGACAGTGACAATGACAATCGCGCACGGGGTCTCGGCCATGATTCGCCGGGTCGCTTCCACACCGTCCATCAACGGCATGATCAAATCCATCAGGATCAGATCCGGGGTGTATTCGGTGCAACGTTGCACCGCCTCGGCCCCATTGCCGGCGACCCAGACCACCTCGTGCGCCGGTTCGAACGCCAAAGCGCGGCGCAACGCCTCTACCGCCATGGGCATGTCGTTGACGATAGCGATTTTCATGCCCGCGCGCCTCCAATGAGCTCAACCACTGCATCCAGCAAAGCGTCATCATGAAAACTCGCTTTGGCTAGATAATAGTCGGCTCCGGCGTCCAGTCCACGGCGGCGGTCTTCTTCGCGGTCCTTGTAGGACACCACCATCACCGGCAGGGATTGCAGACGGTTGTCGCGGCGCACCAAAGACACCAGCTCGATGCCATCCATGCGCGGCATGTCAATGTCGGTGATCAGCAGATCGAAGTCCTCCGAACGCAGGGCGTTCCAGCCGTCCATGCCGTCCACCGCCACCGCGACGTCATAGCCGCGATTGAGCAGCAGCTTGCGCTGCAACTCACGAACGGTCAGCGAGTCGTCCACCACCAGAATCCGTTTACGCGCCGCTTCGACGGCCTGATTGGCATGCCGGGCAATGCGCTCCAGACGCCCGGTATTGAGCAGTTTGTCCACCGAACGCAGCATGTCTTCGACGTCGACGATCAGCACCACCGAGCCGTCGTCGAGCAAGGCTCCGGCGGAAATGTCCTGCACCTTGCCCAGGCGCTCGTCCAGCGGCAGTACCACCAACGTTCGCTCGCCGATAAAGCGCTCGACTGCCACCCCGTAGATCGCCTCGCGCTCGCGGATGACCACGACTTTGAGGGTTTGCGCGTTGTTCTGGCTCGCCGGGCGATGCAACAGCTGACTGGCGGCGACCAGCCCGACATGCCGGCCTTCGTACCAGAAGTGCTGCCGGCCTTCGACCTGCACGATATCTTCCGGCGCCAGGTCGCACATGCGCTCGATGTGCGCTAGCGGGAAGGCATACGCCTCGTCACCGACTTCCACCACCAGGCTGCGCACCACCGACAGCGTCAGCGGCACTTCGAGATGGAAACGACTGCCCTCGCCCGCTGTCTGCTCCAGCACCACGGCACCGCGCAATTGGCGAACCATATGCTGAACCGCATCCAGCCCGACGCCGCGTCCGGAAACTTCGGTGACCGCGTCGCGCAGGCTGAAACCCGGCAGAAACAGGAACGTCAGCAGCTCTTCTTCGCTCAACTGGGCGGCGGTTTCGGCTGGGGATAACTGCCGCTCGACGATGTTGCGGCGCAGCTTCTCCAGATCAACACCATTACCGTCATCGCTGAGTTCCAACACCAGAAGACCGGCCTGATGGGACGCTCGCAAACGGATCACGCCTTCTTCCGGTTTGCCGGCCAATAGTCGTTGTTCCCGGGTTTCGATGCCGTGATCGACCGCATTGCGTAGCAGGTGCGTCAGCGGCGCTTCGAGTTTTTCCAGGACGTCGCGGTCGACCTGGGTCTTATCGCCCTCGATCTCCAGTCGCACCTGTTTGCCCAGGCTGCGGCCGAGGTCGCGGACCATGCGCACTTGTCCGCTCAGCACGTCGGCGAATGGCCGCATGCGACAGGCCAGCGCCGTGTCGTACAACACCTGCGCACGCTGGCTGGCGTGCCAGGCGAACTCGTCCAGCTCGGCGTTTTTTTCCACCAGCAATTGCTGAGACTCGGCCAACAATCGGCGGGCATCGCCCAAGGCTTCCTGGGCTTCGAGACTCAAGGCATGGTCCTTGAGATGGACGTTGAGGTTTTCCAGCGCCCGCAGGCCGTTGCTTTGCATGCGTTTGAGGCGCTGCATGGTGGCCAGGTGCGGCTTGAGCCGCTGGGTTTCCACCAGGGATTTACTCGACAGGTCGAGCAGGCTGTTCAAGCGCTCGGCCGTGACGCGCAATACGCGTTCGCCACTTTCGGTGGTGCGTTTAGTCGTGGGCGCTGGCTCGGCGGGCGCTGCAGGGGAGGCTTCGGCGGCGGCCGGCATGGGCGGCTCAACCTTGGGCGTCGGCGGTTCCATCTGAAGCTCTGCCATCGGCGGCGTCATGGGGGCAGTGGCCGCCATGTGATCAAGCAACCGTCCCATCAAGACGACGTAAGCGTCGATATCCGCAGGCGCCGGAGCGTTGCCCGGCGTCGCAATCCGCATCAGCAGATCGGTGCCTTGCAACAGTGCATCGATGTGTTCGGGCCGCAGGTACAGGCGCCCTTCCTGGGCGCTGACCAGGTAATCTTCCATCACATGGGCAACGCTGACCCCGGCATCGACGCCGACAATCCGCGCCGCGCCCTTGAGCGAATGGGCCGCGCGCATGCACGACTCAAGGTAATCGGCTTGGGTCGGATCACGCTCAAGCGCCAAAAGACCTGCGCTCAGCACCAGGGTCTGGGCCTCGGCTTCGAGGCTGAACAGTTCCAGCAAAGAGGCGTCACGCATTTGCTCGGGGGTCATGTGAGGCTCCGGGTCACGGCGGACAGCAGCTGCTCTTCATCCAGCCAACGCAGGCTGCGACCTTTGAATTGCAAGACGCCACGGGTGTATCTGGCGCTGGCCTGGGTACCGGATTGGGACGCCGCATCGAGAATGCGCTCGTCGATGGCGTGAATCCCATCCACCTCATCCACCGGCACCACAACCGGCCCGCCGTTGGCGGCGATGATCAGCATCCGCGGCATCACCCGCGCGCCGGATGCCACGCCACTGGTGCCGTCGAGCCCCAGCAACTCCACCAGCGACAGGCACGCTACCAAGGCACCGCGCACATTCGCCACGCCGAGCAACGCCCCGGAGCGCTGGTGCGGCAAGGAGTGAATCGCTTGCAACGGCGCCACTTCGACCAGGCTGCGAGTGGCCAGGCCCAACCATTCTTCGCCGAGGCGAAACATCAGCAGCGAGCGGGTTTTCACATCGCTGCCGGCCACCGTGGAAACTTGCTCGCGGTCGTCCTGCTGCAAGGCATAGCGATCGAGCAAACGTGTGGCGGCAGCCGAATACACCGCGCAATTGCGACAATGAATGTGCTCGCTCAGCAATGGGCAGGACTTGTCGCCGTGGATACCGATGCGGTTCCAGCAGTCGTCGATGGCCTGGGCATCTTCATGGGTGACACTCAAGGTATCGGCGGCGTTCATCGTTTACGCTCACTGTCTGCGGCGCGCTCGCTGCGGGCGGCGCGGGCCTGTAATCGTCGGGCTCCCGCCGTGTCGCCCTGGGATTGCAGCAAGGCGGCCAGGTGCATCAGCGCGTCGGGGTGTTGCGGCTCGAGGTACAACGCCTTGCGATAAAAGCCCTGGGCCTCGAGAGCGCTGCCGGCGACATCGCTGAGCAGCCCCAGCCAATAGAACACCTGCGCCACCGGCTCGTGACTGCGCAAAAAACTGTCGCACGCGGCGCGGGCCTCCGCGCTTTTGCCTCCATTGGCCAGCGCGGCGATGTTCGCCAGCAGCGTAGCGGCGTCTGAAGGGGTAGCGTCCGAAGGGGTGGCCGAAGGGGTGGCGGCGACCTGAGGCATCGGCACCACCGTTGCGAAAGGCCGACTGCGCACTGGCGGCGGTGTCACGCTACGCACCGGTTGTTGCACCGGCAGCGGCGTCGGCGCGAAGGTCGCGAGCGGTTCCGGCGCACTTTGACGACTGAACGCAAACGACTGCGCAATGCCGATCGAACGCATGCCGAAACGCCCCAGCAGACTGCCCTCCGCCGGGCCGATAAACAGCACGCCGTCGACGTGGGTCAGGCGCTTGAGCACTTCGAACACTTGCTGCTGGGTCGGCTGATCGAAATAGATCAGCAAATTGCGGCAGAACACGAAGTCATAAGGTGGCTCGTTGGCCAGCAAGGCCGGATCCAGCAGATTGCCGACCTGCAAGCGCACCTGTTCAAGCACGCGCCCGCTGAGGCGATAGTTGTCGTTTTCAGCCGTGAAATGCCGCTCGCGAAAGTCGATGTCCTGGCCGCGAAACGAATTCTTTCCATACAGCGCGAGCCTGGCCTTCTCCACTGACAGCGGGCTGACATCCATGCCGTCGACCTTGAACTGGTGCGGCGCCAGCCCGGCATCGAGCAATGCCATGGCGATGGAGTACGGTTCTTCACCGGTAGAACACGGCAGACTGAGAATCCGCAGGGCGCGCATGTTATTGATCGCCGCCAGCCGCTTGACCGCCAGTTTCGCCAGCGTGGCGAAGGATTCCGGGTAACGGAAAAACCAGGTCTCGGGGACGATCACCGCTTCGATCAGCGCCTGTTGTTCGTCGCGCGAGCCCAGCAAGGTGTGCCAGTACTCATCAGCCGTTAACGCCCGAGCCGCCGTGCAGCGCTGGCGCACCGCGCGTTCGATGATCGCCGGGCCAACCGAGCCCACATCAAGGCCGATACGTTCTTTGAGGAAATCGAAAAACCGTTGATCGCTGCTCATCCCTGCTCCTCAAACTGCGCCAGGTCCAGCGGCGGCGAGGGAAATAACAAGGCGCGGACCTGTTCGTCCAGCAAATCGGCAACCCGCACCCATTGCAGTAAACCCTGGGCATCTTCGCGCACCGGCCCCAGGTACGGCGCCTGGCGATTGTCCAGGCCATAAGGCTGAAAGTCCGCCGGGTTGCAGCGCAATGTGTCGGTGGCCTGCTCCAGAATCAACCCGAGCAATTGCGCAGGCGTCGCCTCATCCGGCCGATAGTGCACCAGCACCAGCCGCGTGCTGGTGCGGGCCTGGGCCGGTTGGCGGAATGTCAGGGCGCTGAGGTCGATCACCGGCACCACCGCGCCACGATAGGCAAACACCCCCGCCACCCAGTCCGGTGCCCGGGGAATCGGTTTCAACGGCAGCTGCGGCAGCACTTCGGCCACCTCGATGGCCTGCAACGCGTAACGCTCGTTGCCGATGCGGAACACCAGAAACAACGACTGTTTTACCGGCATTACCGCGCCGCGCTTGACCGCGAGCTCGCTCATCAGACTTTGAATCGCGAGACGCCGCCACGCAGCCCCACGGCCACCTGGCTCAATTCATCGATGGCGAAACTGGCCTGACGCAAGGACTCGACAGTCTGGCTGCTGGCATCGCCCAACTGCACCAGCGCGTGGTTGATCTGCTCGGCGCCGGTGGCCTGGGCCTGCATGCCTTCGTTGACCATCAACACCCGTGGCGCCAGCGCCTGAACCTGATGGATGATCTGCGACAGCTGCTCGCCCACCGACTGCACCTCGGACATGCCACGGCGCACTTCTTCAGAAAACTTGTCCATGCCCATGACCCCGGCCGACACCGCCGACTGAATCTCGCGCACCATCTGCTCGATGTCGTAGGTGGCCACCGCGGTCTGGTCCGCCAGGCGCCGCACTTCGGTGGCGACCACGGCAAACCCGCGACCATATTCACCGGCCTTCTCGGCTTCGATCGCGGCATTCAGGGACAACAAGTTGGTCTGGTCGGCGACTTTGACGATGGTCACCACCACCTGATTGATGTTGCCGGCCTTCTCGTTGAGGATCGCCAGTTTGGCGTTCACCAGATCGGCCGCGCCCATCACCGAGTGCATGGTGTCTTCCATGCGCGCCAGGCCTTGCTGACCGGAACCGGCCAGCACCGACGCCTGATCGGCGGCGGTGGAGACTTCGGTCATGGTGCGCACCAGATCCCGCGAGGTGGCGGCAATTTCACGGGATGTCGCACCGATTTCGGTGGTGGTGGCTGCGGTTTCGGTGGCGGTAGCCTGTTGTTGCTTGGACGTCGCGGCGATTTCCGTAACCGAGGTGGTGACCTGCACCGAGGAGCGCTGCGCCTGGGACACCAGCGAGGTGAGCTCGGTCATCATGTCGTTGAAGCCGGTTTCCACCGCGCCGAACTCGTCCTTGCGATCAAGATTCAAACGGCTGCTGAGATCGCCGCTGCGCATGATTTCGAGGATATCCACGATGCGATTCATCGGCGCCATGATCGCGCGCATCAGCAGCAGGCCACAGAGGCCGGCGACGATGATCGCCACCAGCAAAGAGACGCCCATACTGATTTTGGCGGCGGTCACCGCTTCGCCGATGGCCAGCGTGGCTGCTTCAGCTGCATCGTGATTGCGCTCGATGAGGCTGTTCAACTGCTTACGCCCGTTGATCCAGGCCGGTGTCAGCTTTTGCTCCAGAGCAAGGCGCGCTTGCTCGTACTCTTTGCGCTGGTAGAGATCGAGGACGTTGCTCATTTCTTGATTGAAGACCTGATGACGAACTTCGAATTCGTCGAAAATGGCCTGATCGTCCGGTTGAAAAATGGTCTTGCGGTAGTAGGCCATTTGCTCGTTCAAGCGCTCTTCGAAGCTCTTGTACATGGCCTGGTCGGCAGCGGTTAGTGCGCGATTTCCGGAAAGACCGACAATCTGCTGGGTCAGGTTATAACTGTCGACCCAGGCACCGCGCATCATCGAACTGAAATACACCCCCGGAACCGAGTCGGTGCGAACCTTTTCTTCGCTGACTTCGATCTTGATCAGGCGAGAAAAAGACACCACGACCATCAACAGCATGATCGCGATAATCACCGCAAAGCTCGCCAAAATGCGTTGGCGCAACGTCCAGTTCTTCACAGTCAGTCCTCGGTGCGGTTAGAATTGCGGGGGAGTATAGCCGAGGGCCTGTGGGAGCGGGCTTGATCGCGAAGAACGAAAACGCGGTATTCCTGACGAACCTTTGTGGCGAGAGGGCTCGCCCCCGTTCGGCTGCCCAGCAGTCGTAAACCCGGCCAATGAGTGCGCAAAAAGATCGCAGCCTTCGGCAGCTCCACCGACGACGTACACCCGTCCCTAACGGATAAACGCGATCCCGTAGGAGCCGCCGAAGACTGCGATCTTTTAAAAAGCGTCGCTTACACCGAAACCTGCCGCACCTGCTTCTCCAACTCGGCCTTCAACCCCGGTTCCAGCTTCAACTGCCGCGCCAGTTCATCGAGGTAGGACTTTTCCATGAAGTTCTCTTCGTCCACCAGCATCACACTGGCGATGTACATTTCAGCCGCCATTTCCGGCGTACTCGCAGCGCGGGCGACGTCGGTCGGGTCCAGCGGTTTGTTGAGTTCAGCATGCAGCCACTGCTGCAGTTCCTGATCGTTGTCGAGCTTGGTGAACTCGCCTTCGATCAACGCACGCTCGCGTTCATCGACATGACCATCGGCTTTGGCCGCCGCCACCAGCGCCTTGAGAATCGCCTGGCTGTGCTGCTCGACTTGCGCCGCTGGCACGCGGTCGAGGGTTTGCGGTTCGGTCTTCGGCGTGGTGCCTTGCTGGGCCTGCCAATTTCCGTAAGCCTTGTAAGCAATGACCCCCAGCGCGGCGAGGCCGCCATAAGTCAGGGCCTTGCCGCCCACACTGCGAGCCTTCTTGCTGCCCAGCAACAGGCCCATGGCCCCGGCCGCCAAAGCACCGCCGCCGGCGCCCGAAAGCAGGCTGCCGAGCCCGCCAGCCCCACCATTACCGCCGAGCAGGCCGCCCAGCCCACCGGCAGCCGATTTGTTCTGCGTCCCGCCAGCCTTGTTATGCAACAGATCCTGACCGGACTTGAGTAACTGATCGAGCAATCCACGGGTGTTCATTTGCTGCCTCCACGAATTCGGGTTAACCGGATCATTAAGGCCATGAGCCTGAACCGAAAGTGCCCGGCATTGGCGGCGAGAGTGCTTCAGGATGTTGCTTGCTACTCATGGTTGCCGATTTCCCAGCCCCCGACCTTCGTTCTCCCACGACAATCAGTGAATAATAAACAAAAAAAAACGGGACACCCATTAGTCTTGACTTGAAAACGGCTAATGGGCGCCCCTTCTTTCCTTTTTCTAGTAACGGCGATTACTAAATGATTTTGCTGACTACTGGAAGTCGGGTACCACCAATTGTCTGAACTTTACCGTCACCACTACCAATGTTTTCGTTCAAACGAAACGCCCATGCGTCGCCGATAACAGAAATGTTGTTGCTGCTCCAGTAGAGTGTCCTAGGCCACCCCAATGCAGCGGCCACAGGTCCCTCGGATGGATAATAGGTTTCCCAAAACACCCTTAACTCTGCAAGTGAAAGCGCGTTCTCTTTTGGTGGCTGAGGCCAACCGCTCGAATCCCACCAGATATTTTCTTTTAAAGTGACCAACGTTATTCCCGAGAATTCAATGCGATAGGAGGCCGTATTCTGGGCTGCATCCGTGACGGTGATTATCGCGAAGCCGTTACTGCCAGCACGTACCGTGCCAGTGGCTGGATCTACCAGTGCAACTTGGCTGTTGGAAGAAGAATATCGATAAGGCTCGGTACCACCGGTGGCTGTTCGAGTGTAGCTACCGCGTACAGGAGGGACACTCGGTGGCCGACCTTGCACTATGAAATAATTGTTAATGGGTTGAACATGATTACTACTGCCGAAATTCAACGCTTTAACGGTATAGGTGCGCACCGGAAAACGCACCGCCCCTACTCCATCAAAGCTCACGCTGAAGCTGATGGTCAGCGCACTGCCATCCTTGAGCGTCTTCAACCACTCAAGCGGTGCCGGCCGGGTCAGGTCTCCGAGCGTGTTGTGTGGCTCTCCTTTGAGGTCCTCAAAGAAAATCGCCTTACCACCGGCATCAAACCCGTCATAGCGCAACCACATACGCTGCCCCACCACTTGCAGCGGCCACGCGGCCACTTGTAGCGGGTTGGTGTCATTCAGTTGGGTCACATGCAGTTCAGGGCCTGTCGCGCCAACGATCCCCGGGATTGGCAGGCTTGGGTGGTTATCGGCAATCGTACCCACCGTGAGCGTCATAGAAAGTGATGGCCGCCCTTCCTGACCAACGCGGAAAAACTCATAACTCAGTTGAACCTGTTTGCCCATGTTCGCCGCGATGAAGGCCTTGTCCAGCGTGAAGTTGGCGCGGTTGTTGGTATTAAGCACCTTGGCTTCAAAGGTGGGTGAGCCTGCGCCCGGCGCGCCTTTGACGATGAGCTTGACTTTGTCTCCAGGCTTACCGAGAACTTCCACTTGGGCAATGGCGCCGTCCGGGAACAACAATGGATCGGGAATCATCCCATTGAGCGCTTTGAGCACTTTGGGAGCCGATAACACAATGGCCAGCTCACCGATCTGCAACTTCAGCAACTCGGACACCACCGGTGGCCGTCCCGGGTTTGTAATCTCGTATTGAACGACTAACGGGCTATTTGCAAACGGTGCGATGTATTTGTTCAATACACCGAAAGTGACGGGTTGGGTCGGGTCTTCTATGGTGCGCCCAAAAACGTATCGATTGACCACACCATCGTTGCCGGTGACTTGCCAATACAGTTTCACCTCCGCGCCCCTGACTAACGGCCAGTAGAACGGTACCAACACGTTGGCCAGCGGCGTATCGGCCGGCAGTTCGTTTTCCGTTGCCTGTTCGACACTGGGCGCGCGCAACAGAATTGCCGAGCCATCGATGGTGGCATAGGCAGGTTTCGAGTCCTGGGGCACACCAGTACTTTTTTTGGTCAGCACGTAGGTTACCGCCACCGAACCCCGAATCAATACCTGCACTCGCTCGTTCTCGACATCGAACAACACCATTCTGGTGGTACCCGTCAGGGTCATGCTGTAAGAATGCTCGACCAGATCGCCAGAATGGGTGAAACCCACCAACTTCAGTACGATCACATCACCGCTCGCGAAGACGCCCGATATCATCACTACCATGGGCCCGCCAGCGAGCTCGTCATGATTGACCACGTTGGCAGCATCCGCGTTGTTGATCACCGGCGCCGGAAGCAGGCTGACATTGGGTTTGGACTGCACCACCACCGAGTCCGACCAACCACTGCGGTTATGCACCTTGTCGATCAGTTGATAGCGCACTATCACCTTGTCGGTCGCGGGCAGTTGTTTGAGCTGCTCTGGGGTCAGTTCGAAAACAATATCTTGCGGGGGGTTTTGAACCTTGAGCTCGGGTATGGGTTTAAGCGTTCCGATGGCGAGAGAAGCTTTGTCACCCTGGGCCTGAAACGGGTACGCCTTTACGGTAACGGTCATGCCCTCGGCGATCACGTTCTGGTCGATGATGGTCTCCGACGGTACCGGCAATTTCAGCCCTTGGTTGAACGGGTTGCCAAGATCGGTATCGAGCTCGCCGGGGGCATGATCTTTATAGAACAGATTGAGGGGAAGCGAGTTTTCCGGATTTCCGCTCAAACGCTCAATGCGACAGGACAGAACAAGCGTGCCCCCACCCGCCGGATAGCTCTCCTTCATGGTGTCGGATGAGATGTAGAAGGGAACGTTTTGATTGACGTATTTGTCCGTGACCTGGAAAGGTTCGGTCGCCGGACCATTCCCCAGGGACACATCGATCCAATCGTCAGCAGACATGTTGATATACGACAGGATGTAACACAGCAATCCTTTGGCATCGCTGTGGACCATGCTGTAGTTGACTCCGACGCTGCCATCCTCCAGCTGCTTGCCCCCCATGACATAGGGTGGAAATACCGCCAGGACGCCAATGTCGCGTTCGGGAGGAAACAGAACACTTTGCCCTACAGGTTCGCCATTGGCGGCAAAAAGTTGCTGACTGGTCATGAGAAAGCTCCTATCCACAAAAAAGAATGACCCCTTGGCAAGTGCCTCGGTAGTGAACGGATTGGATACTTGAGGGAAGGTTCTGCCTACTGTCATAAATAACAGGTAGATGGGGGTTTAAGACGAACGGTAAGGGATTTCTGGCTCGGTCCTCGAAGCACTTGGCGGGCAGCATTCAAGCGACTTGTCGTCCCGCCCCGCACAAACCAATCCATCGATTAAAAAGATATACACTCGGGCAAATCGATAAAAACCGCCCACCCGGTAATTCCCCATGATGACCCTGCGTCAGATCCGCCACTTCATTGCCGTGGCCGAGACCGGTTCGATCTCCGCCGCCGCGCAAACCGCGTTCATTTCCCAGTCCACCCTGACCCTGGCCATCCAGCAACTGGAGCAGGAAATCGGTGTCGGCCTGTTCAATCGCCACGCCAAGGGCATGACCCTGACCCACCAGGGTCATCAATTCCTGCGTCAGGCACACCTGATTCTGGCCACGGTGGACAATGCCAAGCGCAGCCTGCAACAGAGCACCGATCAGGTTGCCGGGCAGTTGATCATCGGCGTGACCAGCCTGGTCGCCGGTTATTACCTGGCGGATTTGCTCACCCGGTTCCAGCGCGCTTACCCCAACGTTGAAATACGCGTGATGGAAGATGAGCGGCCGTACATCGAGCATTTGCTGGTCAGCGGTGAAATTGATGTGGGCGTGCTGATCCTCTCCAATCTGGAAGACCGCCACGCCTTGCAGACCGAAGTGCTGACTCACTCGCCCCATCGGCTGTGGCTACCGGCCCAGCATCCGCTGCTGGAACACGACAGCATCAACCTCGCCGATGTCGCTCGCGAGCCGCTGATTCAGCTGAACGTCGATGAAATGGACCGCAACGCCCAGCGCATGTGGTCGGCGGCCTCGCTGCAACCGCGCATCACCTTGCGAACAGCCTCGACGGAAGCGGTACGAAGCCTGGTCGCCGCGGGCTTGGGCGTTTCCATTCAGCCGGACATGACTTACCGCCCGTGGTCCCTGGAGGGCGACATCATCGAAGCGCGGCCGATCGCCGACCTGAGCCAGACCCTCGATGTCGGTCTGGCGTGGCGTCGCGGCACTGCCCGGCCCGCGCTGGTGGACCCGTTCCTGACCGTCGCTCGCGAACAACCCCATGGCGGGCGCAAGCCATCTATTTAATCGAACGCCACCTTCAGTATTTAGTATTTGTCGACCACAAGCCCGGCCACTAGTCTTGAAGCATCTATAAGACGGCCGGGCCCAGTCACAGGGAATCCCATGGCCACACAAGAAAAGAGAACCCGAAAAATGGCTGGCGCGCAGACTCCGTTGTTCACCGCGTTGTTGATCGATGGCGAGTTGGTCGCGGGCCAGGGTTTCGTCGAACCCATCCTCAACCCGGCCACCGGAGAAGTGCTGACGCACATTGCCGAAGCCAGCACCGAGCAGGTCGAAACCGCGATCCTCGCCGCCCACCGCGCCTTTGCCAGTTGGTCGCGGACCACGCCGCAGCAGCGCTCGAACCTGCTGCTGGACATCGCCAACGCCATTGAAAAAAACGCCGACCTGCTCGCCCGCCTCGAATCGCTGAATTGCGGCAAGCCGTTGCACCTGGCGCGTCAGGACGATTTGAGCGCCACGGTCGATGTGTTCCGTTTCTTCGCGGGTGCCGTGCGTTGCCAGACCGGCCAGCTCAGCGGCGAATACTTGCCGGGTTACACCAGCATGGTCCGTCGCGATCCGATTGGTGTGGTCGCATCGATTGCGCCGTGGAACTACCCGATCATGATGGCCGCCTGGAAAATCGCCCCCGCCCTCGCCGCTGGCAACACGCTGGTGTTCAAACCGTCGGAACACACGCCACTGTCGATTCTGGCGTTGGCACCGGCGCTCGCCGAGATCCTGCCGCGCGGGGTGATCAACATTATTTGCGGTGGCGGTGAAGGCGTCGGCAGCCATTTAGTCAGCCACCCGAAAGTGCGCATGGTGTCGCTGACTGGCGATATCGTCACCGGGCAAAAAATCCTCCAGGCCGCGGCGAGAACCCTGAAACGCACCCACCTCGAACTCGGCGGCAAGGCGCCGGTGATCGTCTGCAACGACGCGGATATTCAAGCAGTGGTAGAGGGTGTGCGCACCTACGGCTATTACAACGCCGGCCAGGATTGCACCGCCGCCTGCCGGATTTATGCCCAGGCCGGGATTCATGACCGCTTGGTGGCCGAACTCGGCGCAGCGGTCGGCAGCCTGCGTTTTGCCGGTAAACGTGATGCCGACAACGAGATCGGCCCGCTGATCAGCACTCGCCAACGCGACCGCGTGGCCAGTTTCGTCGAGCGTGCCCTCGGCCAGCCGCACATCGAGCGAGTGACCGGCGCGGCGGTGCATTCCGGTGCCGGCTTCTATTACCAGCCGACCTTGCTGGCCGGTTGCAAACAGAGCGATGAAATCGTTCAGCGCGAAGTGTTCGGGCCGGTGGTCACCGTGACCCGCTTCAATGAGCTCGAACAAGCGGTGGACTGGGCCAACGACTCGGAATACGGCCTCGCCTCCTCGGTCTGGACCCAGAATCTCGACAAAGCCATGCAGGTCGCAGCGCGTTTGCAGTACGGCTGCACCTGGATCAACAGCCATTTCATGCTGGTCAGCGAAATGCCCCATGGCGGCCTGAAGCGCTCGGGCTATGGCAAAGACTTATCCAGTGATTCGCTGCAGGACTACAGCGTGGTGCGCCACATCATGGCCCGTCACGGACAGCATTTATAAAAGCGCACTACGCTAACAATTAGCCATAACGGCATTGGCTTCACCCCGTTCAGAACTGCCCCGACCATAATTTAAAGAAGAGGGTTCACCATGCTTGTGCACAAGACCGCACTGCTCAGTGCAATCACCACGGCGCTGCTGGCCAGCGCCAGTCTGCAGGCCGCCGAGCCGCTGAAAGCCGTCGGTGCCGGCGAAGGTCAGCTGGATATCGTCGCCTGGCCCGGCTATATCGAACGGGGCGAAACCGACAAAACCTACGACTGGGTGACCGGCTTCGAGAAGGAAACCGGCTGCAAGGTCAACGTCAAGACGGCCGGCACGTCCGATGAAATGGTCAGCCTGATGGCCAAGGGCGGTTACGACCTGGTGACGGCATCCGGTGACGCGTCCTTGCGCCTGATCGCCGGCAAACGTGTGCAGCCGATCAATACCGCGTTGATTCCCAACTGGAAAAATCTCGATCCACGCCTCAAGGATGCACCGTGGTATATGGTCAACAACCAGACTTACGGCACCCCTTATCAATGGGGCCCGAACGTGTTGATGTACAACACCAAGGTGTTCACGCAGCCACCTACCAGTTGGGGCGTGCTGTTCGAAGAGCAGAAGCTGTCCGACGGCAAATCCAACAAGGGCCGCGTGCAAGCGTATGACGGCCCGATCTACATCGCCGACGCGGCGCTGTACCTGAAAACCGCCAAGCCGGAACTGGGCATCACGGATCCTTACCTGCTCGACGAAAAACAGTACAAGGCCGTTCTCGATCTGCTGCGCGCCCAGCAAAAGTTGATCCATCGCTACTGGCACGACACCACCGTGCAGATGAGTGACTTCAAGAACGAAGGCGTGGTGGCTGCCAGCGCCTGGCCCTATCAGGTCAACGGCCTGATGAACGAGAAACAGCCGATCGCCTCGACCATCCCGAAAGAAGGCGCCACCGGATGGGCCGACACCACCATGCTGCACACCGAGGCCAAGCACCCGAACTGCGCGTACAAGTGGATGGACTGGTCGCTCACGCCGAAGGTCCAGGGCGATGTGTCCGCCTGGTTCGGCTCGCTGCCAGCGGTCCCGGCGGGGTGTAAGGCAAGCGAACTGCTGGGCGCCGAGGGTTGCAAGACCAACGGTTTCGACCAGTTCGACAAGATCGCCTTCTGGAAAACTCCGCAGGCTGAAGGCGGCAAGTTTGTGCCTTATAGCCGCTGGACCCAGGATTACATTGCGATTATGGGTGGTCGCTAACACCAATTGATCGTTCCCACGCTCTGCGTGGGAATGCATCAACGGACGCTCCGCGTCCATTCGAGCAGAGCTGACGCAGAGCGTCACGGGCTGCATTCCCACGCGGAGCGTGGGAACGATCATCAATGAAGATTTCAGAAGTCCAGGCAAGGTCACTGTGACGATCCTCGCCTTCTCGGAGCACCGCACCATGACGCTTGCAGTCCAGTTCACCAACGTTTCCCGGCAGTTCGGCGAGGTGAAGGCCGTTGACCGGGTTTCCATCGATATCCAGGACGGCGAGTTCTTTTCCATGCTGGGCCCCTCCGGCTCAGGCAAAACCACCTGCCTGCGCCTGATCGCCGGTTTCGAACAACCGAGCGCGGGTTCCATCCGTATTCACGGCGCCGAAGCTGCGGGCTTACCGCCGTATCAGCGTGACGTGAATACTGTGTTCCAGGACTACGCGTTGTTCCCGCACATGAACGTACTCGACAACGTCGCCTACGGTTTGAAAGTCAAAGGTGTCGGCAAGACCGAACGCCAAAAACGCGCCGAAGAAGCCCTCGATATGGTCGCCCTTGGCGGCTACGGCGAGCGTAAACCGGTGCAACTCTCCGGTGGCCAACGTCAGCGTGTGGCCCTGGCCCGCGCGTTGGTCAATCGCCCTCGCGTGTTGCTGCTCGACGAGCCCTTGGGCGCGCTCGATTTGAAGCTGCGCGAGCAAATGCAAGGTGAGCTGAAGAAGCTGCAACGCCAGCTCGGCATCACCTTCATCTTCGTTACCCACGACCAGACCGAAGCGCTGTCGATGTCCGACCGTGTGGCGGTGTTCAACAAGGGCCGCATCGAACAGGTCGACACACCGCGCAACCTGTACATGAAACCGGCTACCACATTCGTCGCCGAATTCGTCGGCACGTCCAACGTGATTCGCGGCGATCTGGCGCAGCAGTTGAGCGGCAATCCACAGCCGTTTTCGATCCGCCCCGAACACGTGCGTTTCGCCGAAGGCCCGCTGGCCAGCCATGAAATCGAAGTCAGTGGCCTGCTGCACGACATCCAGTACCAAGGCAGCGCCACCCGCTATGAACTGAAACTGGAAAACGGCCAGACGTTGAACATCAGCCAGGCCAACGTTCAGTGGCTGGATGTCAGCACGCAACACCAGACCGGGCAACGCATCAGCGCTCGTTGGGCGCGCGAGGCGATGATCCCGTTGCACGACAATGTTGTGGGCGGGGTGTGAGATGAACAGCGTGGCCGCTCCTCAAACCCCTGCCAGCGGTTCGCCGTTGCGCCGGTTTTCGAACGTGCTGTACCGCCGGCCGAACCTGTATCTGTCGCTGCTGCTGGTACCGCCGCTGCTGTGGTTCGGTGCGATCTACCTCGGTTCGCTGTTGACGTTGTTGTGGCAAGGCTTCTACACCTTCGATGACTTCACCATGACGGTCACGCCCGACCTGACCCTGGCGAATTTCACCGCGCTGTTCCAGCCGTCGAACTTCGACATCATCCTGCGCACCCTGAGCATGGCAGTCGTCGTGTCGATCGCCAGTGCGGTCGTGGCGTTCCCGATCGCCTACTACATGGCGCGCTACACCAGCGGCAAGACCAAGGCGTTTTTCTACATCGCGGTGATGATGCCAATGTGGGCCAGTTACATCGTCAAGGCCTATGCCTGGACGTTGCTGCTGGCCAAGGGCGGCGTGGCCCAGTGGTTTGTTCAGCACTTGGGGCTGGAACCGGTGTTGCAGTTCGTGCTCGGGATTCCGGGGGTCGGCGGCAGCACCTTGTCGACCTCGCATCTGGGGCGGTTCATGGTGTTCGTCTACATCTGGCTGCCGTTCATGATCCTGCCGATCCAGGCCTCACTGGAACGCCTGCCGCCGTCGCTTTTACAAGCTTCGGCCGACCTCGGTGCCAAACCGCGTCAGACCTTCATGCAAGTGATTCTGCCGCTGTCGATTCCAGGCATCGCCGCCGGTTCGATCTTCACCTTTTCGTTGACCCTGGGCGACTTCATCGTGCCGCAACTGGTGGGCCCGCCGGGCTACTTCATCGGCAGCATGGTCTACGCCCAGCAAGGAGCGATCGGCAATATGCCGATGGCGGCGGCCTTCACGCTGGTGCCGATCGTGCTGATCGCCATTTACCTGTCCATCGTCAAACGTTTGGGGGCTTTCGATGCGCTCTGATACTTCATCTCAAGATCGGGCATCCCTGGGCCTACGCATCGCTGCCTGGGGCGGGTTGGTGTTCTTGCACTTCCCGATCCTGATCATCTTCCTTTACGCCTTCAACACTGAAGACGCGGCGTTCAGCTTTCCGCCCAAGGGCTTTACCCTGAAGTGGATCGGTGTGGCGTTCTCCCGGCCCGACGTGCTGGAAGCGATCAAGTTGTCGTTACAAATCGCGGCCGTCGCCACATTGATTGCGCTGATCCTGGGCACCCTCGCGTCGGCGGCGTTGTACCGGCGGGACTTCTTCGGCAAGCAAGGCATCTCGCTGATGCTGATCCTGCCGATTGCCCTGCCGGGGATCATCACCGGGATCGCGCTGCTGGCGACCTTCAAGACTTTGGGGATTGAGCCGGGAATGTTCACCATCATCGTCGGCCACGCGACCTTCTGCGTGGTGATTGTCTACAACAACGTCATCGCCCGTTTGCGCCGCACTTCATACAGTTTGATTGAGGCCTCGATGGACCTCGGCGCCGACGGCTGGCAGACCTTCCGCTACATCGTCCTGCCGAACCTCGGCTCGGCGATGCTGGCCGGTGGCATGCTGGCGTTTGCGCTGTCGTTCGACGAAATCATCGTCACCACCTTCACCGCCGGCCATGAACGCACCTTGCCACTGTGGCTGCTCAACCAGCTCAGCCGCCCACGGGACGTGCCGGTAACCAACGTCGTCGCGATGCTGGTGATGATGGTGACCATGTTGCCGATCCTCGGCGCTTATTACCTGACCCGGGGCGGGGAAAGCGTTGCGGGCAGTGGCGGGAAATAACGGACAACGCATTTCCAAGGTGGAAACCGGATCCTGTGGGAGCGGGCTTGCCCGCGATAGCGGTCTTACAGTCGACATTTCTGTTGAATGTCAGTCAGTCATCGCGGGCAAGCCCGCTCCCACAGAGGGCCGGTTTCAGCAGGAACACATAAGCAGCTTCGATGAGGACATAGCCATGCAAACCAAACTCTTGATCAACGGCCAACTCGTCAATGGCGACGGCCCCGCCCAAGCCGTGTTCAACCCGGCTCTGGGCCGTGTGCTGGTAGAAATCAACGAAGCCAGCGAAGCCCAGGTCGACGCCGCCGTGCGGGCCGCCGACAACGCCTTCCAGGCCTGGTCGCAAACCACGCCGAAAGAACGCTCGTTGCTGCTGCTCAAACTCGCCGACATCATCGAAGCCCATGGCGAAGAGCTGGCCAAACTGGAGTCGGACAATTGCGGCAAACCCTACAGCGCCGCGCTGAACGACGAGATTCCGGCGATTGCCGACGTGTTCCGTTTCTTCGCCGGCGCCAACCGTTGCATGAGCGGCGCGCTGGGAGGGGAATACCTGCCCGGCCACACCTCAATGATCCGCCGCGACCCGGTGGGCGTCATTGCCTCCATCGCGCCGTGGAACTACCCGCTGATGATGGTCGCCTGGAAAATCGCCCCGGCCCTGGCCGCCGGTAATACCGTGGTGCTCAAGCCGTCGGAACAAACCCCGCTGACCGCCCTGCGCCTGGCAGAACTGGCGTCAGACATCTTCCCGGCCGGTGTACTTAATCTGGTGTACGGCCGTGGTTCTGCGGTCGGTACCGCACTGGTCAATCATCCGAAAGTACGCATGGTGTCGCTGACCGGCTCGATCGCCACTGGCTCGAACATCATTTCCAGCACCGCCGGCAACGTCAAACGCCTGCACATGGAACTGGGCGGCAAGGCACCGGTGATCATCTTCGACGATGCCGACATCGACGCCGCCGTAGAAGGTATTCGCACCTTCGGTTTCTACAACGCTGGTCAGGATTGCACCGCCGCCTGCCGCATTTACGCGCAAGCAGGCATCTACGACCAGTTCGTCGAGAAGCTCGGTGCGGCCGTCAGCAGTATCAAGTACGGCTTGCAGGATGATCCATCGACGGAGCTTGGCCCGTTGATCAGCGCACAACATCGCGACCGCGTGACCGCGTTGGTTGAGCGTGCGATGGCGCAACCACACATCCGTTTGATCACTGGCGGCAAAGCGGTGGAAGGCAACGGCTTCTTCTTTGAGCCAACGGTGCTGGCCGACGTGCAACAGGACGACGAGATCGTGCGCCGCGAAGTGTTCGGGCCGGTAGTGTCGGTCACCAGGTTCACCGATGAAGCGCAGGCGCTGGCCTGGGCCAACGATTCAGACTACGGCCTGGCGTCATCGGTCTGGACCACGGACGTCGGCCGCGCCCATCGCCTGTCTGCACGCTTGCAGTACGGCTGCACGTGGGTGAATACCCACTTCATGCTGGTCAGCGAAATGCCGCATGGCGGTCAGAAACTGTCTGGTTACGGGAAGGACATGTCGATGTATGGGCTGGAGGATTACACCGTTGTTCGGCACGTGATGTTCAAGCATTAAAAGCTTCGCGGGCAAGTCGGATCGCCGTGCGGCGATCCGACTTGCCCGCGAAGGGCCTCACTGCACAATCAAGGCAGACACCGACGACTTGACTCCGTAAAAGCCAAATGGCTCTCACGGTAAGCACCTGCGCTCAAAACCGCGAAACACTGCGCATCGCATCCACCAGATACCGCATCGCAATCCGGTCATTCTCCGACAGCTCGCGATACCGCTCCACCAACTTCAATTCCTCCGAACTGAGCCGACGCCTTCGCCGACCGGTGGTCAGCCAGGGAAAGAGTCCTAACATTTCAGTGATGCCTTGTACTTTCGACATGGACGATGTCCTTCTATACGTCAGAGAAAACTGCAAAACCGCATCGCCCTATCACTTTCAGCGGCCGTCTTGTACGCGCTGAACCCACCGGCCTGAAGGGCCGAAACCGGTCATGCCCATAGAATAGAAATTAAATCGGCGCTGAAAAGCGGTTTTTAGAGTAATTAGTCGAAAAAAGCAGATATGCCCTATAAATCAGAAAGTGCCGTGAGAAACGTTACCTGACATGTCTTGTTTCATTGCCGCGCTGTCGCGGTGCCATCAATCATTTTTGCTCTGCAACTGAACGGTTTAAGCTTATTGGCATCTGCTCTAAAGTCCGTTGCGTTTGGCCAAGGCATGTCCGAACCGTTATTTTTGATCCAGCACGTGCCAGGAACGGCGCGGGATTGTTCACGACAGGTTGTACTTATGCACCGCAGGAATTTGCTCAAAGCCTCCATGGCCATCGCGGCTTACACTGGTCTTTCGGCCACCGGCCTATTGACCGCACGCGCCTGGGCTGGCAGCAGCGCGGCTGATGGCGACGCTGTGGCGTTCGACTTCGAAGCGCTGAAGAGCCAGGCCAAACAGCTCGCCGGCAAGCCTTATCAGGACACCAAACAGGTGCTGCCGCCGACGCTGGCGACCATGACACCGCAGAACTTCAACGCGATTCGCTATGACGGCAATCACTCGCTGTGGAAGGACTTGAAAGGTCAGCTGGATGTGCAGTTTTTCCACGTCGGCATGGGTTTCAAGCAACCGGTGCGCATGTACAGCGTCGATCCCAAGACTCGACTGGCGCGCGAGGTGCATTTCCGCCCGTCGCTGTTCAACTACGAAAAAACTACCGTCGACACTAAACAGCTCAAAGGCGACCTGGGTTTTTCCGGGTTCAAGCTGTTCAAAGCCCCGGAACTGGATAAGCACGACGTGTTGTCGTTCCTCGGCGCCAGCTATTTCCGCGCGGTGGATGCCACCGGCCAGTACGGGTTGTCGGCCCGCGGCCTGGCGATCGATACGTACGCCAAGAAGCGTGAAGAGTTTCCGGACTTCACCAAGTTCTGGTTCGAGACACCAGACAAGGACAGCACCCGTTTCGTGGTTTACGCCCTGCTCGATTCGCCGAGCGCCACTGGCGCCTACCGTTTTGACATCGATTGCCAGGCCGAGCGTGTGGTGATGGAAGTCGACGCCCACGTCAATGCCCGCACCGCCATCGAGCAACTGGGCATCGCACCGATGACCAGCATGTTCAGCTGCGGCACTCACGAACGGCGCATGTGCGACACCATTCACCCGCAAATCCACGATTCTGATCGCCTGGCGATGTGGCGCGGCAACGGCGAATGGATCTGCCGCCCGCTGAACAACCCGGCCACCCTGCAATTCAATGCCTTTGCCGACACCGATCCTAAAGGTTTCGGCCTGGTGCAGACCGATCACGAGTTCGCCAATTATCAAGACACCGTCGACTGGTACAGCAAGCGCCCGAGTCTGTGGGTAGAACCTACAACCGCGTGGGGCGAAGGCTCTATCGATTTGCTGGAAATTCCTACAACCGGCGAAACCCTGGATAACATCGTTGCATTCTGGACGCCGAAAAAACCGGTCGCGGCCGGTGACTCCCTCAACTATGGCTACAAGCTCTACTGGAGTGCCCTGCCGCCGGTGAGTACGCCTCTGGCGCGGGTCAACGCGACCCGTTCGGGCATGGGCGGTTTCATTGAAGGCTGGGCGCCGGGCGAGCATTACCCAGAGGTATGGGCACGACGCTTTGCCGTGGACTTCACCGGCGGCGGTCTGGACCGCTTGCCCGAAGGCGCGGGGATCGAGCCGGTGGTGACCTGCTCGAATGGCCAAGTGAAGGACTTCAACGTGTTGGTGCTCGATGACATCAAGGGCTACCGCATTACCTTCGACTGGTACCCGACCAATGACAGCGTGGCCCCGGTGGAGCTGCGGTTGTTCATTCGCACCAATGACCGGACGTTGAGTGAAACCTGGTTGTACCAGTATTTCCCGCCGGCGCCGGAGAAGCGTAAGTACACCTGAGAGTTAGTCGGGGTCTGAGATGGCCCCTTCGCGAGCAAGCCCGCTCCCACATTGGATCTCCATGAGACACATATTTTGTGTACGACAAAGATCAACTGTGGGAGCGGGCTTGCTCGCGAAGACGGCCGAACCGCCGACCAATATCCCGAACCAGAATTCAAAAAGCCCCGGTCAACACGACCGGGGCTTTTTGGTTTTTACAGCGGCCTTCTAGTCACGCAAATCCGATTCATGAATCGGCTGGTCACGATGGGTAGCCCGCTGGTATTGCGCCGGCCAGACAGCCTTGTGCCCGCCCAGATCGTCATCGGCATGCAGCGCCCAATACGGATCACGCAACAGTTCCCGGGCGAGAAAGATGATGTCGGCCTGACAGGTACGCAGAATGTGCTCGGCCTGAGCCGGCTCGGTGATCATTCCTACAGTGCCAGTGGCAATGCCTGACTCCTTGCGTACGCGCTCGGCGAAACGGGTCTGATAACCGGGGCCTGTAGGAATCTCGGCGTTTACCGCCGTCCCGCCCGATGAGACATCGATCAGGTCCACGCCCAGATCTTTGAGGCGTCGCGCCAGTTCCACGGTTTCGTCGGGGTTCCAGCCATCTTCCACCCAATCGGTGGCCGACACTCGCACAAACACCGGTAACTCCTCAGGCCACACCGCACGCACCGCTTCGGTGACTTGCAGCACCAGCCGAATCCGATTCTCGAACGAGCCGCCGTACTGATCGCGCCGCTGATTGCTCAGGGGCGAAAGAAATTGGTGCAACAGGTAACCGTGGGCGGCGTGTACTTCGACCACTTTGAAACCGGCGGTCAGCGCCCGTTTGGCCGAATCGACGAAGGCCTGAATGACGTCAGCGATCTCGCCCTCATCGAGCTGCTTGGGTGGTGTGTGCTGGGGGTCAAAAGCGATCGGCGAAGGGCCGACCGGGGTCCAGCCGCCGTCTTCCGGCTTGACGCTGCCATGCTTGCCGAGCCACGGCCGATGCGTACTGGCCTTGCGCCCGGCGTGCGCCAACTGGATGCCGGCAACGGCCCCCTGGGCAGCGATGAAGCGCGTAATACGTTGCAAGGGTTCGATCTGTTGATCATTCCAGAGACCGAGGTCCTGGGCGGTAATCCGCCCATCAGCGGTGACCGCCGTGGCTTCGGTGAATACCAGACCAGCGCCGCCGATAGCACGGCTGCCGAGGTGGACCAGATGCCAGTCATTGGCCAGCCCATCGACGCTGGAGTATTGGCACATCGGGGATACCGCGATGCGGTTAAGCAGGGTCAATTGACGAAGGGTATAGGGTTCAAGCAGCAGACTCATGGGGCACCTCTCGAATCAGTGGGCAGGCTCCAGGGTTCTGTTTGAATAGTCGACGAGTGACAGGAAAAAGGGTGCAGCACCCGCCCCCGCGGGCAAAAAATTCGACAAGACGTCACAAGGATAATCAAGCAGTGCTTAGAGACTAGTCGACATCGGGGGATCAGGGAGGGTTCAAGAAATGAAACACCCAAATTTGAGGTCCGGGCGATACCTGTGGCGAGGGAGCTTGCTCCCGTTCGGCTGCGTAGCAGTCGTCAACCATCCGGCGTGTTACCGCAGGAAAAAAGCGTTTAAGGGTTTTAGGGCCGCTTCGCAGCCCAGCGGGAGCAAGCTCCCTCGCCACAAAGGCTGTGCCGTTATCGCGGTTCGATGTGGGCAATCATCAACTGAACGGTCTCGTTCCCACGGAACTCATTGAGGTCGAGCTTGTAAGCCAGTTCAACCCACTTGATGGTCGGATTCGGCCAGATATCACGGTCGATACCGAAGGCAATGCCGTCCAGCTTCACCGAACCGCATTCACTTTTCAGCACCACTTTGAGGTGCCGCTCCCCCACGACGCGTTGCTCGACCAACTGGAATACCCCATGAAACAGCGGCTCCGGGAAGTGTTGCCCCCACGGCCCGGCGTGGCGCAGGGCGCGGGCCAGTTCCAGGTGAAACTCTTCGACCGCCAAGGTGCCGTCCGACAGCAGGCGCCCGGTCAGGTCTTCTTCGCGCAGTTGCCTACGCACTTCAGCGTCAAAGGCCTCGGCAAACAACGGAAAATTCGCTTCCGGCAACGTCAGGCCTGCCGCCATGGCGTGGCCGCCGTATTTGCTGATCAGGTTCGGATGTTGCGCCGCGACCACGCTCAAAGCGTCGCGAATATGAAAGCCCTGCACCGAACGCCCCGAGCCCTTGAGCAGGCCATCGCCGGCATCGGCAAAGGCAATGGTCGGACGGAAATAGCGCTCTTTCATACGCGAGGCGAGGATTCCGATGACGCCCTGGTGCCACTCGGGATCGAACAGGCACAGGCCGAACGGCATCGATTCCACCGGCAGATCCTTGAGCTGGGCCAGCGCCTCACGCTGCATGCCCTGCTCGATGGATTTGCGGTCCTGGTTCATGCCATCCAGTTGAGCGGCCATTTCACGGGCAGCGCCCGCGTCTTCGGTGAGCAGGCATTCGATGCCCAGGCTCATGTCGTCCAGACGCCCCGCCGCGTTCAGACGCGGGCCGAGGATGAAGCCAAGATCAGTGGAGGTAATGCGCGAATGGTCGCGCTTGGCCACTTCCAGGATCGCCTTGATTCCCGCCCGCGCGCGCCCGGCGCGAATCCGCTCCAGGCCCTGATGCACCAGAATCCGGTTGTTGGCATCCAGCGGTACCACGTCGGCGACGCTGCCCAGTGCCACCAGGTCCAGCAGTTCGCCAATGTTCGGCTGCGGCTTGCTCTCATACCAGCCGAGGCTGCGCAAGCGCGCGCGCAGGGCCATCAGTACGTAGAAAATTACCCCGACACCGGCCAGGGCTTTGCTCGGAAACTCGCAACCTGGCTGATTCGGATTGACGATGGCATCGGCCAACGGCAGCTCATCGCCGGGCAAGTGGTGATCGGTGACCAGCACCTTGAGCCCGGCCTTTTTCGCCGCCGCGACGCCTTCGACGCTGGAAATGCCGTTGTCCACGGTGATCAGCAGGTGCGGCTCGCGGGTCAGCGCCACTTCGACGATCTCCGGTGTCAGGCCATAGCCGTACTCGAACCGGTTCGGCACCAGATAGTCGACGTGCGCCGCGCCCAACAGGCGCAACCCCAACATGCCCACGGTACTGGCCGTCGCGCCGTCGGCGTCGAAGTCGCCGACGATCAGAATCCGCTGACGTTGCTCCAGGGCCGTCACCAGCAAATCCACCGCCGCATCGATGCCTTTGAGTTGCTGGTACGGAATCAGCCTCGCCAGGCTCTTGTCCAGTTCAGCCTCGGACTGCACGCCCCGCGCTGCGTAAAGGCGGGTCAGCAGCGGTGGAATATCACCGAGGAACGGCAGGGTGTCGGGCAACAGGCGAGGTTCGATGCGCATGGGGTGACAGGTGCTTCTCTTGAATACGTAGGATAAAACCGGGTAACGCAGTTCAACGGCGAATAATCAGCCGCGTTCACCGCTCAGCCACTGCAACTGGACTTCGTGCTGACCACGGTCGTCGGTGACGAAAATCGTTCCTTCGCTGATCATCACATCCCACTTGATAACGCGCGGCATGTCCTTGGCCAGGGTTTCCAGCACTTCCTGAGGCACGGCGGCGATGTGAACATTTTTCAGGTTTTTAATTGCCGGGATCACTTTGGTTTCCCAGACCCGCAGGCTGCCGTAAGCCAGCAGGCTGGTGCGCTCGGTGCGGCGCGAGCACCAGGTCAGGCGATCGGCGTCTGGCTGACCGACTTCGATCCAGTGCAGGACACGATCATCCAGGCTCTTTTCCCACAGCGCTGGCTCATCCACGTCTGACAGACCGCGACCGAAGGACAACTGCTCGTTGTACCAGAAGGCGTAGGCCAGCAGCCGCACGGTCATGCGCTCTTCGGTTTCCGAAGGGTGACGGGCGATGGTCTGCTTCACGTTCTCGTAGACGCTGCGGTCGAGGTCGGTGAGGTTCAGTTCAAACTTGTAGGTCGTGGACGGCTGGGCCATGAACGGGCTTCTTGATACGAGGAAAGGCGGCAAGTCTAACCGATGCAACAGGCAATCAACGAATTGAAGGCATCAACTTTGGGCGATGGACGTCGGCCTATGTTAAAACTCTGTATCCGCTCAGCCTTTGTCCTACAGGATTCAGCATGCCGTTTTCCAACAAACCGCTCTCCGGTCTGAAAGTCATCGAATTGGGTACGTTGATTGCCGGGCCGTTTGCCTCGCGTATTTGCGGCGAGTTCGGCGCCGAAGTGATCAAGATCGAGTCCCCGGACGGCGGCGATCCGCTGCGCAAATGGCGCAAGTTGTATGAAGGCACTTCGCTGTGGTGGTTTGTTCAGGCGCGTAACAAGAAGTCTTTGACCTTGAACCTGAAACACCCGGATGGCTTGGCGATTCTCAAACAGCTGCTCAGCGAAGCGGACATTTTGATCGAGAATTTCCGCCCTGGCGTTCTGGAAAAACTCGGCCTGGGTTGGGAAGTCTTGCACGCGTTGAACCCGAAACTGGTGATGGTGCGGCTGTCGGGCTTTGGCCAGACCGGGCCGATGAAAGATCAGCCGGGCTTCGGCGCGGTCGGTGAATCCATGGGCGGCCTGCGTTACATCACCGGGTTCGAGGACCGGCCGCCGGTGCGCACCGGGATTTCCATCGGCGATTCGATTGCCGCACTCTGGGGCGTGATCGGCGCACTGATGGCCTTGCGGCATCGCGAGGTCAACGGTGGCTTGGGGCAAGTAGTGGACGTGGCGTTGTACGAAGCGATCTTCGCCATGATGGAAAGCATGGTCCCGGAGTTCGACGTGTTCGGCTTCATCCGCGAACGCACCGGCAACATCATGCCGGGCATCACGCCCTCCTCCATTCACACCAGCGCCGATGGCAAACACGTACAGATCGGCGCCAACGGCGATGCGATCTTCAAGCGTTTCATGCTGATCATCGGTCGCGAAGACCTGGCCAACGACCCTGTGCTGGCCAGCAACGACGGACGCGATAGCCGTCGCGACGAGATCTACGGGGTGATCGATCGCTGGGTCAACTCACTACCGCTGGACGCGGTGATCGAGCAACTGAACCAGGCCGACGTTCCCGCCAGCCGGATCTTCAGTGCCGAAGACATGTTCAGCGATCCGCAGTACCTGGCCCGGGAAATGTTCCTGCAAGCCAAGCTGCCCGACGGCAAGGACTTCAAGATGCCCGGCATTGTGCCAAAACTTTCTGAGACGCCCGGCAGCTCCGAATGGGTCGGGCCGCAGCTGGGTGAACACAATGCGCAGGTCCTCCACGACCTTGGCTACGACCCGGCACAGATCGCACGGCTACGTGAAGACGGGGCCATTTAAGCTGAAGCGCCTGTTTTCATCCGCAATCGATTACGCCGGCATCGGGCGTGTGCTGGCGGTGCTCGGGCTTTTGGCGGGGCTGATATCCCCGGCCCTGGCGCAACCTAAAGAGCATTTGCTCTGGCTGCTGCGCGATCTGCCGCCCGTGACGATCTTCGAAGGCCCGAAAAAAGGCCAGGGGGTTATCGATCAACTGATGCCGCTGTTGATCGCCGGCATGCCGCAATACGAACACACTCTGATGCGGGTCAATCGCGCCCGCGGCATGCAAATGCTTCACGAAGATTCCTTCACCTGCGACCCCTCGCTGATCTGGAGCAAGGAGCGCGAACAATGGATCGCCTTTTCCATTCCGGCCTTCCGGGCGGTCAGCAATGGGCTGGTGATTCGACGTGAAGATCGGTCGGTGCTGGAGCCCTTTCTCTTTGGCGATGAAGTCGATTTGGCAGCACTGTTGGCCAGCGGTCGAGAGAAAGTCGGGGTAGTGGCCGAGCGCCGTTACGGTCAGTTCCTCGACACACTGCTGCAACAGGCGCCGCCCGGCGCGCTGATGCCCCACTACGGCAACAACGCCCTCGGCAGTCTGTTGCAGATGCAGCGCCTGGGTCGTTTGCAGGTGGTCTTGGGTTACTGGCCGGAAATCCGCTATCAGGCTCGTCAGGAACATATTGCCGATGAGCAGTTGGAGTTCTATCCGGTCAAAGGCACGGGCAAGTACCTGTCCGGGTACATCGGTTGCTCGAATACGCCCCTGGGGCGACAGGCAATCAGTGAAATCAATCAGCTATTGCGCGCCCTGCCCCGCGAGCGCCTGGACCCGCTGTACGCCGACTGGCTCGATCCGCAAAGACGCAAGGACTACCTGGAAGAAACCAAAGCCTTTTTCGAGCGTCAGGCCGCGCAGTGACAAATCGCAGACAAAAAGAAACCCCGAGAAGTGGGGAGACGACTCGGGGTTAAACGTGGCCTACATAAAGACCAGTAACAACAAGCTACAAGCACCGGAGCACAATGCTTGATCCTGCTGTTACATGGTCTGACTGACCTTGGCGCCGGAAGGTTCCCACAAAAAACGATTCAATTTCGGCTGGCCAGGATCTTGTCCTGTGCAGCATTGCGCAACGCCGCGATGACACAGGGCTCCAGGCGTCCTTCAGCGATCAGCACGTCACGGTGCAGCCCGTCGACGACATCCGTCAGCAGACGTTTATCGGTTAACTGGGCCTGATTGAACGTCCGTTCGACCACCGTAGCGCCGCTCGCACTTTTCAGTGTCACCAGGCATTCGCCATGGGCACCCGATGGGGTCAACGTGACCTGATACGGGCTTAGAGCCTCACCGAGCAATAGACTGATACTTTCCATCTCGATCACCACTCAATAGTCCGAAAACAAAGTGCCTGGGGTGTGTCCACAGTAGATGACCACAGGCCCGAGAAGAAAGTTCTGGATTCCAACGGCAGGCGCACCGGCGCCTCTGGTAGATAGAGCATGCACGGTCAAGGTGACAGTAAAAAAACAGCTGATTCATGCCTGACAGGTAAGTCAAGACGCAGAACCTGTGGGAGCGGGGGGGGGGGGGGGGGGGGGGGGGGGGGGGGGGGGGGGGGGGGGGGGGGGG
>NZ_JBXAOA010000049.1:0-38044 GCF_058802325.1 Pseudomonas sp. GW822-FHT02E03 | reverse complement strand
CCTGTAAACGATGTCTCCGGTTTAAAACGTAAAGGATGTCTCCGGTTTCTACCCGAGCAAGCCCGCTCCCACAGGGGTTCTTGTGATCGACTCAAATCCCATGTGGGAGCGGGCTTGCTCGCGAAGAGGCCCTCAGCCGCACCGAAAAACTACCGCTCGTGCAACGCCTCGGCGCGCGCCCGAATAATCGGCTTGAGCAAATAACTGAGCACGGTCTTCTTGCCGGTAATGATATCCACCGACGCCACCATCCCCGGGATAATCAACAACGGCTTCTCATCCGTCCCGAGGTGGCTGCGCTCTGTGCGCAATTTGATGATGTAGTACGTGGTCTTCTTGTCTTCGTCGGTGATGGTGTCGGCACCGATCTGCTCCAGCTTGGCTTTCAGGCCGCCGTAGATGGTGTAGTCGTAGGCCGTGAACTTCACCGTGGCGTCCTGCCCCGGATGCAGGAACGCGATGTCTTGCGGACGAATTTTGGCTTCTACCAGCAAGGTGTCATCCAGTGGCACGATCTCCACCAGATCGCTGCCCGGCTGGATCACGCCGCCGATGGTGTTCACCAGCAACTTGTTGACGATGCCGCGCACCGGCGATGTCACCAGCGTCCGGCTAACCCGGTCTTCCAGGGCCTTGCCAGTGGCTTGGGCCTTGTTCAGGTCGGTGCGTGCTTCGTTGAGTTGGGTCAGGGCTTCGCTGCGGAATTTGCCGCGAGTCTCGTCGATCTTGCGCTGCACTTCCTTGATCGCCGATTCGGCCCGAGGAATCGCCAGCGTAGTGGCGTCCAGTTGGCCGCGGGTTTCGACCTCGGCACGCTTGAGTCGCAAAACCTCCACCGGCGACACTGCGCCCTGAGCCACCAACGGCTCGGACATGTTGATTTCCTGACGTTGCAGCGACAACGCGTTGCGATACTGAGACTGTTTGGAGGTGAACTCGCGCAGCTCTTGCTGACGCTGGATCAACTGCTCTTTCAAGCCACCGATTTCATCGTACAGTTGCTGACGACGGCTGATATACAGCGACTCTTCACTGGCAGCCTGAGTAGGAACAGCCTTGAGCACGTCGGCGGGGAAGTTCAGCGGACGGTCATCGACCTCGGCGCTCAAGCGCTCCACACGCAGCAGCATCGACAGCCGATCGGCCTCGGTTTCACCGACGTTGGAGGCAAACCGTGTGTCGTCAAGACGAATCAGCGGCGCGCCGGCCTCGACGATCTGCCCTTCGGTGACGAACAACTCGGAGACGATACCTCCCTCAAGGTTCTGGATTTTCTGGATCTTCGACGACGGAATCGCCTTACCGTCACCCTTGGTGACTTCATCGATTACCGCGAAGTTGGCCCAGAGCATCAGGAACACGAAGAAGCCGATGATCGCCCAGATCGTCAACCGCACCACACGCGGGGCGTCTTCGATCAGCGCTTTATTGACCTCGGGAAGGGGCTGGCCTTGCAGCGATGCGGAGCCTTTGAAGTAACGGCGGATGGAATCCTTGACCCCGGACTTAAGCAACACTGATCTGCCCCTTCTTCAACGCTTCCATCACGGCGGCTTTCGGGCCATCGGCGAGTATCTGCCCACGGTCGATCACCAACAGGCGATCCACCAGCGACAACAGCGAAGCCCGGTGCGTTACCAGCACCACGGTCTTGTTCTCAACCACCGCAGCGAGGCGTTGCTTGAGGCGTTCTTCACCGGTGTTGTCCATGGCGCTGGTCGGTTCGTCCAGCAACAGGATCGGTGGGTTGAGCAGCAGCGCTCGGGCCAGGGCGACGTTCTGACGCTGACCACCGGACAGGTTCTGCCCACGCTCACCGACTTGCAGCTCATAACCTTGCGGGTGCAGACGGGCGAATTCGTGGACGCCGGCCAGTTCCGCGGCTTGCAGCACCAATTCGTCTTCGACATAGCGCGCGCCCGACACCAAATTGTCGCGCAGGGTACCGGCGAGCAACTGGATGTCCTGAGGTACGTAGCCGATGTTGTGGCGTAATTCGCTGACGTCGATCTGACGGATATCCACACCATCCACCAGTAGCGCGCCGTCGTCCGGCTGATAGAGGCCCACCAGCAGTTTGGCCAGGGAGCTTTTGCCCGAGCCGCTGCGACCGATGATGCCGATCTTCTCGCCGGGCTTGATGATCAGGTTGATGTTCTTCAGCGCGGGGTTCTGCTGATCCGGGTACGTGAAGTTCAGCTGACGGCATTCAATGGCGCCTTGCAGCACTTTGCGGCTCAGCGGGCGTTCGTCGAAATTGCGCTCCTGGGGCAGCTCCATCATCTGATCGACCGAGGTCATGGTCACGCGGGCCTGCTGGTAGCGGGTCAGCAGGCCGGACAACGAAGCCAATGGGCTGAGGGCGCGACCGCTGAGCATGTAGCACGCGATCAAGCCGCCCATGCTCAGGTGGCCGTCGATGATCTGGTACACGCCGAAGACGATCATGATCACCCCGGCCAATTGCTGGATCAGCAAGGTGATGTTCATCGCCAGACCGGACAGCATTTTCACCCGCAGCTCGAGGCGGCTGAGGGTGCCGATGGTTTGTTCCCACTGATACTGGCGTTCGCTTTCGGCGTTATTGACCTTCACCGCATCGAGGCCGGCGAGGGTTTCGATCAGGCTCGACTGACGCTCGGCGCCCAGGGCCATGGTTCGTTCCATGGTCGCCACCAGCGGCTTCTGCAAGGCATAACCGATCAGCAAGGCAATCGGGAACGCCAGCACCGGAATCCACACCAGATGCCCGCCCAGGATCGCGATGACCATGAAGATCAGCAGCGTAAACGGCAGGTCGATCAGGCTGGTGAGGGTCAGCGACGCGAGAAAGTCCCGCAGGCTCTGAAACTCATGGATGTTCTGCGCGAAGCTGCCGACCCGGGCCGGGCGGTATTTCATGGCCATGCCGACGATGCGCTCGAACAGCGTCGCGGAGATGATCAGGTCGGTTTTCTTGCCGGCCAGGTCCAGGCACAGGCTGCGCAGGCTCTTGAGGATCAGGTCGAACAGATAAGCGCCCGTGATGCCGATGGCCAGTACCCATAGGGTCGACTCGGCCTGGTTTGGCACCACGCGATCATAGACATTCATCACGAACAGCGGCGCGGCCATGGCAATGATGTTGATCAGAAAACTGGCGGCGATGGCGTCGGCGTACAGCCAGCGCGAACGCTTGAGGGTGTCGCGAAACCACGAACGCGCGCGCGGGATCAGCGTGCCGTGGTTAACGTCAAATTTATGTTGGGGTTGGGCGAAGAAGACTTTGCCGCTGTAGTCGTCGGCGAGCAGTTCACGGCTGACGCAAACTTCACCACCATCGCTTTCGCTAAGCAGCAGGCGGGCCTGGTCTTCACCGTGCCAGCCGAGCAGCACCGCGCTGCGACCTTCCTTGAGCAGCAATAGCGCCGGCATGGCAATCACCGGAATCTGCTCCAGCTTGCGTTGCAACACCCGCCCTTGCAGCCCGGCGCGAGCGGCCGCGCGGGGCAGCAGTTCGACGCTCAGGCGTTGTTTGGGTAACGGCAGGCCGGTGGTCAGCATCGCGGCGCTGGCCGGTTTCTGGTGCAAAGTGCAAAGGGCTAGCAGGCCGTCCAGTAACGGATCGTCATGCAGCGCGCGCGGATCATGAATGAGTTGAACTCGACTGACTTCTGATTCCACGCTCGACACTCTTGGCTAACGATTAAAATGAGGCAGGACTCAATTCATCCCGGGCAACTGAACCTTGGGCTTCACGTCGTTCTGCACAACGGATGCCAACGGTGCGACTACGCCCTGACTTTTGAGCAATTCGCCCATGGTCGCCTTGATTCGGTACTGAGTAAATAACTGAATGTTCTTGATCTCGGCCAACCGACGGGAAGCGCTGAACAGCTCGTTTTCACTGTCGAGCAGGTCGAGCAAAGTGCGTTCGCCGAGGCTGAACTGCTTCTGGTACGCGCTACGTACGCTGGTGCTGCGATCGACATATTGCTGGGCGATCGGCACTTGGGCGTTAGCGTTGTTCAAGGCATTCCAGGCCAGACCCAGTTCTTCGTTCAACACACGCAGGGCATTGTTGCGAATATCCAGCGCCTGGTTCGACAGGTAGGACTTGGATTCCAGATCAGCCTTGTTGCTGCCACCGGCGAACAAATTGAAGCGCATGCGCAGCATGGCCTGCCATTCGTTGCTGTGACCGTTCTGACCGTCAATATCGTTGTCGGCGCTGCGACCCAATTCGGCATCGAAGCGCGGATAGAAGCTCGACTTGGCGGCTTCGTACTGTTTCTCGGCGGCAGCGATATCGGATTCGGCGGAGCGCAGGATCGGGCTATTTTCCAGCATCTGCGCCCGGGCTTCATTCAGGTTGGCCGGCAACAGCGCCATAAAATCGGCGGGCCGCTCCAGTTGATCGGGCATCTGGCCGACGGCGCTGAGGAAGTTGGTTTCGGCATCGGCCAGGTTGGTCTGTTCAGTGATCAGGTTGTTGCGGGCCTGGGCCATGCGCGCGTCAGCCTGATCAAGGTCGGCGCCGCTGCCCACGCCGCGCTGGGTGCGCAACTTGATCTGGTCGAGAATCCGTTCGTGGTTCTTCAGATTGTCTTCAGCCAGGCGCACGAATTCGCGGCGAGTCAATACATCGAGATAGACCTGAGCGACAGTCAGCCCGGTACGTTCCGACGTGCCCAGCAAGGAATAAGCGCGGGAATTAACGGTGGCTTGTTGACGCCCCACTTCGCTGGACGTCGCAAAACCGTCAAACACCATCTGCGACAGACGTAAACTTGACTCACTGCGGTTCAGCGTTTCCCAGTGATTGTTGTTGCCGGCGGCGCGGGTGGTGACGCTGTCGGTGCCTTCACGACCATAACCGCCCAGCAGATCGACCCTCGGCAAGTATCCCCCTTTGGCGGCCTTTAACTGATAATCCGCGGCCAATCGGCTGTTAACCCCTGCCTGAATTTCCGGATGAACATCCAGCGCCTGCTGCATGGCCTGCGGGAGGCTTTGCGCCTGAACAAAGCTGGCGGCAAGGGCGAAGGGTAGAACCTTGAACAGGTGCAAACGCATAGTTGGAATTTCCCGGGACTTCTTGTCTTGAATCACTGCAGAACGTGGCGCTGCATCGGATGATGGCAACCGGAATGACCGTATGTCGGAAAGTTCAAAATCGGAACTGGATCACACGCTGCAGGACAGGTCGCCGTTTAAATATCAATGTGACATTACTGGGACGATTGTTTAGGATGGCACCCATAAGGTCAATAGTTTGGCATAAAGTTAATTCCGAAAAAATATAGCCAAGTTATTGACACTTACCGCGTCAAAGTTATGCATCAAACATCTTAGAAAGTACGTCCAGCCCCGATCGGCGAACACGCCGAGCGGTTCATGGAGGTCAACTGAACGTGACACCCGGAGAGTCTTCAATGAGCAGTGTTGTTGCCATCGTCAAAAGCATTGTTGGTCAGGTTTTCGCGGTGTCGCCAGAAGGCGTCCGCCGCGTACTCGTTGAAGGCGACCGGTTGTTGGTCGGCGATCAGGTAGACACCGGTGCCGCCGGCGCCATTACGCTCGAACTGGCTGATGGCCGCACCCTGGACCTGGGCCGCGACACTCAGTGGAGCGGCAGCGAACCGGATTCCAGCACCGACCTTGCGCAAGCCACTGCACAAGCCGCGCCATCGGTTGACGAATTGCAACAAGCCATCGCCGCCGGTGTCGACCCGACCACCGCTCTTGAAGCCACCGCGGCCGGCCCTACGGCTGCGAGCGGGGGCGGCTCTACCGGTGGTGGCCACAGTTTTGTGGCCCTGGAGGCAACCGCTGCCCGGGTCGACCCGACTATCGGCTTCCCGACAGAGGGGCTCGCCACTGCCGCGTTGGCAACACAAGACACCACCGGCGGCCAGACTGCCGACACCAGCGCCAATGCCCTGCGCGAATCGACCCTGAGCCTGAGCGCCACGCCGACCATCACCGAGGCCGGTGGCGTGCTGGTTTACACCGCGACCCTGACCCAGGCTCCGCTGACCGACCTGACCATTACCCTGTCCAACGGCTCGGTGATCGTGATTGCAGCCGGCCAAACCACCGGCACCGTCAACGTTCCGCTGGCACCGAACGACACGGTTTATAACGACTCGACCCAGATCAATGTGACCGTCACCGGCACCACGGGCGGCAGCGGTATCGTGGTCACCCCGCCGACCGTTCCGGCCGTGACCCAGGTCACCGACACTGTCGACACCACCACCGTCACACTGTCAGCGGGCTCGACCGTCACTGAAGGTGGCCAGATCACCTACACCGCGACGTTGACCAACCCGGCGCAGACGCCGGTCACCGTCACTCTGTCCAACGGTTCGACCATCACCATCGCCGCTGGCAACACCACCGGCAGCGTCAACGTTCCGACGCCGGCCAACGACGTCTACAACAATGGCAGTACCGTCAGCACCACGATTACCGGCGCGACTGGCGGCAACTTCGAAAATCTGGTGCCGAATCCAACCCCGGCCGTCACCACCATTACCGATTCCGCCGACACCACCACCGTCACGCTGACGGCGGGCTCGACTGTCACCGAAGGCGGTCAGATCACCTACACCGCGACCCTGACCAACCCGGCGCAGACGCCAGTCACCGTCACGCTGTCCAACGGTTCGACCATCACCATCGATGCCGGCCAGACCACCGGCAGCGTGAACGTTCCGACGCCGGCCAATGACGTCTACAACAATGGCAGCACCGTCAGCACCACCATCTCCGGGACTACCGGCGGCAACTTCGAGAGTCTGGTGCCGAACCCGACTCCGGCGGTCACCACCATTACCGATTCGGTCGACAACACTGGCCTGACCCTGTCCGCCACCGGCAGTGTCACTGAAGGCGGCCAGATCACCTACACCGCGACCCTGACCAACCCGGCGCAGACGCCGGTCACCGTGACCCTGTCCAACGGTTCGACCATCACCATCGAAGCCGGTAAAACCACCGGCTCCGTGAACGTCGACACCCCGGCCAATGACGTCTACAACAACGGCAGCACCGTCAGCACCACAATCACCGGCGCTACCGGCGGCAACTTCGAGAACCTGGTACCGAGCACCACGCCTGCCGTCACCACCATCACCGACTCGATCGACAACACCGGCCTGAGCCTCAGCGCCACCGGCACCGTCCTCGAAGGCGGCCAGATCACCTACACCGCCACCCTGACCAACCCGGCCGGCACGCCGATGACCGTGACCTTGAGCAACGGCTCGGTCATTACCATCGAAGCGGGCAAGACCACCGGCAGCGTGACCGTCGATACGCCGGCCAACGACGTCTACAACAACGGCAGCACCGTCAGCACTACGATCACCGGCACCACCGGCGGCAATTTCGAGCAACTGACCCCGAGCAGCGAGCCGGCGCTCACCATCATTACCGACTCGAAAGACGACACCGGCCTGAGCCTGTCTGCGTCCACCGAAGTGGCCGAAGGTGGTCAGATTCTGTACACCGCGACGCTGACTAATCCGGCCGGCACGCCGGTCACTGTGACCTTGAGCAACGGCGCGGTGATCACCATCGCCGCCGGCGCGACCACCGGCAGCGTGAGCGTCGATGCGCCTGCCGATGATGTTTATAAAGATGCCGGCAAGGTTGAAGTGACCATCACGGACGCCGCGGGTGGCAACTTTGAGAACCTGGTGACGGACCCGGCGGCAGCGGTCACCGAGGTGACTGACACTCTCGACACTTCGACGGTTAATCTGACAGCGACGTCTACTGTCGCTGAAGGCGGGACCGTGGTTTACACCGCGTCCGTCAACGCACCGGTCACCGGTTCGCCAGTGGTTGTCACTCTGTCCAATGGCCAGACCATTACTATTCCGGTTGGATCGAGCAGCGGTTCTGTCAACTTCGTTGCGCCAAACGATGCGCTGGCCGGTGGCAGCTCGCTGAGCGTCAAGATCGACGGTGCAACGGGCGGTAATTACGAGAAGCTGGACATCGACGGCAAGTCGGCGGATACCTCGGTGACCGACACTGCGGACACCACCAACCTGTCGCTGACTGCGACCGGTGCCGTGGATGAGGGTGGCCAGATCACCTACACGGCAACCCTGACCAATGCGGCCGGCACACCAGTCACCGTGACCTTGTCGAACGGCGCCGTGATCACTATTGAAGCGGGCAAAACCACCGGCTCCGTGACCGTCGATGCGCCGAAGGACGATGTCTACAAAGACACCGGCACCGTCGAAGCAACCATCAAAGGTGCGACCGGCGGCAATTTCGAAAACCTAGTGGCTAGCGACACCCCGGCGGTCACCACCGTTAACGACACCATCGACACCAGCACCGTTTCGCTGAGTGCCACTTCGAGCGTCGCTGAAGGCGGGACCGTGATTTACACCGCGTCCGTATCGGCGCCAGTCACCGGCTCGCCAATGGTTGTCACCCTGTCCAACGGTCAGACCATCACCATTCCAGTCGGATCGAGCAGCGGTTCTGTCGACTTCGTTGCGCCAAACGATGCGCTGGCTGGCGGCAGCTCGCTGAGCGTCAAGATTGACGATGCCAAGGGTGGCAACTACGAGAAACTGGAAGTCGACGGCAAGTCGGCGGACACCTCGGTGACTGATACCGCGGATACCACCACCCTCAGCCTGAGTGCTACCGATTCGGTCGCCGAAGGTGGGTCCATCGTTTATACCGCGACCTTGACCAATGCGGCCGGAACTCCGGTCACCGTCACGTTGAGCAACGGCGCCGTGATCACCATCGCGGCCGGTGCGACTACCGGTTCCGTAACCGTCGATGCGCCAAAAGACGACGTCTACAAAGACGCCGGCCAGGTTGAAGTGACCATCAAAGACGCCGCGGGCGGAAACTTCGAAAACCTGGCGACCAACCCGGCGGCAGCGGTTACCGAGGTGACCGATACCCTCGACACCTCAACCGTGAACCTGACCGCGACGTCTACCGTCGCCGAAGGCGGCACCGTGGTTTACACCGCGTCCGTCAGCGCACCGGTCACCGGTTCGCCAGTGGTTGTCACCCTGTCCAACGGCCAGACCATCACCATCCCGGTTGGCTCGAGCAGCGGTTCTGTCAACTTCGTTGCGCCAAACGATGCCCTCGCTGGCGGTGGCTCTCTAAGTGTCAAGATCGACGATGCCAAAGGTGGTAACTACGAAAAGCTGGAAGTCGACGGCACGTCGGCGGACACCTCGGTTACCGACACCGCTGACACCACCAACCTGTCGCTGACCGCGACCGGCACCGTGGATGAAGGCGGCCAGATCACCTACACGGCAACCCTGACCAATGCAGCCGGCACACCAGTCACCGTGACCCTGTCGAACGGTGCCGTGATCACCATTGAAGCGGGCAAAACCACCGGCTCTGTGACCATCGATGCACCGAAGGACGACGTCTATAAAGACACCGGCACCGTTGAAGCGACCATCAAAGGCGCGACCGGCGGCAACTTCGAGAACCTGGTGGCTAGCGACACCCCGGCGGTGACCACCGTTAACGACACCATCGATACCAGCACCGTTTCGCTGAGTGCCACCGCGAACGTCGCCGAAGGCGAAACCGTGGTCTACACCGCGACGGTTAATGCACCCGTCACCGGTGCGCCAGTGGTCGTCACCCTGTCCAACGGTCAGATCATCACCATCCCGGTCGGCGAAACCACCGGCAGCGTGAACTTTGTCGCGCCAAACAGCCCCCTTGCGGGCGGCAGCTCCCTGAGCGTCAAAATTGACGGCGCAACAGGCGGTAATTACGAGAAGCTGGAAGTCGACGGCAAATCGGCGGACACCTCGGTGACCGATACGGCGGACACCACCACCCTCAGCCTGAGCGCTACCGATTCGGTCGCCGAAGGTGGGTCCATCGTTTATACCGCCACACTGACCAATGCGGCCGGGACTCCGGTCACCGTCACCCTGAGCAACGGCGCGATCATCACCATCGCGGCCGGTGCGACTACCGGTTCCGTAACCGTTGATGCGCCAAAAGACGACGTCTACAAAGACGCCGGCCAAGTTGAAGTGACCATCAAAGACGCCGCGGGCGGCAACTTCGAAAACCTGGCGACTAACCCAGCGGCTGCGGTTACCGATGTCACCGATACCCTCGACACCTCGACCGTGAACCTCACTGCGACCAGCACTGTGGCTGAGGGCGGGACCGTGGTTTACACGGCGTCCGTCTCCGCCCCGGTCACCGGCTCGCCAGTGGTTGTCACCCTGTCCAACGGCCAGACCATCACCATCCCGGTCGGCTCGAGCAGCGCCAGCGTCAACTTCACCGCGCCGAACGATGCGTTGGCCGGTGGCGGCTCGCTAAGCGTCAAGATCAACGATGCCAAGGGCGGCAACTACGAGAAACTGGAAGTCGATGGCAAGTCGGCGGATACATCGGTGACTGATACCCCGGACACCACCAACCTGTCGCTGACCGCCACTGACTCGGTGGCTGAAGGCGGCTCGATCGTTTACACCGCGACCCTGACCAATGCGGCCGGCACGCCGGTCACCGTGACCCTGTCGAACGGTGCAGTGATCACCATCGCCGCTGGCGCAACCACCGGTTCTGTAACCGTCGATGCACCTAAGGACGACGTCTACAAAGACGCCGGCCAAATCGAAGTGACGATCAAGGATGCCGCAGGCGGCAACTTCGAAAACCTGGCGACCAATCCGGCGGCGGCGATCACCGAGGTGACCGATACCCTCGACACCTCGACCGTGAACCTCACTGCGACCAGCACTGTGGCTGAGGGCGGGACCGTGATTTACACCGCGTCCGTGTCTGCTCCAGTCACCGGCTCGCCAGTGGTTGTCACCCTGTCCAATGGCCAGAGCATCACCATCCCGGTTGGCTCGAGCAGCGCCAGCGTGAATTTCACTGCGCCGAACGATGCCCTGGCTGGTGGTGGTTCGCTGAGCGTGAAAATCGACGACGCCAAGGGCGGTAATTACGAGAAGCTGGAAGTCGACGGCAAATCGGCGGACACCTCGGTTACCGACACCGCTGACACCACCAACCTGTCGCTGACTGCGACCGGTGCCGTGGATGAAGGCGGACAGATCACCTACACGGCAACCCTGACCAATGTCGCCGGCACACCAGTCACCGTGACCCTGTCGAACGGCGCCGTGATCACTATCGAAGCGGGCAAAACCACCGGCTCCGTGACTGTCGATGCACCGAAGGACGATGTCTACAAAGACGCCGGCACCGTCGAAGCGACCATCAAAGACGCGACTGGTGGCAACTTCGAGAACCTGGTCGCCAGCGACACCCCGGCGGTGACCACCGTCAATGACACCATCGATGCCAGCATCGTTTCGCTGACTGCCACTTCGAGTATCACTGAAGGCGGGACCGTGGTTTACACCGCGTCCGTCAGCGCACCGGTCACCGGTTCGCCGGTCGTTGTAACCCTGTCCAACGGCCAAACCATCACCATTCCGGTTGGCTCGAGCAGCGGTTCTGTCAACTTCGTTGCGCCAAACGATGCCCTGGCTGGTGGCAACTCGCTGAGCGTCAAGATCGACGATGCCAAAGGTGGTAACTACGAAAAGCTGGAAGTCGACGGCAAGTCGGCGGACACCTCGGTTACCGATACGGCGGACACTACAACCCTCAGCCTCAGCGCTACGGATTCGGTCGCTGAAGGCGGCTCCATCGTTTACACCGCGACCCTGACCAACCCCGCCGGCACACCAGTGACCGTCACGCTGAGCAACGGCGCGATCATCACCATTGCCGCCGGTGCGACTACCGGCAGCGTGACCGTCGATGCGCCAAAAGACGACGTCTACAAAGACGCCGGCCAAATCGAAGTGACGATCAAGGATGCCGCAGGCGGCAACTTCGAAAACCTGGCGACCAACCCGGCGGCTGCGGTTACCGATGTCACCGATACCCTCGACACCTCGACCGTGAACCTCACTGCGACCAGCACTGTGGCTGAGGGCGGGACCGTGGTTTACACGGCGTCCGTCTCCGCCCCGGTCACCGGCTCGCCGGTGGTTGTGACCCTGTCCAACGGCCAGACCATCACCATCCCGGTCGGCTCGAGCAGCGCCAGTGTCAACTTCACCGCGCCGAACGATGCTCTAGCCGGCGGTGGTTCGCTGAGCGTCAAGATCGACGATGCCAAGGGCGGCAACTACGAGAAGCTGGACGTCGATGGCAAGTCGGCAGACACCTCGATCACTGACACGTCGGACACCACAACCCTCAGCCTGAGCGCTACGGACTCGGTCGCTGAAGGCGGCTCGATTGTTTACACCGCGACCTTGACCAACGCCGCTGGCACGCCAGTGACCGTCACTCTGAGCAACGGTGCCGTGATCACCATCGCCGCCGGCGCCACCAGCGGTTCCGTGACCGTCGATGCGCCGAAAGATGATGTCTACAAAGACGCCGGCACCGTCGAAGTCACCATCAAAAACGCCGCAGGCGGCAACTTCGAAAACCTGACCACCAGCCCAGCGGCTGCGGTTACCGATGTGACCGATACCCTCGACACCTCGACCGTGAACCTCACTGCGACCAGCACTGTGGCTGAGGGCGGGACCGTGGTTTACACCGCATCCGTCAGCGCACCGGTCACCGGTTCGCCGGTCGTTGTCACCCTGTCCAACGGCCAGACCATCACCATTCCGGTTGGCTCGAGCAGCGGTTCTGTCAACTTCGTTGCGCCAAACGATGCCCTCGCTGGCGGCGGCTCGCTGAGCGTCAAGATCGACGATGCCAAAGGCGGCAACTACGAGAAACTGGAAGTCGACGGCAAGTCGGCGGATACCTCGGTGACTGATACCCCGGACACCACCAACCTGTCGCTGACCGCCACTGACTCGGTCGCTGAAGGCGGCTCCATCGTTTACACCGCGACCCTGACCAACCCCGCCGGCACGCCAGTGACCGTCACCCTGAGCAACGGCGCGATCATCACCATCGCCGCCGGTGCGACCAGCGGTTCCGTGACCGTTGATGCGCCAAAAGACGACGTCTACAAAGATGCCGGCCAGGTTGAAGTCACGATCAAGGACGCCGCAGGCGGCAACTTTGAAAACCTGACCACCAGCCCAACGGCAGCGGTCACCGAGGTGACTGACACCCTCGACACCTCAACCGTGAACCTGACCGCGACGTCTACCGTCGCCGAAGGCGGTACCGTGGTTTACACCGCGTCCGTCAGCGCACCAGTCACCGGTTCGCCAGTCGTTGTCACCCTGTCCAACGGCCAGACCATCACTATCCCGGTCGGCTCGAGCAGCGCCAGCGTCGACTTCACCGCGCCGAACGATGCGTTGGCCGGTGGCGGTTCGCTAAGCGTCAAGATCGACGATGCCAAGGGCGGCAACTACGAGAAACTGGAAGTCGACGGCAAGTCGGCGGATACCTCGGTGACCGATACTCCGGAAACCACGACCCTCAGCCTCAGCGCTACGGATTCGGTCGCTGAAGGCGGCTCCATCGTTTACACCGCCACCTTGACCAACGCCCCCGGCACGCCAGTGACCGTCACCCTGAGCAACGGCGCGATCATCACCATCGCCGCCGGTGCGACCAGCGGTTCCGTGACCGTTGATGCGCCAAAAGACGACGTCTACAAAGATGCCGGCCAGGTTGAAGTCACCATCAAGGACGCCGCAGGCGGCAACTTTGAAAACCTGACCACCAGCCCAGCGGCTGCGGTTACCGATGTCACCGATACCCTCGACACCTCAACCGTGAACCTGACCGCGACGTCTACCGTCGCCGAAGGCGGCACCGTGGTTTACACCGCGTCCGTCAGCGCACCAGTCACCGGTTCGCCGGTCGTTGTAACCCTGTCCAACGGCCAAACCATCACCATTCCGGTTGGCTCGAGCAGCGGTTCTGTCAACTTCGTTGCGCCAAACGATGCCCTCGCTGGCGGCGGCTCGCTGAGCGTCAAGATCGACGATGCCAAAGGCGGCAACTACGAGAAACTGGAAGTCGACGGCAAGTCGGCGGATACCTCGGTGACTGATACCCCGGACACCACCAACCTGTCGCTGACCGCCACTGACTCGGTCGCTGAAGGCGGCTCCATCGTTTACACCGCGACCTTGACCAACGCCGCAGGCACGCCAGTAACCGTCACCCTGAGCAACGGTGCCGTGATCACCATCGCCGCCGGTGCCACCGCCGGTTCTGTAACCGTCGACGCACCGAAGGACGACGTCTACAAAGACGCCGGCCAGGTTGAAGTGACGATCAAGGATGCCGCAGGCGGCAACTTCGAAAACCTGGCGACCAATCCGGCAGCGGCGGTCACCGATGTGACCGATACCCTCGACACCTCAACCGTGAACCTGACCGCGACGTCTACCGTCGCCGAAGGCGGTACCGTGGTTTACACCGCGTCCGTCAGCGCACCAGTCACCGGTTCGCCAGTCGTTGTCACCCTGTCCAACGGCCAGACCATCACCATCCCGATCGGCTCGAGCAGCGCCAGCGTCAATTTCACCGCGCCAAACGATGCCCTGACCGGTGGCAGCTCTCTAAGCGTCAAGATCGACGATGCCAAAGGCGGCAACTACGAAAAACTGGAAATCGACGGCAAATCAGCAGACACCTCGGTTACCGACACCGCTGACACCACCAACCTGTCGCTGACCGCGACCGGCACCGTGGATGAAGGCGGCCAGATCACCTACACCGCCACCCTGACCAACGCCGCCGGGACCCCGGTCACCGTCACGCTCAGCAACGGCGCCGTCATCACCATCGACGCCGGTAAAACCACAGGCACCGTTACCGTCCCGGCTCCATCCGATGACGTTTACAAAGACACCGGCACTGTCCAGGCAACCATCTCCACCGCCACCGGTGGCAACTTCGAAAACCTGGTGCCAAGCACTGCCCCGGCAGTAACCAGCATCACCGACACCCTCGACACCTCGACCGTCACCCTGAACGCCACCGCTTCGGCAACTGAAGGCGGCACCGTCACTTACACCGCGACTGTCGGTGCGCCCGTGACGGGCAGCCCGGTCACCGTGTCCTTGGCCAACGGTCAGACGATCACCATCGAAGTCGGTAAAACCACCGGTACTGTGACCACCGCCGCACCGAACGACGCATTGGCCGGTCATGTTCCGCTGACCAACTCGATCACCAGCGTCAGCGGCGGCAACTACGAGAACCTGGTAGCGGATAAAACGCCGGTCAGCACCACCGTGACCGACACCGTCGACACCACCAACCTCAGCCTGAGCGCGACCAACTCGGTCGCCGAAGGTAGCCAGATCACTTACACCGCGACCCTGACCAACGCCGCCGGCACTCCGGTGACCGTGACGTTGAGCAATGGCGCCGTGATCACCATCGACGCCGGCAAAACCACTGGCACCGTGACTGTCGATGCGCCGAAGGACGACGTCTACAAAGACGCCGGCACCGTCGAAGCAACCATCACTGGCGCCACCGGCGGCAACTTCGAAAACCTGGTCACCAGCAATACTGCTGCGGTCACGACTGTCACCGACACGATCGACAAAACCGAAGTCAGCATCAGCGGCAGCACCTCGGTCACCGAAGGCCAGACCGCCAGCTACACCGTCAGCCTGACTCACCCGGCGCAGACCGAAGTAACCCTGAAAATCGTCTACAGCGGCACTGCCGCCGACGGTTCGGACTTCACCGGCGTGTACACCGTGAAAATCCCGGCGGGCGCCAGCAGCGCAAACTTCAACGTCGCGACACTGGACGACAAGCTCACCGAAGGCACCGAGAACTTCGTGGTCAAGATCGACTCGGCCACCGGCGGCAACTTCGAAAACCTCGCAGTCAGCACCACCAACGGCAGCGTCAGCACCTCGATCACCGACAACGATGCAGCGCCGGTTCTCGACCTGGACGCCAACAACTCCAGCGGCGCCACCGGGGCCAACTACAACGTGACCTTCACCGAAGGCACTACCGGCCAGGGCGTCTCGATCGGCGACACCGACCTGAAAATCACCGACCCGGACAGCACGATGCTGACCGGCGCCACCATCGTGCTGACCAACCGTCAGCCGGGCGACGCGCTGAACCTGGGCAACAGCGTCAACGGCATCAGCATCAACGCCAACAGCCAGGACGGCACCGTTACCCTGACTCTGTCGGGTAACGCGACGCTGGCCGACTACATGCAGCAGATCAAAAACATCAGCTTCACCAACAGCAGTGAAGATCCGAGCACCGTGCCACGGATCATCACCGTGACGGTGACCGATGGCAGCAACTACTCCAACACCGCGACCACCACCGTCAACGTGGTGGCCGTGAACGACGTGCCGACCGCCGCACCGGTTAACGTCACCGGCACCGAAGACACCCCGCTGATTCTCGGCTGGTCGACCTTCGGTGTCAGCGATGTCGACAGCGCAACCGCCAACCTGGGGGTGAAAATCACTCAACTGCCGGGCGACGGCAAGTTGCAGTACCTGGACGGTGCGACCTGGAAAGACGTGGCGACCAACCAGACCTTCAGCAAGGCCGACATCGACGCCGGCAAGTTGCGCTTCACGCCAGATGCCAACGAATCGGGCATCGATGGCTACGGTGGCAGCGGTCTGGGCAACAAACAGGCTGACTACGCGCAGATCAAGTTCCAGCCAACCGACGGTCAACTGCTGGGCAACACCGGCACGGTGAAAATCGACATCACGCCGGTTGCCGACGCGCCATCCCTGAGCGTCGCGGACAACAGCGTCAAATCCACCGGGCTGATCAAGGAAGTCTGGACCGGTCTGTCGGGCCTCGGCACCAATGGCAGCGGCGCGGCTACCGATACACTGAAATCGGTCATCGACGGCGCGGGTACACCGAACTCCAGCAGCACCGTGACCAACGTGCAGTCCAATGGTGGCGTCACGGCCGGCACGGCGTCGAAAACGTCGGGCCTGATTTACCTCGAAGCCGGCAAGACGTACACCTTCAGCGGTACCGGTGACGACAGCCTGTTGGTAACCATCGGCGGTAAAAACGTGGCCGCAATCACTTGGGGCGCGGGCGGTAACCTGAACGGTTCGTTCATCCCGACCACCAGCGGTTATTACACCCTGGACATCTACCACCACAACCAGAACGGCCCGGGCAGCTATGACGTCAACCTGTCGGTCAACGGCGGTGCGGCGGTCGACTTGAGCAGTGCCGGCGTGCCGCTGTACACCGGCGTGGCGGATCTGGCCGCTTCTGGCATGACGGTTTCCGACCTGCACGGCACCAATGGCGAAGGCTACTACGACGGCTACAAACTCAACGAAGGCGCCGAAGGCACCAGCGTCCACCTGTCCGCGATCAAAACGGCGCTTACCGATACCGACGGCTCTGAAAGCCTGAGCGTGAAGATCAGCGGCATGCCGGAGGGCTCGGTGCTCAGCGATGGCGCGGGCCACACCTTCACCACCACCAACGGTGAAGCCAACGTCACCGGCTGGAACCTCGGCACGCTGACCGTCACCCCGCCGCCGTACTACAACGGCCAGTTCACCCTGACCGTGACATCGACATCCACCGAAGCCCATGGCGGTTCGGCACCGAGTACCGCGCAGATCCCGGTCACGGTGTACCCGGCGGTTTACAACGCCACCACCGCCACAGCGGCCGACGACACCATCACCGGCACCGACGGCAACGACATCATGGTCGCGGACATCGGCGGGCTGACCGTGGTGCCGGGCACCAACTACAACATCGCGTTCATGGTCGACAGCTCGGGCAGCATGAGCGCTTCTTCGATCAGCGCCGCCAAAGATTCGCTGACCGCGGTATTCAACACCCTCAAGCAAAGCATGGGCGGCAACTCCGGGACGGTGAAAATCTTCCTGGTGGACTTCGACAACCAGGTCAACAAGTCGGTGTCGGTGAACCTGAATGACCCGAATGCGCTGACCTTGCTCAAATCCGTGCTGGACTCGATGTCGTCAGGCGGCGGCACCAACTACGAGGACGTGTTCAAAACCACGGCCAACTGGTTCCAGAGTGCTGATGCGATGGCCAACACCGGTGCGAAGAACCTCACGTACTTCATCACCGATGGCAAGCCGACCTACTATCAGGGCGGCGAACAAACCAACCCAACCTTGTTCGGCAATGTGAGGCTCGATGACGTCATCACCACCACCAATTACAAGTTGGGGCAGACTTATTCCGACTACCTGGACAGCACTCACTACCTGACCATCGACAGCGCCGGCAACGTCACGCTGCAGACTCAGAATAAAAAGGGCAACTGGCACAGTTCTGAACTGGGCACCCTCCATGCCGAGGGTAACGGCACGTACGAACTGTCCTATCGCGATGGCACCGGCTACAGCACCGATTCCACCGCCATCGACAACTCCTCCATCGGCTTCACATTGCTGAGCAACGTGTCGACGGTGGAAGCGATCGGCCTGAACACAGACGTCACCCTCGGCGACCTCAAGCCGTACGATTCGGATCAAACGCCACAAACCAACATCGACCCGAAAGACCTGGCCAACTCGATCATCGGCCATACCGAAGCGACGATGCCGGGTGCCGACACGGTCAGCGGCGGCGACGGCAACGACCTGCTGTTCGGCGATCTGGTGAGCTTCAATGGCATTGCCGGCGAGGGTTATCAGGCCATGCAGGCGTTCGTGGCCCAGCAGACCGGCGTCGACGCCAGCAAAGTCACCACCAGCAACGTGCACCAGTACATTACCGAGCACTACACCGCGTTCGACGTCTCTGGCGCCCACGACGGTAACGACACGCTGCTGGGTGGCGCGGGCAACGACATTCTCTTCGGCCAGGGTGGCAACGACCTCCTCGACGGCGGCAAGGGCAATGACATCCTGCTAGGTGGCAGCGGCAATGACTCGTTGATCGGTGGTCAAGGCAACGACATCCTGATTGGCGGTTCGGGTGCCGACACCTTCATTTGGAAGGCTGGCGATACCGGCAGCGACGTGATCAAGGACTTCAAGGCCAGCGAAGGCGACCGCATCGACCTGCGTGATCTGTTGCAGGGCGAAACCGGCAGCACCATTGATAACTTCCTGAAAATCACCACGGTGGATGGTGTGTCGTCTCTGCAAGTGAGCTCTGGCGGCAAGTTCAACGGCGCCGACGCCGCAGCGGCCACCCCGGACGTGACGATCAAACTGGAAGGCAACAATTGGTCCAGCGCCAGCATCAACTCGTTGATCGCCGGCAGTGACCCGACCATCAAGGTCGATCACAACAACAGCTGATCAGCAGGCTGACGGCCGCCCAGACCGGGCGGCCGTCACGTTTGCGTCCACCTCACGGGTGACGATTTCGTCGTCGCACCGCATACTCGCCTGCGTTGGCCTATGCTGCTGACAGCATGACGCTGGTCCATTTCCGAGGGATGCTCAATGTTTTACGTGCAACGCGATGCGCAAGGTCAGTTAGTGCGCGTGGAAGCCACGGCCTACGCCGAGGCCACGGAAACGCTGCCGGCCGATCACCATGAAATCCAGGCCTGGTTTGCCCATGAAGTGGTTGAGACCAGCCTCAAGCAGCTCAAGCAGAGCGACCTGGAAATGATCCGGGTACTCGACGACTTGATTCAGGTGCTGACCCAAAAAGGCGTGATCCGCGTCACCGACCTGCCGGCCGCCGCGCAGGCCAAGCTGATGGACCGGACCCAGGCCCGTGAAGCGTTGGGCGGGTTGAGCCAGTTGATCGATGATGATGAGACGGGGTTGATCTAACGCCCGACGCCGATCGTTCCCACGCTCTGCGTGGGAATGCCTCAAGGGACGCTCCGCGTTCCAGCCCCACCGCCGACGTTGCGCCTGGCACCATTGTGACGCGGAGCGTCACGGGCTGCATTCCCACGCAGAGCGTGGGAACGATCATCTGTGCTACCTCACGCTAAACCTCGGCCCGAGCCTGCATCTGCGGCGATTCAAGATGATCCAGCGCCCGTTCCACCAACAGCTGCACAGCGTTGATGCTCGGGGCTTCGGGGTCGATGTCGGGGGACACGGTAAAGAGGTGGCGGCCGTGCGCAGGTGTGCAAGACCGGGACTGTTTAGGACACCCAGCAGATCCGAGAATCTCCTGCGCGCAGCCGCCAAAAGCCAGACTAGCCCTGAGCCTGAGCCCGGACAAGTTCACCAACACCGCTACAACCTGAAGGAAATCTCCTAGGACTTCGCTAGCGGTAATCGTTCCCACGCTCTGCGTGGGAATTCCTCAAGGGACGCTCCGCGTTCCAGCCCCACCGCCCACGTTGCGCCTGACACCGTTGTGACGCGGAGCGTCACAGGCTGCATTCCCACGCAGAGCGTGGGAATGATCAGTGGGCTACTGCCAAGGCTTAGGCTCACCAAACAACTGCCCCTGAACCCCATACAACCCCATCTCACGAATCACCGCCAACTCCCCTTCGGTCTCGACCCGCTCGGCAATCAGCGGCAAATCAATGCTATGCGCCGCCCGCTGAATCGCCTCGATGAACAGGCGCTTATCACTCTCCTGATCAATCGCCCGGATGTAACTGCCGTCGATTTTCAGATACGCCAACCCCAGCCGCGCCAAATTGCCGATCATGCTGAAACGTCCACCAAAGCGCTGCAGGCTCAACGAGAACCCAAGCTCGCGAAGACGCCGCGTCAGCTGTTCCAGCACCGCTTGTTCAGGCAATTGCTCTTCGCCGATTTCCAGGGTCAGTCGTTCCCCGAGATTCGAATGCTGACGCAGAATCTCGAACACTTTGTTCAGCGCCTGCGGATCCGCCAGCGTTGCCGAAGACAGGTTCAGCGCCAGCGACTCTTCATGCTCGGCCATCTGTTCAAGCACCAGTTCCAGCATCAAACGGTCCAGCCGCGCGGTCCAGCCGAAACGCTCGAGCCACGGCAGGAAACGCCCGGCGGGAATGGTCTGGTCCTGCTCGTCGAGCAAGCGCGACAGCACTTTGTAATGCAGCACCACCTGCGTGTCGTGGCTGGCCACCACCGGCTGGAAGTACAGCTCGAAACGCTGCTGATCCAACGCCTGATCCAGCAAGGTGTGCCAGGCATGGTGGTCATCGCCAACCCGGGCCGATGCACTGTGATCGAGGCACGCCCAGCTCGGTTCGCCCTGACTTTCCGCCTGGGCCAACGCCTGATCCGCCAACCCGATCACTGCTTGCGGCGAGTCGCCATGGGCAAACGGCGCCAGCCCGATCGAGGCCACCGACGCCACGTCCGTGGCGCCCGTCGCATGCAGGCTCGCCAAGGCGCTGTCGAGGTTACTCGCCAGTTGCAGCGCTTCTTCGCGCACCAGCCCCGGCGCCAGCACGGCGAACTCACCGCCACGAATGCGCGTGACGAGGTTCTGGGTTTCCGGGTACTTGGCGCACTCGCGGGACAACTGCTCGCCCACCGCTTTCAACAACTCATCGGTGCGCTGACCACCCAGCCGCTGGTTCAAACCAGCCAGGTCCTTGACCCGCAGCAGCAGCAAATAGCCGGAACTGGCCTGCTCGGCATTGCTCACTCGCGCGTTCAATTGCATTTCGAAATAGCGTCGGTTGGCCAGGCCGGTCAGGTTGTCCTGATAGGACTCGGCCCGCAGTTTTTCACTGCGTTCGGCCTGCTCCTGAAACAGCGCCTTGAGCTTCTCGACCATCTGGTTCATCGCCTGCACCACCCGGCGCAGTTCCGGGGTGCGCGGCAGTTCCGGCAGGCTGAGGAATTCGCGGCGAGCAATGGCGTGGGATTGCTTGACCATGTAATCCAGCGGCTTCAGTTGCCGGCGCAGCAACAGCGCGCCCAGCACCGCACTCACCGCGCCGCAGATCAGTAACCAGCCGAGGCTGCCCAACGCGCTCTGCCACAACTTGGCCAACGCGAACATCGGATGGCTGACCACCTCGACCCGCGCGGCCTGCTCCCAGCCACGGCTGACAAGCGCATCGCCACCGGCCGGTTCCAGGCCGATCAGTTTGACGAACCAGTCCGGCACATTGGTGACCGCCGGGATGCCGCTGCGCTCGACAATCGTCTTGTCGTTGGCCAGGTCGACCACACGGATGCTCGCGTAATAACCGCTGTCGAAGATCGAACTGACCAGCAGCTCGACCATCGCCGGGTCGTCGATGTTCGGCGTCAGGGACAGCGCCAACGCCGTGGCTGCGTCCTGGGCATGGGAGCGCAACTGGTTGACGTACTGGGTGCGCGAGCTTTCCAGACTGACCATGAAGCTGCCGGTGAAGGCGACCACCAGGAACAGACAGATAGCGATCAACAGCTGTTTGAACAAAGACATCTGAGCGCGTGCTCCTAGTTAGTCGTCTCGACCGGAAAACCTTCGGCCTGCATTTTCTTCAACACATCCTGCCAGCGGGACAGGCGTTTGGTGTCTCCGACCTTTTTGTTGCCCTTGGCACCCGGCAACCACAACCCTTCGGCATTGAAAGAGTAGACCGGCAGCAAATCGGTTCGCTGGCTGGCAGGTTTGATCGCGTCGATCAGGCTGTCGAGCACCAAAGGCATGGCCTCCGGGCTCGAATAGTAGGTCAGGACCATGTGCGCGCGGTTCAGGCGCAAAGCCTTGACGTAGGTGATGCGCAGCTTGTCACTGGAGACACCGAGATGGCGCAGGCTGAAATACTTGGCGATAGCGTAGTCTTCGCAGTCGCCGGCGCCTTTCCATAAGCCTTCGATCGGCGTTTCCCAATAATCGACCTCGTGCCACAGGTCGATGTCTTCTTCGTAGCGCATCTGCTTGTTGAAGAACCGGTTGACCACGTTGAGCTGTTCCAGCTCGCCAATCTGCTTCTGCGTGGCCAGCAACTGCTGCCAGGCATCGATGCGCTGCTGCCCTTCACCCAAAGGCCCGTACAATGCCTGCGCGCGACGGCTGATCAGCGAAAAATCCCAATCGGCATGCAGCCCGCCCAGCATGGCGCCGGCCAGCAGCAGTGCGCAGCCTAGCCAGCGCAAAGTCCGAGGGATCGCGAAACGTACCGCCAATGCGAGGCATCCAGGGTAGGCAGGTGGAAGTCGGTTGATGGTGCAGGTTAGCCCGGTAAAAGACAATGGCACGGTGAGATCACCGTCGGCACGCTAGACTTTAAGGTAATGCGATCTTTTGCCCGTTTGACAACCTGTCAGCCAGTCACTAGGGTCCATTTGGATCCAGAATTTATCAGCCAATCAGGGTGCGTTTGTTGTGACACAGAAGCCTAGCCCTCTCAGCAGTATCAAGGTCAACGGGCCGATTCCCGCTCATCTGGCACGCTCGGTGATCGAAGAAACCCTGCGCGCGGCCATCCTGGACGGACGCCTGCCGCGCAGTACCGCCCTGCGCCAGCAGGAACTGGCGGACCTGTTCGGCGTAAGCCGCATGCCGGTGCGCGAGGCATTGCGCCAGTTGGAGGCGCAATCACTGCTTAATGTGGTCCCGCACAAAGGCGCCGTGGTGGCCCCGCTGATCGACAACGATGCGGTCGAGACCTACGCCTTGCGCTCGGTGCTGGAGTCATTCGCTTTGCGCCTGTCCATTCCGCTGCTCGATGACAGCGACCTGGCGCGGGCGGCCCAATATATCGAGCAACTGGAAGCGCAAACCGATTACTCCGAGATCGGCAAGCTCAATCGGCTGTTTCACATGTCGCTTTACCACAAGGCACCTAACCGCAAGCTTCTGGGCCTGATCGAACGAGAGCTCAATGAAGAAGAGCGCTTCCTGCGCTTTCATCTGTCGTCCATGGGGCTGGGTAAACTCACCCAAGACGACCATCGCGCACTGCTCGAGGCCGCGAGGGCCAAAGACATCGATAAAGCGGTTGCCTTGCTGGAGCAGCACCTGGAAAAAGCCTCCGCCACCATGCGGCGGTATCTGGATCAACAGCTAAAACGTTAATCGCTCGCCGGCGATCTGGCCGGCGTATCACTTTCTTACCTATCGCTCCTCCTTCCCCTTCCTATTCGCACCTGCCTGGCGCCGCGTTCGGCCGTGGCCGCCTCTCTCGCCGCCATCAGTTCAATGGCACTGCCATTGATTTAGGCTCACTCTTGCGTTTATCGATTCAAACAGACCAAAAGAAGTCAGCGCCTGACAGAAAACCAGGCGAATCGAAGCCAATACGCAAGGAGCGGCGCCAACAGGCGGGATAATCGGAAGTCCGACCGATGTCCCGCCCATAAAACATCAAATCTTGATTCCCTGTTCCCTGAAGTGCTCTGAGTGAGGCATTCACTCAATCTATTCAATTCTGATGAATACAAATCGGAAGGAGCCACTTCGCCTGAATAAAACTTATATAAAAAGTTTTATAAGGCCACTTCATGCCCAATAAACCGCCCACTTCAAATAATTAAAATATCGCTTGCCGCCTACTTGTTTCGTGTATTAGTTTTTTCTTCGTCGAGCCGTTATCGACCGCTCCTGATTCCGTAAAAGCCCTACCAGGCAAGACCTTCAAGGCCGGCACGGGCATTCAGAGCGAATATTTAAACAACTTTGGTACTCCATGGATTTCGGTTCAAGCGCCCGCTCGTCTTTATAAAAAAGCGGGCGACCTTGCCGCCAAACAACATTGATGAGGACGTTCATATGCAGCCAACTAAAGAACAACTTTTTCTGAAAAAACGCGAACTTGGCCAACACCCGGTATTTTCCGAAATAACATCAATTAACTTATTGCGCCGTTTTATGGAAAGCCATGTTTTCGCGGTGTGGGACTTCATGTCCCTGACCAAACGGCTGCAACGTGAACTCACTTGTGTCCATCTGCCCTGGCTGCCGCCGGCGGACCCGCAAGCTGCACGTCTGATCAACGAAATCGTGCTGGGAGAAGAATCGGATGACCGCCCGGGGGCGGGGTATTGCAGCCACTTCGAATTGTATCTGGATGCCATGCAGGAGGTCGGCGCGGACACCCGGGCCATCAAGCGATTCATCACGCTGCAGCAGGAAGGCGTAAGCCCCCAGACCGCGCTGGACAGTGTCGAGGTCGAACCAGCGGCGGCAGAGTTCGTCCGCCAGACCCTGCACACAGCCCTGCACGCCCCGGCGCACAGCGTGGCTGCCGCGTTCGTGCATGGTCGCGAGAGCGTCATTCCGCAGATGTTCCAGCGCATGCTGGATGCCTGGGGCATTGGCCTGGATCAAGCCCCGACGTTTCGTTACTACCTGCAACGGCATATTGAAGTCGATTCCGAAGACCACGGCCCGGCGGCGGAAAAACTGCTGGCACGGCTGATCGATGGCGACCCGCAGCGCGAAACCGAAGTTCTGGCCGCTGCGCTCGCCGCCGTCCAAAGCCGCGCCGCCCTGTGGGACGGCTTGCGTCAGAGCATGGCCCAACCGGTTGCGCAGGTGACGCCATGAATGCCATCCACTACCAATCCTTCGCTGACGCCTGGGAAAGCCGCGCCACCATTCGCACCCGGCCACGACGCCGGCTCGAAGACGACGACAAACTGATCTTCCCCATGAGCCGCCAACCCCTGGTCCACAGCCAGACCTTTCTCAGCCACTGCCCGCAGCTGCGCGACTTTGTGCTGGTGCAGAGCCTTTACAAGTTCATCAACGACGTCGTGATTTTCGAGACTGAGCTGGTGGATCACACCGCCCGCCGCATCGCCAAGAACAGCTTCGGCATTGAGTTCCCGTTCGCCTGCCGCTACGACGCGATGACGGTCGTGGTAGACGAGGATTACCACGCACTGGTGGCGATGGATTTCATGCAGCAGACCATCGACATGACCGGCATCGCACCGATCCCGTTGCCCATGCAGATCGAACTCAGCCGCGCGATACCGGCGACGCTGGCCCAGGCACCGAAGCACCTGCTCAGCGCCGTAGAGCTGATCTGCATCGCCATTGCCGAAAACACCGTGACCAATGAAGTGGCGGCCTTCGCCCGGGACGATTCGGTCAAGGCTTCGATCAAGGGTTTGATGGCCGACCACCTTATGGATGAGGGACGTCACGCCGGTTTCTGGACGCGGCTGGTGCAGATTTACTGGAGCACCGCCCCCGAAGAGGACCGCCATGCGATAGCGCGCTTGATGCCGGGTTTCATCGCCCAGTACTTGGCGAGCGATCTGCAGCGGGCGTTCGATTTCGAGCTGATCGCTCACCTGTCCGTCGATGAATCGGTACGCCAGTCGCTGCGTGAAGACGCCAGTGCGCTGGCCTACCCCATCAACCGATTTCATCCGCTGGTGGGCAACATCACGCGCTTCTTTCGCAGCAGTTCGATGCTCGCCTCCCCCTGCGTGCGCGACGCCCTGGCCGATTACCTGACTCCTTGAGGATCCGTCCATGAGACGCCTTGAAATTGCAGTGTCTGGCAGCAGCCAGGCAATGGCTGAACTGGCCCTTGAACTTGAACTGCACGGCCATGGTGTCGTGCGTATTGAATCGCCGGCCAATCACTGCCCGGTGGATTTGTTGATCGACGACGGAACGGCGCCGTGCGACGGCGTCCAGGCCCGGTCTCGCCTGGAGGTACGCGTGTCACTCGATGCCCTGGTGGACGAGACGTTGCCGCAGCCGGTGGTGGTTTTTCGCGACGGTGCGCAGCGACTTTTATGGCGGCAGGTTATCGCTCCTGAAAGCTGCGGCAACGGCCAGTCCCTGCGCCTGCGCACACTGGCAGCGGTAGTCGAAAGCGGCGCACGGCTGGTCAGCCAGTTTTCCCGGGATGAGGCCTGTTTCGATCATTGGCCCACGGCGGAGGTCGGCGCTGCCGCCCCACTATTGCATGGGCTTGATGCACTGGAGATGCTGGCCTTCGAACACCGCCTCAATGCGCCTGCGGTGCCGTGGCTGCTGGCCGCCGCCCAAGTGCCGGTGATGCACAGCATTGAGCAGCGCATGCTCGATGACGCAACGCAACCGGCCCTGTGGGTCGATGGTTTGCTCGTCGATTACAAAGCCTTGCGCAGCCTGGCGTTGAGCTTGCAACAACCGATGCTGGACATGCTGCGCCATCGCGGCGCAACCGACCGCCCTCTGGTGATCGGCGTGTGCCTGCCCAAGTCACTGCAACTGTACGCGGCGATTCTGGCGGTGCTGGGTTGCGGTGCGGTGTACCTGCCGCTGGACCCGCAGCATCCGGCACAACGTCGGCGCTTCATTCTGGAAAACGCCAACGCAGACCTGCTGTTGCACGACGGCGCCAGCGAGTTGGGCGACGTCTCGCTGCCGATGCTGGACATTCGCCGTCTGCCTTCGCCCAAGCCCGGCCTCCCGGCCTCGCTGATCCGCCGCACGGTGAACATCGACGAACCGGCCGTGGCGATCTACACCTCCGGCACCACCGGCCAGCCCAAAGGCGTGTTGCTCAGCCATCGCAACCTCAGCCATTTCTGTGCCTGGTACGCCGACCACGTCGGGTTGCAGCGCAGCAGTCGGGCGTTGCAGTTTTCCACGATCAATTTCGACGCGTCGCTGCTGGATATCCTGCCGACCTTTATCCAAGGCGCGCGACTGGTGGTGCCCAGCGACGACCAGCGTCGCGATCCACAGCAATTGGTCGAGTTGATTCGCGCACAGCAAGTGACCCACGCCTTCCTGCCGCCGGCGCTGCTGAGCGTCATGCCGCTGCAAGCACCGCTGGGCCTTGAGCACTTGATTACCGGCGGCGATGTCTGCGAGCCGTTCGTGATCGCGCAGCTCGCACCGCAATGCCGATTCCACAATATTTATGGCCCGACCGAAACCACAGTGTTAGCCACCACGCGGCAATTTTGCGTCGGCGATAGCAATCGGAACCTCGGTATCCCCATCGCCAATGGCCGGGTATTGATTCTGGATGAGCAACTGCAACCAGTGCCTCAAGGCACACCCGGCGAGCTGTACATCGCCGGGCCGGGTGTCGGCCTGGGTTATCTGAACGACCCAGCGCTGACGGCGGCGCGCTACCTCAACCTGACGCTGCCCAACGGGCAGGCGTTGCGGGTTTATCGCACCGGCGATATCGGCCAGTGGACCGACGACGGGATCGAGCTGAGTGGGCGTCGGGATAACCAGGTGAAGATCCGGGGCTTTCGGGTCGAGCCCGAGGAAATCGAGCATTGTCTGCGCGAAAGCCATCTGTTTCGTCAGGTAGCAGTGGTGATCGATGAACGGCGGCGGATTCTGGCGTACCTGGTTCACCCGAGGGAGGACCGCCCCGGCACCGCTCTGCCAGCCTTGCGCGAGCATGTGCAAAACACGCTGCCCGGTTACATGCACCCCGGCGCCTACATTGAGCTGCCACGCCTGCCTTACACCAGTAACGGCAAGGTCGATCGACGGGCTCTGCTCGCGACCTCGGTACAGGCCCAGGTCGCCAGTCAGCGGCGCCAGCCGCAGACCCCGTTGCAGATGCAGTTGCGCCAGCTGTGGTCCGAGTTGCTTGAGCTGCCGGTCGAGGAGATTGCCACCGATGAAAGCTTCTTCAACCTGGGCGGGCATTCGATTCTGCTGTCACAGCTTCTGCTGAGCATCCGCCAGGTGTTCGGTCGCAGCCTCTCGATCAATCGCTTCATCGAAGCGCCCACGTTGCTGACCCTCGCCAAGCTGCTCGATGGTCCCGAGCAAAGCGCAGCTTCGACACTCAGCCCCCAGGCCTTCATCGATGCCGAAGCCGAACTCAACCTCGATCCGCTGCCGGTCAGCCAGTGCGGTGATGTACATAAAGTGCTGGTGACCGGCGCCAACAGCTTTCTCGGGGTACACATCGTCGAGGCTTTGCTGGCCTGGGGCGCCACCGAGGTTGCGTGCCTGGTGCGTGAGTCCGGCGGACAAAGCGCGGCCGAACGTTTCGCCCAGGCCCTGCGGGATAACCGTCTCACCCATCTGGACCTGAGCCGGGTCAGCGTTTACGCCGCCGACATCACCCAACCGCAATTGGGTTTGCCGGACGACGTTTACGCACGCATCGACCGCACCTTCGGCGCGCTGGTGCACAACGCCGCCAACGTCAATCACGTCCTCGATTACGAGTCGTTGGCGCGGGATAACGTCGAGCCGATTTTCGAGTGCCTGCGCCTGTGTGAAGGGCGCAGCAAGAAGATCTTCAACTTCGTCTCGACGCTCTCGGCGTCCAGCACGATTTCCGACGATGGCCGGGTGCTGGAGTTGCCCGCCGCGCAGACACCGCCGATCTACATCAGGAACGGCTACAACCTGTCCAAGTGGGTCGGCGAGCGGATCCTCGAGCGGGCGCGGGAGCGTGGGGTGCGGGTCAATCTTTATCGCCCCGGCAACATCAGTTTCAACAGCCTCACCGGCGTCTGCCAGCCCCACAAAAATCGCTTGATGCTGATGCTCAAGGGCTCGATCCAGCTCGGCCAGGTGCCGGAACTGGCGCTGAATTTCGACCTGATGCCGGTGGATTTCCTCGCCCGTTTCATCGCCTTCCACGCCAGCCGTTACCAGGCCGAAAAAGCCGTGTTCAACCTGCACAATCCCGAGCCCCTGAGCTGGGACGCCTACGTGGCGCCATTTCGCGAGACCGGTCGGGAATTCGCCATGGTCAGCGTCGCCGACTGGCAGCAGCAACTGAGCCGCGTCGATAGCGAAAACGCGCTGTTTGGCGTGCTCGGTTTCTACCTCAACGGCTTCGAAGAAGACATCGGCGACATCTCGATGATCGGCCACGACAACGCCCAGGCCGGCGTGCGGCAGATGGGCGCGCATTACCCGGAAAAATCCCCGGCGCTGCTGCGGCGCGGCTGCGACTACCTCAAAGAAATCAACTTCATCTGATTCACCCTAACCCTGCACGGAGCAAAACCATGAATACTCTGCAACCCGATACCCTGATCAAAAATCCTCACGGCTGCCATGTTGTGTCTTCGGTGGAAGTACCGGCCGATGCGGCGCAAGTCTGGGCGGTGGTCGGCAACTTTGCCGGCTTCGATCGATTCATTCCGGCGCTGTCGCACATCGAGATGACGGGCGAAGGTGTGTCGTCACTGCGCAAGAAATTCTTCAAGGATGACAACCACCTGGTGGTCGAGCAGCTCAACTCTCGGGACGACCAGGCACTGAACATGACCTGGACCCTCATCTACAACACCTTGGGCATAGGCAATTTGTGGGCGGCGATGAGGGTGGAATCCATCGGCGCAGACAAGTCGCGGGCAATCTGGACCATCATCGCCGAACCGGCTCAGGGCGGTGAGCAAGCCCTGCCTGGGTTCAAGGATTTCCTTCAGGGGTTTGCCGATGATGCGATGGGGAATGTGTTGAAGTTGTTTGTGTAGGGCTTCGTTCTAGCGGTGACTGATCTACCCCTATCGCGGGCAAGCCCGCTCCCACAGGGGATGTGTGTACGACACAAACCATGTGGGAGCGGGCTTGCCCGCGATTGAACGATAACGCGGTTCAACTGACCTCAATCAAATCTTGAAACTATCAACCAACTGCTTCAACCGATTGGCCTGCTGGGACAGCGCATCGCAATCCTTCAATGTTTCATTGAGGTTGGCCACGCTCTGCTGGTTCAACAGGTTGATCTGGTTGACGTCGACGTTGAGGGTTTCCACCACGGCGGTCTGCTCTTCGGTCGCTGCGGCCACCGACTGGTTCATGCCGTCGATTTCGCCGATGCGCTGGGTCACGCTGACCAGTCGCAGGCCGGCCTGGTTCGCCACTTCGACACTCTGCTCGCTGGATGCCTGACTGGCATTCATCGTGGTCACCGCTTCGCGAGAACCGATCTGCAGCGAGCTGATCATCTTGTGGATCTCTTCCGCCGATTCCTGGGTGCGATGAGCAAGGTTGCGCACCTCGTCCGCCACCACCGCAAAACCACGACCGGCCTCACCGGCGCGGGCCGCTTCGATGGCCGCGTTGAGCGCCAGCAAATTGGTCTGTTGGGAAATACCTTTGATCACATCGAGAATGTGGCCGATGTTGTCGGTGCTCGCGTTCAGGGTTTCGATCTGCGTGCAGGACAGGCTGATTTTCTGCGACAGCTCGGTCATGGCCAGGATAGTTTTTTCCACCACCTGACGACCGTCATCGGCCTGCTCGCTCGCGCCGCTGGCGTGTTGCGAAGCATCGGCGGCGTTGCGGGCGATTTCCTGGGTGGCGGCGCCCAACTGGTTGATCGCCGCAGCCACACTGTTGGTGCGGGCGCTTTGTTCGTCGGAGCCGACGATCGAAGCGTTGGACGACGCCATCACCCGTTGCGACAGGTCATGAACCTGACGGGTCGCCGAGGACACTTCGCAAATCGATGCGTGAATCCGCTCCACGAATTGGTTGAAAGAGCCGCCCAACTCGCCGAACTCATCTTTGCTTTCTACCACCAGACGACGGGTCAGGTCGCCCTCGCCCTGAGCGATGTCCTGCATCGCACGACCCATCGTGGTCAGCGGACGCATCAGTACGTTGATCAGCAGACTCAGCAACACTGCAATGGCGGTCACGGCGATGAACATCGCGATCAGCGCCGAAGTGCGGAACTGGCTCAGTGGTGCGTAGGCCTTGGCCTTGTCGATCGACAGACCGATGTACCACTCGGCATTTGGCAAACCACTCACCGGCGTGAACGAGAGGATGCGGTCTTGCTTGTTCAGTTCTACTTCCTGATTGCCTTTCCCGATGCGGACACTGGAACCCGGATAGATGTCTTTCAGGTTCTTCATCACCTGATCCTTGTCCGGGCTGACGATCACCTGACCGTCGGCGCTGACGAGGAACGCGTGACCGATGCCACCGAAGTCCACCGAGTTGATGATCTTCACCAGGGTTTCCAGACTGAGGTCACCGCCGACGACGCCCAGCAGTTCGCCTTGCTTTTTCACCGGCATGGCGATGGTCACCACTAACCCGCCGACCGCGGCCATGTAAGGCGGGGTCAGCATGGTCTTGTCGGCGACCACGGCTTGTTTGTACCAGGGGCGCTGACGCGGATCGTAGCCGTCCGGCATCTTCGCGTCAGGGCGCTGGGTGAACACACCATTGGCCTGCCCGACGTAGGTGAACTGGAAGTTCGAGGTGAGGGCAGGTTGATCGACCAGCCCCGGCAAATCGGCATTGGCGCCTTGATGAGCGATGTTCTGCGCGAGGTTTTCCAGGACCAGCACCCGGCCGCTCATCCAGTTCTGCACGCTGCTGGCAGTCAGCTCGCCAGCTTGTTCAACGGAAGACTCGAGGTTTTGTCGGATGGTGTTTCGCTGCAGATAGTCGTTGTACAAAGTGAACAACGCAAATGCCAACACCACGACGCCTGAAGCGGCCAGCAGAATTTTATGGCTGAACTTGAGATTCATTTCATGGGACTTCTTATGCAAAAAAGTGGGGATGCGTTCCGGGTTGCAACATTCCATGTAACAGCGCAGACGGCATTCTTGGGCCGCTCTACTTTGGTGCACGCATGTCTCACCAGTCTGTCGGCACGAGCGGGAGAAATCTTAGGGGTTTGTACGAAACCCGTCGGATAACCGCCGAACGGCGTGCCAGAGCGCGCGAATAGCAGTGTTTGCTGGTGGCTGCTCGAACGGCAGTTGCAAATTTCCCGACCCTTGATGACAATGCGACTAATTATCATTTGTGACGTCGGGCTGTCGCGTTCATGTCTTCACCTGAGTTTGCAGTACAGGCGCTTTACAGCAGCCATCACGGGTGGCTCAACACGTGGCTACGTGCGCGATTGGGCAATGCAGCCGATGCGGCGGATCTGGCTCAGGACACGTTCGTCCGGCTGCTGCAAAGAACCGAACGCCTGGAGCTCAAGGCCCCCCGCGCTTTTCTACGAACCATCGCCCGCGGCCTGGTGATCGACCATTGGCGTCGTGAGGAAATCGAGCGCGCGTACCTGGAAACCATCGCCCATTTGCCTGAGGCCGAAACCCCGAGCGCCGAGGCACGGGCATTGGTGCTCGAATTGCTGGAAAGCATCGCCCGCATGCTTGAAGGCCTGAAGCCGAAAGTGCGTCAGGCATTTCTGCTGGCCCAGTGCGAAGGATTTACCCACAAGCAGATCGCCGAACACATGGGATTATCCCTGCGTTCGGTGGAGCGTTATGTGGCCGACGCGCTGTATCACTGCTACGTGCTGCGGTACGAAGCGTGATGCCTGTGGATAACTCAGCACTGAACCGTCGCGGCGAGCCCCATCAGCAGGTGGTTAAACAAGCCATCCATTGGTTGCTGCGCCTGCGTAACAACGCGACCAATCCCAGACTGCGCCAACAATGCGACGTCTGGCGGGCCGAGCACCATGATCACGAACTGGCCTGGCAACGGGTGCAGTCCCTGCAAGCCGAGTTGAGCAGTAATTTGCGCGCGGTGCCCGGGGCTCAAGTCGCCTTCAACACTTTGGAAAACAGCGCGCAGGGATTGGGTCGGCGCCAGGCATTGAAGCTGCTGTCGGGCGCATTGCTGATGGGTTCAGCGGCATGGCTGGGCAAGGATGTCGGCTGGCAACAGTGGACCGCCGACTTCGCCACCGCCACGGGCGAGCGACGCGGTTTCCAGTTACCGGATGGCACGCGCCTGGAGCTCAACACCGCCAGCGCGGTGGATCTGGACTACACCGCGCAGCAGCGCCTGATCAAACTGACTCGCGGCGAGATCGTCGTGACGTGCGGTGGGGCAAGTGAAGGGGTTTCGTTTGATCGACCGTTGCGGGTGCAAAGCCGTCACGGTGTATTCGAAAGTGTGGCTGCGCGCTTCATTGTTCGTCAGGACGCCAACTGCACGCGGCTCAGCGTCACCAGCGGCGTCGTCGCAATCCATTCGCCACGGGCCGCCGATGGGCTGCCGATTCAGGTGCAGGCCGGGCAGAGTTATCTGATCGATCGGAGTCGAGCGCAGTTGGCACCGCCGCAGGACATGGATGCGGGCGCCTGGGTGGATGGCCTGATTGTCACCCGCAACATGCGCCTCGGGGATTTCATTAATGAAGTCGGACGTTACCGTCCCGGCTATCTGACCTGCGCGGCGGATATTGCCCACTTGCGGCTGTCCGGGGTTTTCCGTCTCGACGACACCGACAAACTGCTGGCCATTCTGCCGCAAACCCTGGCGGTGCAACTGCGCTATCGCACTCGCTATTGGGTGACGCTGGAGCGACAGGCCTGAATTATTTTTGGCGGGTTTTCCGAACAAGTCCGGCTTAGTCAGTAAGCACTTCAACTCTGCCTTCAGCGACTTCCTACGGAAACCTACAATGACTGTGCGCGCCATCAGTAAGAACCCTCTCCATTTCGCCGCGGAATCAGGCGTATTGCGCCACGCCATTCGCGCGGCGCTGTTCTCGACCGCACTGGGTGTCGGCCTGTTGCCGACACTTGGCGTTGCTGCACAGGGCAGCGAAGCCAGTAGCCACCGCTACAACATCGCCGCCGGCCCCTTGAGCGATGTGCTCAATCAATTCGCGCGTCAGGCGGGCATCACGCTGTCGACGACTCCGGCTCAAACTCAGGGCCTTCAATCGCCGGGATTACAGGGCGACTATTCGGCGGATCAGGCGTTGAGTCATTTGCTCAATGGCACAGGGCTTGTGGCCGTCAGTCAGGATGGCAGCAGCTATGTGCTGCGGCCCGTTGCTGAAACCGAAGCCCTGGCGCTGCCCGCCACCGACATCAAAGGCTTCGCCCTGGGTAACGCGCTGGGCAGCATGGATGGTTACAACGCAACGCACAGCCAGATCGCCACCAAGACCAGTACCGCGCTGCTGGAAACCTCACAAAGCGTGTCCGTGGTGACCCGCGAGCAAATGGACGACCAAGGCTCGCAAACCGTGTCCCAGGCGATGCGCTACACCCCGGGCGTGCTGACCAACCCTTACGGCGCGACCCACCGTTACGACTACGTGGCGATGCGCGGTTTCAACGACGGCTCGGTGGATAATATTTATCTCGACGGCCTCAAATCCATGGGTGACAGCGGCACCTACAGCACCATGCAGGTAGACCCCTATTTCCTCGAACGAGTCGATATTCTCAAAGGACCGTCGTCGGTGCTCTACGGTCGCAGCTCGCCGGGCGGGCTGGTGGCGTTGACCAGCAAGAAACCGTTGTATGAGCCCTATCATCAGGTTCAGGCCACGGTGGGCACTCAAGGCCAACGTGGCATGGGCTTCGACTTCAGCGGGCCGGTGGATGATGACAAGCGTATTGCCTATCGGCTGACAGGGTTGGCGGATCAGTCCGACACACAGTTCGACCACAATGAGGAAAAGCGCTTCGCCCTGGCGCCGACGGTGAGCATCGATTTCACCGAAGATACCTCGCTGACGCTGCAAGCCTATCTGCAACACGATCCCGACGGCGGCTATCACGGCGGCGTCCCGGCCGATGGCACGATCCATCAGCGCAACGGCAATCGGATCTCCCCCAACTTCTTCGAAGGCGAGCCGGGTGTTGATGGCTTCCAGCGTGATCAACAGTCCTTCGGTTATCAGTTCGAACACCGCTTCAACGACGTCTTCACCGCTCGGCAGAACTTTCGTTATCTCGACTCCAAGGTGAAGATCGATCAGGTTTACGCCTATGGCTGGACTACCCCCACCAGTAACGAGTTGAACCGCTATTACACCGGCGGCGACGAAAAGCTCCACGCCTTTATCGTCGATAACATGCTGCAAGCCGAGTTCTTCACCGGCGCAACCAAACACACCGTGCTGATGGGCGCGGACTACCAGCGACGCAAAACGGTGGTCGACTGGACCAGTGGCGGTCTTGCGCCGATCGATGCGTTCAATCCGGTGTACGGCAATTCGGCCATCGACTTCTACAGCCCGACCAGCTATCTGCGGCGCCTGGAACAGACCGGCGTCTACCTGCAAGACCTGATCGAGATGGATAAGTGGCGCTTCTCTTTGGGCCTGCGTCAGGACTGGGTTGAAACCTCCGATGAAAATCGGCTGGCTGAAGCGGGGCGCCCTGTAGGCACGGAAATCAGTGACGAACGCACCAAGCTGACGGGCCGGGCTGGGGCGCTGTACCTGTTCGATAACGGCATCGCACCGTATATCAGCTACTCCGAGTCGTTCAACCCGAATTCCTACGCGGACAGCGCCGGCAATCCTCTGGCACCGACCGATGGCACCCAGTGGGAAGTGGGCCTGAAGTACCAGCCACCAGGCACCGACAACTTGTTCACGGCGTCGCTGTTCCGCATCGATCAGGAAAACCTGGCGACCAAACTGCCGCAGGAAAACTTCTATCGCGCTGTAGGCGCCGTCCGCTCCCAGGGTCTGGAACTGGAAGCGCACATGCAGCTGACCGATAACCTGAAAGTGCTCGGCAGCTACACCTTCACCGACATCGAGTATTCGAAGTCGATGATCAGTACGTTGAGCACCGCAACCGACGTGATCGAAAACAAGGGCAACTCGCCGACTCAGGCGCCACGTCATATGGCCTCAGTGTGGGCGGACTACAAGTTCGACAGCGCAGCGCTTGATGGCCTGCGTCTTGGCGGCGGCGTGCGTTATGTCGGCTACAGCTGGGCCGATGCGGAAAACACCCTGAAGGTGCCGTCCTACACGCTGTTCGATGCGTCTGTCGGCTATGACCTGGGCAAGGTGGGCTTGAAGGGCGTGGACGTACGTTTGAATGCGAACAACCTGACCAACGAGTCCTACGTGGCCTCCTGTGCCAGCCTGAACTTCTGCTACCTGGGTGAAGAGCGCAACGTCGCCGCTACCGTGAGCTACCAGTTCTAACGACTTGTTATCCAAAAAAGCCAGCCCCTGAATCCAGGAGCTGGCTTTGTCGTCTCTGCAGGAAAATTCCATGCGTGCATTTCTGGTTTTACTTCATCGCTACATTGGTTTGGCGACTGCGTTGTTTCTGCTGATGGCGGGGCTTACGGGCAGCATCCTGGCGTTCAATCATGAGCTGGATGAGTGGCTCAATCCAGGGTTCTATACAGCGTCTGCCGACGGTCAGCGTTTGCCGCCCGGCACTTTGGTAGACAAGCTGCAAGCGGAGCATCCGAGGCTACAAGTCTGGTACATGGAGTACCCGTCAGAACAGGGTCATACCGCATTGCTGGCTGCGGTACCGCGTAATGATCCTGCGACCGGAAAACCTTTTTCCGAGCCCAATCAGGTGTTCTATCTGGACCCGGTCAATGGCGAGCAGAAAGGGCAGCGGTTCTGGGGAGAATGCTGCTTTCAGCGGGAGAATTTCATTCCGTTCATTCTGGAGTTCCACTACAACCTGGTTCTGCCGAATAACTGGGGATTGTTGTTAATGGGACTGGTCGCGATCGCCTGGGTTGTCGATTGTTTCATCGCGCTTTGGCTGACGCTTCCACGAGGGAAACCGTTCTGGAAGAAGTGGTCGACGGCCTGGAAGATCAAGGGTGGGCATGCCTACCGGCTGAATTTTGACCTGCATCGGGCGGGTGGGTTGTGGCTTTGGTTGTTGCTGCTACCGATTGCGGTCAGCAGTGTCGCCATGAACCTGCCGAGTCAGGTCTTCAAGCCTGTGGTTTCACTGTTTTCGCCGATTGAGCCGAGCGTTTACGAGGCCCGCGGACGCATGCCTGCTGAGGAGCTGGGAGTTACGCGGCTGAGTTATCAACAGGCTTATGAACGTGCGTTACAGGAGGGGCAAAAGTTAGGGCTGACCGCTGCAATCGGGGAGTTGTATTACAGCTTTGAGTACAACTTTTATGGGGCAGGGTTTGGGCAACATGATACCGAGGCCCATGGAAAGTCCTGGCTGTTCTTCCATGGCACGGACGGGCGTTTACTGGGGCAGGAAATCGCAGGGCAAGGCACCCTGGGAGAGCGTTTTTATCGGCTGCAATTGCCGATACACGGAGGGCGGATCATTGGGCTCACCGGGCAAGTCATGATCGCGGTGCTAGGTGTTTTGATTGCAGTATTGTCGGTGACGGGAATCTATATCTGGTGGCGCAAGTTGCTGGCTCGAAGGAGTAGCAAGGCACGTAAGAGCAGGATGTGCCCCATTCCAGATTGAGGTTTCTATAGCCCAGAAAGACAAAACCCCTGTCTGCATAAGCAGACAGGGGTTTCGGAATTCAATCTTGACGATGACCTACTCTCACATGGGGAAACCCCACACTACCATCGGCGATGCATCGTTTCACTGCTGAGTTC
>NZ_JBXAOA010000048.1:0-39225 GCF_058802325.1 Pseudomonas sp. GW822-FHT02E03 | reverse complement strand
CCCCCCCCCCCCCCCCCCCCCCCCCCCCCCCCCCCCCCCCCCCCCCCCCCCCCCCCCCCCCCCCCGCTCCCACAGGTGTTCAATTGCTACCGTTGAATCAAGCCGCTGGCTGATCCAGCTCAAGGCCCACGCCCAATTGGCGCGACAGGCACGGCCAGCGCTTCCACGCAGCGCCGGTGTCCGGGCTGTTGAGTTTCTCGCGGTAGGCCTCTACTGACTCCAGCGCAAAACTTTCATCGTTAAGCATCTCGTCCACAGCGTGATGCACCGCCTCATCCAGTTGATTGGCAAATTCCTCGCCGATCAGTTGATGGGCAATCAGGTTGGCAACAGTCATGTCCAAGGGGATCAATGGCTGGCCAAAATGCTTGATGTACAGATCGTTGACCTCTTCGACCAACCGATGCGCCAGATAGGCTTCGTCCAGCAGGCTGTCCAGGCCGACGTGACCGGCCATGATTGCCGGTGGCTGGAGGAAGAACTGCTCGGCGATTTTCAGCACCGGTTTGATCTGTGACTCAATGCCCGCTTCCCTGGCGACTTCATTGGCTGCGTCCAGCAGGTCCGGCACTTGTTCTATATACGCGGCCACAAAACGCGTCATTACGCCATTGGCATCGACATCCGGCAATTGGATGGCGGAGTGAAGGTGCGGCAGTTGGGTTTCCAGTTGTCGAGTTAACAGGCCAGTCTCGGCCTCGTGTTGTTGGGCTTTTTGGATCTGCTCGCGCAATGCGGCGGTGTTCATGAAAACTCCAGGAAACAAGGCAATGAAATAGGGAAGACATAACTTAGCTGGCTTATGAAAAAGCCTAAGACGCATTTGTCATAATTATTTCATCCTTGAGACGTCTACGTTATATCGATTTGCCACCACTCGTCTGCATCCTTCTCCATTCGTGACATGGAACGCAAGTCCAACCTGTTTCAGTCGATTTACGTCATCGCATTGCGAGGTGGCAGTCGCTGTCTATACTCGGATCTGAATGGAGTTAGCTGATGACGCCCGACTGCATATGCAGCAAGGCTCGGCGATTCAAGTTCGTAGTCTGAAAATGCCGCTCCCTTGCCGCAGGTGAAAGCCGGCGGGATAAAAAGAACTATAAGGGGAACCCGCAATGATGCGACATCCACATGTCTGGATGGGCCTCCTGTTGTGGTCGATTTTCAGTCAGGCGCAAGCGGCCTGGACTGTGAATATGGCGCCTGGAGCGACTGAAATCAGTCACGCAGTATTCGACCTGCACATGACCATTTTCTGGATTTGTGTAGTGATCGGCATCATCGTCTTCGGCGCCATGTTCTGGTCGATGATGGTCCACCGCCGCTCTACCGGGCAGGTGGCCGCAAAATTTCATGAAAGCACTACCGTCGAAATTCTCTGGACCATCGTGCCCCTGCTCATTCTGGTGGCCATGGCGGTCCCCGCAACCGCCACCCTGATCCAGATGTACGACAACACTGAGCCGGATATCGATATCCAGGTCACCGGTTACCAGTGGAAGTGGCACTACAAATACCTGGGTCAGGACGTCGAATTCTTCAGCAACCTGAACACCCCCGCCGATCAGATCCACAACAAGGAAACCAAGGGCGAGCATTACCTGTTGGAGGTCGACAAGCCGCTGGTGCTGCCGATCGGTGCCAAGGTGCGCTTCCTGGTGACTTCCGCCGACGTCATCCACTCCTGGTGGGTGCCGGCCTTCGCGGTCAAGCGCGATGCGATCCCGGGCTTCGTCAATGAATCCTGGACCCGTGTCGAAAAGCCCGGCATCTACCGTGGCCAATGCGCCGAACTGTGCGGCAAGGATCACGGCTTCATGCCGATCGTGGTCGAGGTCAAGGAAAAGGCCGATTACGAAACCTGGCTGGGCGAGCGCAAGGCGGAAGCTGCGCAGCTCAAAGAGCTGACCAGCAAGGAATGGACCCTCGAGGAGCTCAAGGAGCGCGGCGACAAGGTCTATCACACCACCTGCGTGGCCTGTCACCAGGCTGAGGGCCAGGGCCTGCCGCCGATGTTCCCGGCACTCAAGGGCTCGAAAATCGCCACCGGACCGATCAAGGATCACCTGAACATCGTCTTCCACGGCAAGCCCGGCACCTCCATGGCGGCGTTCGGCAAGCAGCTCTCGGAAGTCGATATCGCAGCGGTCGTGACCTACGAACGTAACGCCTGGGGCAACAACAAAGGCGACATGGTCACCCCTAAAGAAGTGCTGGAGCTGAAACAGGCGGAAAGCAAATGACCCGGTCTATTGCGTGCGTAAGGAACCGCTCGGGACATGACGCCCCGGCCCACCCAGCCCATCCGTTTGCAGGAGACAGGACATGACTGCTGTAGTCGATGACCATGTTCATACCGGCACCGCCCACGCCCACGGCCCCGCCAAAGGCCTGATGCGCTGGGTGCTGACCACCAACCACAAGGATATCGGCACGCTGTACCTGTGGTTTGCGTTCTCCATGTTCCTGCTGGGCGGCTCGTTCGCCATGGTCATCCGTGCCGAACTGTTCCAGCCGGGACTGCAAATCGTCCAGCCGGAATTCTTTAACCAGATGACCACCATGCACGGTCTGGTGATGGTGTTCGGTGCGGTGATGCCGGCTTTCGTAGGCCTCGCCAACTGGATGATCCCGTTGATGATCGGCGCGCCGGACATGGCCTTGCCGAGGATGAACAACTTCAGCTTCTGGCTGTTGCCGGCAGCATTCCTGCTACTGGTATCGACCCTCTTCACCCCTGGCGGCGGGCCGAATTTCGGCTGGACCTTCTACGCACCGCTGTCGACGACCTACGCGCCGGAAAGCGTGACGTTCTTCATTTTCGCCATCCACCTGATGGGGATCAGTTCGATCATGGGGGCGATCAACGTGATCGCGACCATCCTCAACCTGCGCGCCCCCGGCATGACGTTGATGAAAATGCCACTGTTCGTCTGGACCTGGCTGATCACCGCGTTCCTGCTGATCGCGGTGATGCCGGTATTGGCCGGCTGCGTGACCATGATGCTGATGGACATCCACTTCGGCACCAGTTTCTTCAGTGCCGCCGGTGGCGGAGATCCGGTGTTGTTCCAGCATGTGTTCTGGTTCTTCGGTCACCCCGAGGTGTACATCATGATCCTGCCGGCCTTCGGTGCCGTCAGCTCGATCATTCCGGCCTTCTCGCGCAAGCCGCTGTTTGGCTACACCTCGATGGTCTACGCCACGGCGAGTATTGCGTTTCTGTCGTTCATCGTCTGGGCGCACCACATGTTCGTGGTCGGCATTCCGCTGGTGGGCGAGTTGTTCTTCATGTACGCCACGCTGCTGATCGCGGTGCCCACCGGGGTCAAGGTGTTCAACTGGGCCAGCACTATGTGGCAAGGCTCGCTGACCTTCGAGACGCCGATGCTGTTCGCCGTGGCGTTCGTCATCCTGTTCTCCATTGGCGGGTTCTCCGGGTTGATGTTGGCCATTGCCCCGGCGGACTTCCAGTACCAGGACACCTACTTCGTGGTCGCGCATTTCCACTACGTGCTGGTGCCGGGGGCGATCTTCGGGATCTTCGCCTCGGCCTACTACTGGATGCCGAAATGGACCGGCCACATGTACGACGAAACCCTTGGCAAGCTGCACTTCTGGCTGTCATTCATCGGCATGAACCTGGCGTTCTTCCCGATGCACTTCGTGGGCCTGGCGGGCATGCCGCGACGGATTCCGGACTACAACCTGCAATTCGCCGACTTCAACATGGTGTCGTCGATCGGTGCGTTCATGTTCGGCGCCACGCAGATCTTCTTCCTGTTCATCGTGATCAAGACCATTCGCGGCGGCGAGCCGGCACCGGCCAAACCGTGGGACGGCGCCGAAGGCCTGGAGTGGAGCATTCCGTCGCCGGCGCCGTATCACACCTTCACCACGCCGCCGGAAGTGAAATGAAACGCTTCGGCCTTGTAGGAATTCTTGTGGGAGCTGGCTTGCCTGCGATGCATGCGGCGCGGTGTGTCAGACATATCGCTATCGCGGGCAAGCCCGCTCCCACAGGGTTCCCGGTAGAGGTTAAGCACCATGGCTGATTCGATTTCGATGAAGAAACTGGTCACTCGCCTGTTGCTGGTGGTGGTGGCGATGTTTGTCTTCGGCTTTGCCCTGGTGCCGATCTACGACGTGATGTGCCAGGCGTTCGGCATCAATGGCAAAACCTCCGGGCAGTATGAAGGCGAGCAAACGGTCGACGTTTCGCGGCAGGTTCGCGTGCAGTTTCTGTCGACCAACGCCGCCGACATGGCCTGGGATTTCTATCCCAAGGGCGATGAACTGGTCGCGCACCCCGGGGCGGTGAACGAGATGATTTTTATCGCCCATAACCCGACTGATCGCCCGATGAGCGCCCAGGCAGTGCCGAGCATCGCGCCCAGCAACGCAGCCGCGTACTTCCACAAGACCGAATGTTTCTGCTTTACCCAGCAAGTGCTGCAGCCCGGTCAGCGAATCGAGATGCCGGTTCGGTTCATTGTTGACCGCGACATGCCCAAGGAAGTGAAGCACCTGACGCTGTCCTACACGCTGTTCGATATCACCGCACGTCATCCGCCCGTGGCTGTTGCAGCAAGCACCGGCGGCTAGACGTTAAAGCGTGCCCGATAAGGAGAACAATAAATGGCAACTCATGAACATTATTACGTTCCGGCCCAGAGCAAATGGCCGATTATCGCCACGGTCGGCATGTTCGTCACGGTGTTCGGCCTGGCCACCTGGTTCAACGACCTGAAGGCTGCACGGCCGGAATCCCACGGCCCGCTGATCTTTTTTGTCGGCGGATTGCTGTTGGCCTACATGCTGTTCGGCTGGTTCGGTACGGTGATCAAGGAAAGTCGCGCAGGGTTGTACAGCGCACAGATGGACCGCTCGTTCCGCTGGGGCATGAGCTGGTTCATTTTCTCGGAGGTGATGTTCTTCATCGCCTTTTTCGGTGCGCTGTTTTATGTGCGCAACATCACGGGCCCGGCACTGGGCGGTGAAGGCACCAAAGGCCTCGCTCACATGCTGTGGCCGACGTTTGAATTCACCTGGCCGCTGTTGAACAACCCGGACCCGAAACTCTTTCCTCCGCCCAAGGAAGTCATCAGCCCCTGGGGCCTGCCGCTGCTCAATACCGTGCTGCTGGTGAGTTCCAGCGTCACCGTGACCATTGCTCACCACGCCTTGAAAAAGGGCCATCGCGGCGCACTGAAAATCTGGCTGGCGCTGACCGTGTTGCTCGGTTGCGCGTTCCTCGGTTTCCAGGCCGAAGAATACCTGCACGCCTACCACGAGCTGGGCCTGACCCTGGGTTCAGGCATCTATGGCGCAACGTTCTTCATGCTCACCGGTTTCCACGGCGCCCACGTAACCATTGGCACCATCATTCTGTTCGTCATGCTGATGCGGATCATGCGTGGGCACTTCGATGCCGACCATCAATTCGCCTTCGAGGCGGCGAGCTGGTACTGGCACTTCGTGGACGTGGTGTGGATCGGTCTGTTCGTTTTCGTCTATGTGCTCTGAGCCTTGGCTTTCATGACTACCAAGGCACGTGAGACACCAACTGGCCGCTGAAAAAACCCCAGGCGATCAAGCCGACAGTGGTGGCGGCCAGCGCAACACGAACACTCAAGGCGATGACCAGGCGATTCGAGTGGCTGTCGTCCTTGACCAGAAAAAACAGGCCGCTGAACAGGCTGACAACCGTGGCAATCAGCATCAGGACGATGGCTGCTTTGAGCATGGTGACACTCCGGGGGACAGGCGATGCATTTGAGTATAGCTATCGCGATTACCGACTTTCTGGCAACGCCATGAAACGCTTCCGGCCGGGCCTCCTGCCGACCCTGGTGGTCGCGATGCTGCTGCCTTTGCTGGTGTCACTCGGGTTCTGGCAATTGAGCCGGGGCGCGGAGAAAAGTGCATTGCTGCAAAGTTACACCGAGCGCCGGGCGGCCGAACCGATGGCCAGCACTGAACTGCAACACACCGAAGATCCGGCCTTCCGTCGGGTTCGCCTGCACGGCCAGTTCGATGCCGAACACAGCCTGCTGCTGGACAACCGTCAACGAGACGGCAAGGTCGGGGTCGAGCTGCTGCAACCGTTTCAGGACCGGGCAACCGGTCTCTGGCTGCTGGTCAATCGCGGCTGGTTGCCGTGGCCGGATCGGCGCACACCGCCGTCATTCACCACACCGACTCAGGCATTGAGCCTCGACGCATGGGTCTACGTTTCCCCCGGCGCAACGTTCCAGTTGCATACCGACCCAGACGCCACGACCTGGCCACAACTGGTCACCGCCATTGAACCGGCCAGGCTCTGGGCGGCGCTTGACCGTGACGGTTTCGCCTACGAATTACGCGCACAAAGCGGCCCCGCGACCTACCAGGCCGATTGGCCGGTGGTGGCCATGGGGCCGGAAAAACACTTGGCTTATGCCGTGCAGTGGTTCGCCCTGTCGATAGCCCTGCTCGGCCTTTACCTCTATCTCGGTTGGCACAACGCAAAGGAGAACAATAATGGGAGCGGCCATGAATCCACCCGGCATGTCTGAGGCGAAAACGCCGGTAAATCGTCGGCGCGGGCGCTTGCAGTTGTTACTGATCCTGTTGGGAGTGGTGGGTCCGATGATCCTCGCCACCGGCATGTACAAATTGCAGTTCTGGGTGCCGGAGGGCCGCAGTTATCACGGCGAACTGATTGGCAACGGCCAGACCCGCGCCGACATCGGCGTACCGGCGCAAGAGGACCGCTGGCAGTTACTGGTGACAGCGCCCAAGGACTGTTCGGTGGACTGCCAGCAGCTGGTGTATCTGGCGCGCCAGATCCAGATCGGCCTCGGTCGCGATGCCTCCCGCGCCAGCCATGCGCTGGCCGTCGCACAGCCGCTGAACAGCGATTACGAGACTAAACTTCAACGTGAGTACCCGCAGCTGCAACGTTATTCCCTGGACCCGCCGACCTACAGCAAAGGCGCTCAGAGCAATGACACGCCGCACCTGTGGATCATCGACCCTCACGGCAACCTGGTGCTGCGCTACGACCCGACGGTGAAGGGCAAGGACCTGCTCAACGACCTGCGCCATTTGCTGAAACTGTCGAACATCGGATAAGGGCATCGTCATGGCCAAACCTGGATTTCGCCTCGCGTTGTTTGCCACCTTGCTGGCGCTGATTGTGGTGCTGCTCGGCGCCTACACACGTCTGACTCACGCTGGCCTTGGCTGTCCGGACTGGCCCGGCTGCTACAGCTTTATCAGCGTGCCGAACAGCGAAGCCCAACTGGCCCATGCCGAACTGCACTTTCCCGACGCACCGGTGGAAGCCAACAAAGGCTGGAACGAGATGCTTCATCGCTACTTCGCCGGCACATTGGGGCTGCTGATCGCAGTGTTGGCGGGACGCGCCTGGACCCATCGTCATCACCCGGGGCAGCCAGTGAAACTGCCGTTGTTTGTGCTGGCGGTGGTGTTCGCCCAAGCGGCGTTCGGCATGTGGACGGTGACGCTCAAGCTCTGGCCGCAAGTGGTCACCGGGCATTTACTTGGCGGCTTTGCGACCTTGAGCCTATTGTTTCTGCTGACCTTGCGACTGTCCGGCGTGTTGCCGGCGCTAACCGTGCCACGGCGTTTGCAGCACTGGGCGACCGCCGGCTTATTGCTGGTGATCCTGCAAATTGCCCTTGGTGGCTGGGTCAGCTCCAATTACGCGGCGGTGGCCTGCATAGACTTTCCAACCTGCCACGGGCAATGGCTGCCACCGACTGATTTCGCCAACGGCTTTCACCTGACCCAACACATCGGCCCCAATTACCTGGGCGGGCAACTGGACAGCGATGCCCGCACCGCGATTCATCTGACTCACCGCATCGGCGCATTGCTGGTCACCCTCGTGCTGCTCGGCCTGGCCTGGCAATTGAAGGTCGTCGGCATGACGCGCCTGGCCGCCATGGTGCTGATCGCCCTTGCCGCACAAATCACCCTGGGTATAAGCAACGTGGTGTTTCACTTACCGCTGCCGGTGGCCGTCGCCCACAACGCCGGGGGCGCAGCGCTGCTGCTGACGATGGTGCTGGTCAATTATCACGCGCGAACCAGCCTGGTTCGGGTCAAGCATCAGCCCCCGGTACGCTGGCGTCTCAGCCTGCGTAAACACTCGGCCGGGCCCATAACAATAAAAGGAGAAATGCCATGGCGACCCTGATCGGCGAACGTCACAGTCAGGCAATCTGGCGCGATTACCTGGAGCTGACCAAGCCGAAAGTGGTGGTGCTGATGCTCATCACCTCGCTGGTCGGCATGTTTCTCGCGACCCGCGCCGGGGTGCCGTGGACGGTGCTGGTGTTCGGCAATCTGGGGATCGCCTTGTGTGCCGGCGGTGCGGCGGCGGTCAACCATGTGGTGGACCGACGCATCGACGCCGTCATGGCCCGGACCCACAAGCGGCCCTTGGCCGAAGGTCGGGTATCTCCAACCGCTGCGCTGACTTTCGCGCTGGTGCTGGCGGTGCTCGGCCAAGCTCTGCTGCTAGCCTTCACCAACCCGTTGACGGCATGGCTGACCCTCGCCTCCTTGCTCGGTTATGCGGTGGTTTACACCGGCTTCCTGAAACGCGCGACGCCGCAGAACATCGTCATCGGCGGCCTCGCCGGTGCGGCCCCGCCGCTGCTCGGCTGGACCGCCGCCACCGGTCATGTCACTGCCGAACCGTTGCTGCTGGTGCTGATCATCTTCGCCTGGACTCCACCGCATTTCTGGGCGCTGGCGATTCACCGCAAGGAAGAATACGCCAAGGCTGATATTCCGATGCTGCCGGTGACCCATGGCGAGCACTACACCAAAGTCCACATCCTGCTTTATACCTTTGCGCTGCTGGCCGTCAGCCTGATGCCCTATGTGATCCACATGAGCGGCGTGCTCTACCTGATTTGTGCCCTCGTACTGGGCGCGAGGTTTCTGCAATGGGCCGTGGTGCTGTACCGTGGCACTCGGCCGCACGCGGCGATCAACACGTTCAAGTACTCTATTTACTACTTGTTCCTGCTGTTTATCGCGCTGCTCGTAGACCACTACTTACTGTTGAACCTATGACTCGAACCCAGAAAACCGTCTTCATTCTCGTCGCCTTGATCGCGCTGATCCTGGGCCTGACCATCAACAAAGTACTGACCGGAAAAAACCAGGGCGACCCGACGGCACTGATCGATGCGGGGATCATCCTGTTGCCCCAAAGCCGTAACCTGCCGGACGTGAAGATGACCGATCAGGACGGCAAGCCGGTGGCGATCAACGAGCTGAAAGGCAAATGGAGTGTGTTGTTCTTCGGCTACACCTTCTGCCCGGACATCTGCCCGACCACCCTCGCCCAACTGCGGCAGATCAAGAGTGAACTGCCGGCGGATGCTGTGGACAAGTTGCAGGTCGTTTTGGTCAGCGTCGACCCGAATCGCGATACGCCCAAGCAACTCAAGCAATACCTGGGCTATTTCGATCCGCAATTCATCGGGCTGACGGCATCCTCGGTCGAAGACCTTCAGAAACTGGCCAATGCGGTGAGTATTCCGTTTATTCCGGCGGACACCAGCAAGCCTAACTACACCGTTGATCACAGCGGTAATCTGGCGGTGATCGGGCCGGACGGGACGCAGCGTGGGTTCATTCGTGCACCGTTGAACAACCAGAAACTGGTGGCGCAGTTGCCGGTAATGCTAAAGCGCGAGTAACCAACACAATACCCTGTGGGAGCGGGCTTGCTCGCGAAGAGGCCATAACATCCAACATCAATGTTGACTGTTACACCGCTTTCGCGAGCAAGCCCGCTCCCACAGGTACGGTATTTCAGGCATAAAAAAACGGGGACGCAATCAATGCGTCCCCGTTTTTGATCGTTCCCACGCTCCGCGTGGGAATGCAGCCAGGGACGCTCTGCGTCCCCTTCAACATCAGAACGCCGGCAATACCGCACCTTTGTACTTCTCGAGAATGAAAGCTTTCACTTCCGGGCTGTGCAGGGCAGCAACCAGTTTCTGCATCGCAGCGCTGTCCTTGTCGTCCGGACGGGCGACGAGGATGTTCACGTACGGCGAGTCGCTGCCTTCGATAACCAGCGCGTCCTTGGACGGATCAAGCTTGGCTTCCAGCGCGTAGTTGGTGTTGATCAGCGCCAGGTCGACCTGGGTCAGCACGCGCGGGATGGTCGCGGCTTCCAGTTCACGGAATTTCAGGTCCTTGGTGTTCTCGGTGATGTCCTTCACGGTCGACAGGATGTTGTTCGAATCCTTCAACTTGATCAGGCCAGCCTTTGCCAGCAGCAACAGCGCACGACCGCCGTTGGTGGCGTCGTTCGGAATCACCACGTTGGCGCCGCCCGGCAGCTCGGTCAGCGCTTTGTACTTGCTGGAGTAAGCGCCCAGCGGCTCCAGGTGCACACCGGCAACGCTGACAAGGTTAGTGCCCTTGGCTTTGTTGAACTCATCCAGGTACGGCTGGTGCTGGAAGAAGTTGGCGTCCAGACGCTTCTCGGCCACCTGCACGTTCGGCTGGATGTAGTCGGTGAAGACTTTGACCTTCAGGTCCACGCCTTCTTTGGCCAGGGCCGGTTTAACGAACTCGAGGATTTCCGCGTGAGGCACCGGGGTGGCCGCGACGGTCAGGGTGTCGGCAGCGTGTGCGGAAAAGGCTGCAACGGCAGCGAACGCGACGAGTAGTTTTTTCATTCAGCTAACTCCTTGTGAGACGCCCGTATGGCGCCTGCCAGCGAATGGCCGGCTCATGACTTATTTACGTGAGAAGTGGACAACCAATTTGTCGCCAACGGTTTGCAGCACTTGAACCAGCATCAGCAGCAACACCACCGTCACAACCATCACATCGGTCTGGAAGCGCTGGTAACCGAAACGGATCGCCAGGTCGCCCAAGCCGCCAGCGCCGACCACACCGGCCATTGCCGTGTAGGACACCAGTGTAATCGCTGTCACCGTAATCGCCGCGAAGATGCCCGGGCGGGCTTCCGGCAGCAAGGCATTGATGATGATCTGACGTGTCGTCGCGCCCATGGCCTGGGTCGCCTCGATGATGCCGCGATCCACTTCACGCAAGGCGGTTTCCACCAGTCGTGCGAAGAACGGCGTGGCGCCCACCACCAAGGGTGGAATGGCGCCGGCGACACCCAGAGAGGTGCCCGTGATCAACACGGTGAACGGAATCATCACGATCAGCAGAATAATGAAGGGCAGCGAACGCAGAATGTTCACCAGCAGCGACAACATCGCGTACACGCCTTTGGCTTCCAGCAACTGGCGCGGGCTGCACAGGAACAACAGCACGCCCAGCGGCAGGCCCAACAGCACGGTGAATAGCAGCGAACCGCCGAGCATCAGCAGGGTATCGCCGGTAGCCAGCCAGATTTCGTACCAGTCGATATTGGAAAAGAAACTCAACAGGACTTCCATCAGCGCAGCACCTCCATGTGGACGTCAGCTGCGGTGAAGCGGGCAAACGCCGCTTCCATATCGCCACCGGTGACGGCCAGGGTCAATTGCCCGTAAGGGACGTCTTTGATGCGATCGATGCGACCGGCCAGGATGCTGTAGTCCACGCCCGTTTCCCGAGCAACGGTTCCCAGCAACGGCGCGTAGGTCGCTTCGCCCTGGAAGGTCAGACGCACGATGCGCCCCGGTACGTGAGCGAAGTCGTCGCGCTGTTCGCTTTCGTCGATTTGCTCGTCTTCCTGCACGAAGCGCTTGGTGGTCGGATGCTTGGGATGCAGGAACACCTCGGCCACCGGGCCCTGTTCGACGATCTTGCCGGCGTCCATCACCGCCACCTGATCGCAGACCCGACGGATCACATCCATTTCGTGGGTGATCAGGACGATGGTCAGTTTCAGCTCGCGGTTGATCTCGGCCAGCAGTTGCAGGACCGACGCCGTGGTTTGCGGGTCCAGGGCACTGGTGGCTTCATCGCACAACAGGATTTTCGGTTTGGTTGCCAGGGCGCGGGCGATGCCGACACGCTGCTTCTGACCACCGGACAATTGCGCCGGGTACTTTTTCGCATGGTCAGCCAGGCCGACCCGCGCCAGCAACTCCGCCACACGCCGGTCGATTTCGCTACGGGACAGTTCACCGGCGAGGGTCAGCGGTAGCGCGACGTTGTCGGCAACGGTCTTGGACGCCAGCAGGTTGAAGTGCTGAAAAATCATCCCGACCTGCTGACGGAAGCGCCGCAGGCTATTGGCATCCAGCGCGGTGACTTCTTCGCCATCGACGATGATCTTGCCGCCACTGGAGTTTTCCAGGCGATTGATCAGACGCAGCAGGGTACTTTTTCCCGCGCCGGAATGGCCGATCAGGCCAAAGACCTGACCATTCTCAATCGTCAGACTGGTCGGATGCAGGGCGGGAATATCCTTACCGGCGACGCGGTAAGTTTTGTGGACGTTTTGAAACTCGATCACGTAGCGAACCTTGTGGGGCGCGTTAGAAAAGGATCAGCGGTTAGCCGGGCGCGCATTTTAGCCTGTCCGTATAGAGGTTATTAGCATTTATTCCGCATTCAACCAGCGATTTGGCAATAACGCGATCAAAGGTCATAAAAAAGACTGCAGCGCAACCTCATCAGGCCACTCGAAAACATCGGATGTTGTGCCCGGGCACTTGCTCAGGGGGGCTGGATACGGAGAAAGCCTTGAGCAGCGATAACGTGGCCTGCATGACCTGTTCGAAGCCAGGCAGTTGCTTGACGGGTTGAGGCTGGAAGCAGGCTCTGGGTCGATGGTAAATAGCATGTTTCGCTGAGATAAAAGCTTAAATCAACGCCTATTTAGTTAGAACACTTCAACGACTAAATAGCAGACTATGAAACATACGTTGTTATAGTTTCAGCACCGCTATTGCTTGAATAAAACTTTTTGCCTGTTACTTTAAGTCGACGTCGGGACTTGATACTTGTCGTGTTGATTGCGATCACAAGACCAGCAATATCTTGCTGATATAAATTAATACCTCAGCCTGCACTCCAACAGTGCGACCAACATTGTAACAAGCACCCGACCCCATGGAGCTAAACATATAAGGAAATAACCGTGAAAAAACTTGAAGTATTTCTCGTGGGGCTCTTCGCCCTCGGAAACATAGGACCCGCGTCAGCGGATGTCTCAACCCCGGGCGATGGCCCTCTCTTGACATTCGGGACCCCGCCTTCCAGCCTTGGCAAGGCAATGCACTACTCAGGGGATCAGCGGGCAGGCACATTGTTTACTCATGAAGAGCTCATGAGTTTTATTGACAAGAACAAAGAATCATCCCTGGCTTTTTTGAACATTGCTTCTATCGTTGACGATGAAGCCTCTATCGAGAAAGTTAAGTCGATATTCAATTCGGGTGTACCGGTCTTGTTAAAGATGGACGATCAGAATCCGGAACTTGCCAGTAAGGTTGCCGCGATATTTGGTATTTCCGGGCCATTTGACTATGCCTTGTTTCATCGTGTGAAAAACACGCGTGTCGAAATCTTCCGACTGGACGGGTATGACGCTGACAACGTTCTGGATGCGACGCGACAGATTGTTCGGAATTTCAAGATCAATGCCAGCGAGCAGGAAGAAGAGTTCGTCGGCCTGCCAAAACTGACTTACAACGTTAACGTTCAAAGCCCGTCCCGAGAAGTGTCGTCGGTGCTGAACATTGACGTCATCCGCAGTGCGCAAAGAACCCAGGACAAGAAATTCGTTGTCATAAAAACCAACCCGACAACTATCCGTTCGGAGAAAAACGGGATCACCATTGGTGGGTCTGATCCGGGTGGCAATGGGCAGAATTTATGGGGCGCCTATTTGCCACATACCTATCGCTTCACTCAGCGACTGACGGCCGAGGGGGTTACGCCGACGTTGGTGAGTTTTGCACCTCAGAGCGACTCGCGAACCGAATTCGATTTTACCGAGGTCAAGACACAAGGCTTCTCGATTGGTGGAACGCTCGGCGGAGAGTTTGGTGGTACGAAGGCAGACGGTATTACGTATGCAGCAAAGACGCCGTTCAACGTGAACTTTGGGTTTAACCACCAACACAGCAAATCCATGTCCTATAATTTCAAGGACTATTCATTGCTGGCGTCTCATCAGAATTCGAAAGTGACATGGAGCGCGCCCATAGACTCCAAGCTGAAAGGGGCACTCATAAAGCGGCTCACGGCGACCACACCGATCCTGACCGAAGAGCGCATGACCCCCATGATGCGCTCGGCGTCGCTTGAGTCTTATACCTTGTGGGAATTGCCCGGCGCATACACAGGCCGCGCCACCGTCAATGTCGGAGGAGGTTATGAACTGGCGCGAACTGAGTGGTGGTGGGAGCGTACTCAAGTCAAGGCACGTGATGTTATAGACTTCTATAACGCTGAACAGGCCTATGTACTGGACATGAACAGCCCGTTTCTGTCTCGTGAAATGACGGTGCTGATTCGTTCGGCACAAGGCGTAGGAAAATGCCTGACGGGGAATGACAACGGGAGTGTATCGCTGGAATCTTGTGTCGCGACGGACAGTAAGCAGCAATGGGGCCTGGATTCGGAAAGTCGTTATGTGAACAGGGCTAGCCAGTCATGCCTGAATCTGCGAGAGGAGGATGGAACCCTTGCGACCAAGACCTGTACGCTGGATAACCGGCAACAATGGGAGTGGCGGGCCGACCGGATTCATTCCCTCTATGACCTTGAATGGCGCCTGTATTCGCTCAATGGTCAGCCCAAGATTATCCCGGACAACTCCATGCTGTTTCAGAGTATTCCCAAGAACACATTCAATGCGTTGAACATCCCTTGGGCGAGCTATCCTCTGGCACCGTCTGCCCAGGATGTCATGCCTAACCATCTGGGGCCTTCCCCTCAGATCAGTCCTGAGTGGGTGGAGAAGTATCGAGGCGTGGACGTTCGTCAAAGATGGCGAATCGAAATTTTGCGGGATGGTCTCTAAACGTCGGGACTGACCGTAACGCACCCGCCCGGCTCAGCGGGCGGGAGCCTCAATTCAAGGCTTACACGGACTCAAAACCATCTGCGCCGGAATGTTGCGCAGAATCTGCTTCTCCAGCTTCAGATCAAACTCCGAATCCAGTTTCTTCACCCGTTTGGTCAACAGCGTGGCCAGCCATGGGTAATCCTGAGTGCGCGGTGCCTGAATGCTCACGTCGCACTGATAATTCACCACATCGGCGGCGATGGCATCCAGTTGACGACGAAGCTTGCTCATATCGGTGAGGTTCAACGCCACCGTAGTGCTTTCAGCCGTCGGGTCGATGACTTTGGCCTGAGGTTTGGCTTCGGCAGCCTTGAGAGCTGCTTCGGCTTTATCCAGTTCAGCCTTGCGCGCATGGACAATGGCACTGTTGACGCCACCGGTCAGAGCCGGGGCCTTAGGCATCAGCACCCGGGCACGGCTGAGGGCGGTGGCTGCTGCATTCACATCACCTTTTTGCAGCACGATCTGGCTACGCAGCAAATAAGCTTCGGCCAGTTGCCGCTGGTATTGCTCGAGGGATTGATCGTTGGGCGACTCGGCCTGCAAAGCCGCCAATTGTCCTTCGGCGGTGGCCAGTTCGCTGCTGGCCAGGCTTTGTTCCAGCTGTGCGATCGCCGTGGCCCGCGCATCGGGGGCTTCGGTGGCCGCCGGTGGCGTGCTTTGGCAAGCACCCAGTAGCAGCGAAAACGCGACAAGGAGCAGATAACGGGAGGCGAACGGCTTCATTCCTGCGACTCTCTATTTGCGCAAAAAACGAGCAAGTCTACACCCCTCGACGGGGCAGGACAAAACTCAGCAGAAACAGCGCAGCGGCCGCCACCACAATCGACGGGCCGGCCGGGGTGTCCTTGAACCAGGACAACGCCAGCCCGCCACACACCGCGAGCATGCCCAGCAGGCTCGCGCCCAGTGCCATCTGCTCCGGCGAGCGGGCGTGACGCTGTGCCGCAGCCGCCGGAATAATCAGTAACGAAGTAATCAGCAACACGCCGACGATTTTCATCGCCACGGCGATCACCACGGCGATCAGCAACATCAGGGCCAGACGCAACGCCGCCACCGGCAAACCTTCCACCTTGGCCAGCTCTTCATGCACCGTGATCGCCAGCAAGGGTCGCCATAGCGTTACAAGTAATACCAGCACCGCCGCGCTACCGCCGAGGATCCAGGCCAGATCGGTCGGGCTGATCGCCAGCAAATCGCCGAACAGATAGGCCATCAGGTCGATCCGCACTTCATGCATGAAGCTTAGTACCACCAAGCCAAGCGAGAGCGTACTCGGTGCGAGAATTCCCAACAGCGTGTCGGACGCCAACGGTTGCCGTTGTTGCAACGTCACCAGCAATACCGCCAGCAACAAGCAGCCTACCGTGACGGCAACGGTCGGGCTGACATCCAGCAGAAAACCCAGTGCCACGCCGAGCAATGCGGCGTGGGACAGGGTGTCGCCGAAATAGGCCATGCGTCGCCAGACCACGAACGAACCCAACGGGCCCGCGACCAGCGCCAGGGCCAGACCTGCAAGCAGGGCAAAGAGCAGAAAATCAGCCATGCTTGCAGCTATCTCCATGAACGTGGGAATGGGTCGACGGGGTCGCGCTGACCACCGAGCCATGCAGGTCGTGGGCGTGGTCGTGATGGTGGTGATAAATCGCCAGGCTTTGTGCGTTTTTTCCGAACAGCTCGACGAACGCCGGATCGCCGCTGACTTGCTCGGGATGCCCGGAACAGCAGACATGACGATTCAGGCACACCACCTGGTCGGTGGTGCTCATCACCAGATGCAAATCGTGAGAGACCATCAAAACGCCGCAACCATGACGATCACGCAAGCGTGTGATCAGGCTGTAGAGCTCGGCTTGACCGGCCACGTCGACGCCTTGTACCGGCTCATCAAGCACCAGCAATTCCGGCTCGCGCAGCAATGCCCGCGCCAGCAGCACCCGCTGCATTTCGCCACCGGAAACACTTTGCACCGGGCTGTCGATCACCTGTTCGGCACCGACTTCCTTGAGGGCGGCCAACGCCCGAGCCCGGTCCACGCCCGGGACCAGACGCAAGAAACGCAGCACCGAAAGCGGCAGAGTCGGATCGACATGGAGCTTTTGCGGCATGTAACCGACGCGCAACTTCGGCTTGCGCCAGACGCTACCGCTGTCCGGTTTCAACAGGCCAAGTACCGCGCGCACCAGCGTGGTTTTGCCGGCACCGTTAGGGCCGATCAAGGTAACGATCTGCCCCGGCTCGACACTCAGCTCGATGTTGTCCAGCACGTTTTGCCCGGCAAAGGTGACGGCCACCTGCTCGAGGCGAATCAGCGCGTTGCTCATCAATCCCCCTGGCAACCCGAGCAGAGACCGATGACTTCAACGGTCTGGGCTTCGACGATAAATCCGACATCTTTGGCGCTACCGATGATCGCGTCGCTGATGGATTTCTGTTCGAGTTCGATAGCGGCGTGGCATTCGCGGCAAATAAGGAACTGCCCCTGGTGGGCGTGTTCCGGGTGATTGCAGCCGACGAAGGCGTTCAACGAGGAGATGCGATGTACCAAGCCGTTTTCCAGCAGGAAATCCAGCGCGCGGTACACGGTAGGAGGCGCGGCGCGACGGCCGTCCTGCTCGCTGAGCACCGCCAGAATGTCATAGGCGCCCAACGGTTTGTGGCTTTGCCACACCAGTTCCAGCACTCGCCGGCGCAAAGCGGTCAGGCGCAGCCCCTGACGTGCGCACAAGACATCGGCCTCAGACAATGCGCTATGTACGCAATGAGAGTGGTCGTGGGGACGGCTGGCAATCGGTGTTTTAGGCATGAGCGGCGACGAGTTTTGTGAGAGACGTTATTATGTTACCCGTTCTCGCCTCTTCGAGTGGTCATCGTGTCCCGACTTTTTTCTATCTTTGTCGCATTTGTCGCCAGTTTTCTGCTGATCGGCTCAGCTCAAGCCGAGGTTAAAGTCCTCACCAGCGTCAAGCCTCTGCAGCTGATAGCCGCGGCGGTGCAGGACGGCGTAGCAGTTCCGGAAGTTTTGCTGCCGCCCGGCGCCTCGCCCCATAACTATGCCTTGCGCCCTTCCGATGTACGGAAAGTGCAATCGGTGGATCTGCTGTACTGGATCGGCCCGGACATGGAAGGTTTCCTGCCCCGCGTGCTGAAAGGTCGTACGTTGCCCAGCATCGCGGTGCAGGATTTGCCTGGCCTGAAACTGCGACATTTCGCCGAAGATAACCATTCCCACGCCGAAGAAGCCGACGAGCATGACCACGATCACCGCCCCGGTAACCTGGATGCACACTTGTGGTTGTCACCGATCAACGCCCGAGTGATCGCCACCAAAATGGCCGCCGATCTGAGCGCCGCCGATCCGGCCAACGCGACGCGCTACCAGAGCAACCTCAAGGCATTCGATGAACGCCTGGATGCTTTAGACCTGCGCCTGAAGGCCCGTCTGGCGGGTATCGCGGGCAAGCCATATTTCGTGTTCCACGAAGCCTTCGACTACTTCGAAGACGCTTACGGCCTCAAACACACTGGCGTATTCAGTGTCGCAGCCGAAGTACAACCCGGTGCCCAGCACGTGGCGGCGATGCGCACGCGGTTGCAGGAAGTCGGCAAGACTTGCGTGTTCAGCGAACCACCGCTGCGCCCACGCCTGGCAGAAACCCTGGTGACCGGGCTGCCGGTGAAACTGGCGGAACTGGATGCGCTCGGCGGGTACACGCCAGCGACCGCTCAAGGGTATGAGCAACTGCTGGAAAAGCTGGGGAATGATTTGGCGGGGTGTCTGGAGTCGCTGTAGTTCCGAAAATTGTGTCGCCCCCAATCGCGGGCAAGCCACGCGCCCACAGAGTTTGTATCGTTCGCCAATATTATGAACGACACAAATTCTGTGGGAGCGTGGCTTGCCCGCGATGCTTTTAGAGGGCGAAAGGCAGCGGTGTGTGGACCTTCTGCCGCTGCATCAGCCGCAACTGAAATTCCATCGGATCGTGAATCAACACGTCCTGCCCGGCGAAAGACTCCGCGGCGATCAACCGCGACAACCAGAACCGTACGCACGCCACGCGCAGCATGGTCGGCCATAGCTCGGCCTCGGCAGCGGTAAACGGTCTTAGCGCAGCATAAGCGCCCAGCAATGCCCGCGCCCGAGCGCCATCAAGCTGCCCTTGCTCGTCCGAGCACCAATCGTTCAAGGCAATTGCCACGTCATAGAGCATCGGCCCGGAACAGGCGTTGTAGAAGTCGATCAATCCGGTCAGGTGCGTGCCTTCGAACATCGCGTTATCGCGGAACAGGTCGGCGTGGATGTTGGCCCGCGGCAGCGCCAGAATTTTCGTCTTCTGCTGTGTGATTTCATCCAGCGCCCGTTGCAGCAAATCGCTTTGCTCGGCATTCAGGTGCGAAAGCAACTGCGTGCCCTCTTCCAGCATCCAGTCCAGGCCGCGATCGGTTTTGCGTTTGATCATGTTGGCTTGGGTCGCCAAGTGCAGATGAGCCAGCAGCTCGCCGACCTGAGCGCAATGCTGCGCGTTGGCGTCCTTGATGTGCTTGCCCGCCAGACGGGGCTGCAATAGCGCAGGTTTACCGGCCAGTTCGCGCAACGCGACGCCGTCGGTGGTGCGCAGGGCATAAGGCACCGGCAGGTTGGCGTCGTGCAGCACGTCGAGCAGTTCGATGAAAAACGGCATCTCCTGCACCGGACCGCGCTCGACCAGGGTCAGGACAAACTCACCCTGCTCCAGGCTGATAAAGAAATTGGTGTTTTCGCTACCGGCGGCGATCCCCTGGAAATCAAGCAGGCGGCCAAGCCCGTAAGGGGCGAGAAAGGTTTCCAGCTCGGGCCGAGCCAGGGGGGTGAACACAGACATGGTTAAAACTGCCAGTACGGGCGCCGCGACTGCCGGCGCCGATTTAAGTTAGGAGCGGTTTACCACTCGAATATTTTCCACGACGGAATCAGCATATCCGGCTGGTCCGAGCGGATGAAGTTACCGTCGGAGCCATCAGCGCGCACCAGGAAATACGGTTTGCCGACTTTCGGGGTCACCTTGATGGCATACAAAAAACCATTTTGCCGATACTCCTGAATGGTTTTATCGCCTTCCGTGCGGATTGTTACATCCGGGTCTGCCGAGGGCGCATCGTCCGCCGCCATGACAGCCAATGGAGTGATTGCAAACAAGCCAGCCAGCAACAAGCGATTTAGTGTGCGCATGATAACCTTGTCCCTTTGTCGTCAACGGTCCCGCTATTCTAGCGCCGGACCCGCCGAAAAGGTTGATCCTGCTCATGAGCCAAGCCCCCCTCGTCCTGGTGGACGGTTCTTCTTATCTGTACCGCGCCTTTCACGCGCTGCCACCGCTGACTACGTCCAAAGGCCTGCCGACCGGTGCGGTCAAAGGCGTTTTGAACATGCTCAAGAGTCTGCGCAAGCAGTACCCGGACAGCCCGTTCGCCGTGGTATTCGACGCCAAGGGCGGGACGTTCCGCGACGCAATGTTCGCCGAATACAAGGCCAATCGCCCAAGCATGCCCGACGACATGCGGGTTCAGATCGAACCGTTGCACGCCAGCGTCAAGGCCTTGGGCTTTCCATTGCTGTGCGTGGACAACGTCGAAGCCGACGACGTGATTGGCACCCTGGCCCGCAGCAGCGCGGCCGCCGACCGTCCGGTGGTGATCTCCACCGGCGACAAGGACATGGCGCAACTGGTCGACGGGCACATTACCTTGGTCAATACGATGACCGGTAGCGCGCTGGACGTGGAAGGCGTGAAGGAGAAATTCGGCGTCGCTCCCGAGCAGATCATCGATTATCTGGCACTGATGGGCGATTCGTCCGACAACATCCCGGGCGTTCCGGGTATCGGTCCCAAGACCGCTTCCGGCCTGCTGGTCGGCGTGAATGGCGGCCTGACCGAGCTCTATGCACAGCTCGACATCGTCCCGACCCTGCCGATTCGCGGCGCCAAAACCTTGCCGGCCAAGCTCGAAGAGCATAAGGAGATGGCGTTCCTCTCCTATCAACTGGCAACCATCAAGATCGACGTACCGCTGGACATCGGTCTCGATGATCTGCAAATGGGCCAGCCGGATCACGACAAACTCGCCGAGCTCTACACCCTGCTGGAATTCAAAAGCTGGTTCGAAGAGAACCAGCGCGACGCGAAGCGCTCGGGTCAGGAAATTGTCGAGGTCACCCAGGAACAGCCGGGCGCCGCCGAGGCGAAGTACGAAACCATCCTCGACAAAAAGCACTTCGAGGCCTGGCTGGACAAGCTCGACAAGGCGCCGTTGATTGCCTTCGTCACCGAAACCAACGGCAGCGATGCACAACATGCACAACTGGTGGGTCTGTCGTTTTCCGTCGCGGCCAACGAAGCGGCCTACATTCCGCTGACCCATTCCTACATGGGTGTGCCGGAGCAACTGGATCGCGACACTGTGCTGCTGGCGCTGAAGCCGCTGCTGGAAAACCCGAATAAGCTGAAAGTCGGCCAACACGCCAAGTTCGAAACCAATATCCTCGCCAACTGCGCCATCGGTGGCGATCAGAGCAACGGGATTATTGTTCAGGGCATTGCCTACGACACCATGCTCGAGTCTTACGTCCTGGACTCGACGGCCACCCGCCACGACATGGACAGCCTGGCGCTCAAGTACCTGGGCCAAAGCAAGAGCGACATTCAAGGGATCGCGGGCAAAGGCGTCAAACAGCTGACTTTCGACCAGATCTCTCTTGAGCTGGCAGGCCCCTATGCCGCCGAAGACGCTGACGTCACCTTCCGTCTGCACCTGGCATTGCAGGAAAAACTGGCAGCAACGCCAAGCCTGGGCAAAGTGCTCAACGAGATTGAAATGCCGCTGATGCCGGTTCTGGCCCGAATCGAACGCCAGGGCGCGCTCGTGGATGCCAACCTGCTGGGCATCCAGAGTGTCGAACTGGGCGAGAAACTGGTCGCCCTTGAGCGCGAGGCCTTTGCCATTGCCGGTGAAGAATTCAACCTGGGCTCGCCAAAGCAACTGGGCGTGATCCTCTACGAAAAGCTCGGCTTGCCCGTACTCAGCAAAACCGCCAAGGGCCAGGCCTCGACCGCCGAAGCGGTGTTGGCCGAATTGGCCGAACAGGACTACCCGCTGCCCAAGGTGCTGATGCAATACCGCTCGCTGAGCAAGCTCAAAAGCACCTACACCGACCGTTTGCCAGAGCAGATCAACACTCGCACCGGGCGCATTCATACGTCTTACCAGCAAGCCGTCGCCGCCACCGGACGTTTGTCGTCCATCGACCCGAACCTGCAGAACATTCCGATTCGCACTGCCGAAGGTCGTCGGATTCGTCAGGCGTTCATCGCGCCGAAAGGCTACAAGCTGCTGGCCGCGGACTACTCGCAAATCGAACTGCGGATCATGGCGCATCTGGCCAAGGACGAAGGTTTGCTGCACGCCTTCCGCAACAACCTCGATGTACACCGGGCAACGGCCGCAGAGGTGTTTGGCGTCGAGCTGGACGCAGTCACCAACGATCAGCGTCGCAGCGCGAAAGCCATCAACTTCGGTTTGATCTACGGCATGAGCGCGTTTGGCCTGGCCAAGCAGATCGGCGTGGACCGTAAACAGTCCCAAGCCTACATCGACCGCTACTTCGCCCGTTATCCCGGCGTACTGGAATACATGGAGCGCACGCGCGCCCAGGCCGCCGAGCAAGGTTTCGTCGAAACCATCTTCGGCCGTCGTCTCTACCTGCCGGAAATCAACGCGAAAAACCAGGCTCTGCGCAAAGCTGCCGAGCGCACGGCAATCAATGCCCCAATGCAAGGCACCGCGGCGGACATCATCAAGAAAGCCATGGTAACGGTGGATAACTGGCTGACATCGTCAGGCCTGGACGCCAAAGTCATCTTGCAGGTACACGATGAATTGGTGCTTGAGGTACGTGAGGATCTGATCGATCAGGTGCGTGAGGACATTCGCATGCACATGAGCAGCGCCGCCCAACTGGATGTACCGCTTCTGGTCGAGGTAGGCGTAGGCAACAACTGGGATGAGGCGCACTGATCGGCCTGAACGACGCCTGTGCTGCGGCCTTATGCCGCAGCACAAAATAACGAAGGGCTATAGTGCGGAAAATGACATCGATTATTTCCAATGGTTTTTGAAAATAGTCTGAACTAAATCCGTGAACCGCCACTCAGAGATACTGAATGGCTGGTGAAGCCCTTCGATGCTCCTATGTTGTGTTAAGTGTTGGCAGATATCTGGACCCCGCCCTAGCGGTCCGGAACTTGAACCCCGGAACTTCTCCCTCCCCATATGAAGTCCGGGGTTTTTTTTGCCTGGCTTTTCACCTGTAAAGCCTTACTCGGCAGCCTCGCTGCCCTTGTCCGCCAACTCCATCCAGCCCGCCAGTACAGTGTAGGCGTCTTCCAGCCCCAAGCGTTTGGGTGCCGAAAACAGCTGGATAGTGATCGTATCGCCCCAGCCCTTACGGATTTGCGCCTGAACCTTGAGCAGCGCGTTTTTCGCCGCGCCATAGGTCAGTTTGTCTGCCTTGGTCAGCAAAATATGCATCGGCATGCCGCTGGCGACGGCCCAATCGAGCATCAGCAGGTCGAAATCGGTCATTGGATGACGGATGTCCATCATCAGAATCAAACCTTTCAAACTCTCGCGACCGCCCAGATAGGCTTCCAGGTGACGCTGCCAGTGCAGCTTCAACGGGATCGGTACTTTTGCATAACCGTAACCCGGCAGGTCGACCAGACGGCGTTCATCGTCTAGCTTGAAGAAGTTCAACAGCTGCGTGCGACCCGGAGTTTTCGAGGTCCGCGCCAGGCTGGCGTGTGTCAGGGTGTTCAATGCGCTGGACTTGCCGGCGTTGGAACGCCCGGCGAAGGCCACTTCAAAGCCTTCGTCGTCGGGGCATTGATCGACTTTGGCGGCGCTGAGCATGAAGGTGGACTGTTGGCACAGACCGAGGATGGGGTTCTTGAGTTGCATGGGATTTCCGATGTGGGCGGCGCCGGGAATGGACGCGGCAAGCAGTGTCGTTTCCGTTTCAGTGACGCCAGTATATAATGCCGCAGATTTTGTGTGCGCTTTGTCCCAGCGTAGGATGAAGTTCACGAGAGCGATTAACCTTGATTGCGCATTAGAACGCAGCACGCTCTCAACCCTGAAAAGGTCGTTTTATGACGAAATGGCTGCTAGCTGCCGGTGTCTTGATGCCGCTTTACAGCGCTCAGGCTACACAGGATCCGGAAGCTGTGTACAACCGTGTTTGTGGTGCCTGTCATTCCGGCCAACTACCCATGGCGCCCCGCAAGGGCGATCAGGAAGCTTGGACGCCGAGGTTGGCGAAAGGTATGGAGACGCTGGTGCAACACGTGACCCAGGGTTTCAAGGCGATGCCGCCGCGTGGTTTGTGCATGGACTGCAGTGCCGAGGATTACCGAGCCATCATCCAGTGGATGAGCGAGTAAACCCGGTCCATAACTCTTTAACCCTTAGCCGTAGTTGGATTAGCTGATGAACAAATTGATCGTGAGTCTGCTGTTGACCGTGGGGATCTCCGGTATTGCCCATGCTGCAGGTGATGCGACTGCTGGTCAGGCGAAAGCCGCAGTATGTGGCGCCTGTCATGGCCCGGATGGCAATAGCATGGCGCCTAACTTTCCGAAACTGGCAGGTCAGGGCGAGCGTTATCTGAACAAGCAGCTGCACGACATCAAGTCCGGCAAACGCACGGTACTGGAAATGACCGGCCTGCTGACCAACCTGAGCGATCAGGACCTGGCTGATATCTCCGCCTACTTCGCCAGCCAGAAAGGCAGCGTTGGCGCCGCCGACCCGAAAGTCGTGGCTCGCGGTGAAGCACTGTTCCGTGGCGGTGATCTGGCCAAGGGCCTGCCAGCTTGCACTGGTTGCCACTCTCCAGATGGCAAGGGCAACGCCGCTGCCGGCTTCCCGCATCTGGGCGGCCAGCATGCCCAGTACGTCGGCAAGCAACTGACCGACTTCAGAAAAGAAGAAGGTGGCCGCACCAACGACGGCGATACCAAACCGATGCAGAGCATCGCTAAAAAGCTGAGCGACGAAGATATCGCCGCAGTCTCCAGCTATATTCAAGGCTTGCACTGAGATCGATCGAACAAGCGTTGCTAGAGATGTACATCTCTTGCAACGTTAACACTCGATTAATCCGTCGATGCAAACATAAAAAGGGTGGCTTTGGCTGCCCTTTTTTGTGGCCGCTGCCGTTACACTACAAACTCAAGCCCGCCAGGATCTGTCTGAAAACAGGTCGCGCGAGGCGTCCAATTTGTCCAGGAGTAAAGCATGCGTAATCTGATCATCAGCGCCGCACTCGTCGCTGCCAGCCTGTTCGGCATGACTGCCCAAGCCGCCGAAAAACCTGAAGCGCCCTATGTCGAACTGAGCAATCCGGTCCCGGTGGCCGCGCCTGGCAAGATCGAAGTCGTGGAGCTGTTCTGGTACGGCTGCCCGCATTGCTATGCCTTCGAACCCGTCATTAACCCATGGGTTGAAAAACTGCCTTCCGACGTGAACTTCGTGCGCATTCCGGCCATGTTTGGCGGCCCTTGGGACGCACACGGCCAAATGTTCCTGACCCTTGAAGCCATGGGCGTCGAAAGCAAGGTTCACGCGGCAGTTTTCGAAGCGATCCAGAAAGAACACAAGAAACTGACCGACAAAGAAGACATGGCGGACTTCCTGGCGACCCAAGGTGTAGACAAGGACAAGTTCCTGGCCACCTTCGACTCCTTCGCCATCAAGGGCCAAATCAACAAAGCCAAAGAGCTTGCAAAGAAATATGAAATCACCGGCGTGCCTACCATGATCGTCAACGGCAAGTATCGCTTTGACATCGGCTCTGCCGGCGGTGCCGAACAAGCGCTGAAACTGGCCGACCAACTGGTTGCCAAAGAGCGAGCGGCAACCAAGGCCGTCGCCAACTAAGCGCGGCACCTGCCATGCGCCGCTGGGGAACTGAACGCATCGTTGGCCTGCATGATCCGCAGGTCAACGAGCATCACCTGGAATCAACGGGGTTGCCCGTGGACAGCCGTCTGCGTTTGCTCAGTTTCAATATCCAGGTTGGTATCAGTACCGAGCGCTATCGGCACTATCTGACCCGCGGCTGGCAGCATCTGCTGCCGCACACCGGGCGTGCCGACAATCTGCAAAAAATCGGTAATCTGCTGGGCGACTTCGATCTGGTCGCCTTGCAGGAAGCCGATGGCGGCAGCCTGCGATCAGGCTACGTCAATCAGGTCGAACACCTGGCGCAGCTCGGCGCCTTCCCCTACTGGTATCAACAACTCAATCGCAACCTCGGTCATCTCGGTCAGCACAGCAATGGTGTACTCAGCCGACTGCGCCCGTGGGCGATTGAAGATCATCCGCTGCCGGGACCCAAGGGGCGCGGGGCCATTCTGGTGCGCTTCGGCGAAGGTCCGGAGGCACTCGTGGTGGTGATGATGCACCTGGCGCTGGGCGCTCGAGCCCGTAGCCTGCAACTGGCCTACATCCGCGAGCTGATTGGCGGTTATAAACACCAGGTGCTGATGGGCGACATGAATACCCATGCCAGTGACTTGCTGCAAAACTCCCCGTTGCGTGATCTAGGCCTGCTCGCGCCGCAACTGGAAGCGACCTTTCCCAGCTGGCGCCCGCAGCGTTGCCTGGACCATATTCTGCTCAGCCCCACCCTGACCCTTGAAAAGGTCGAAGTGCTGGCACAGCCCATTTCCGATCACCTGCCGGTCGCGGTAGAGATTCGTCTGCCGGGTTCGCTCACGGCCGATGCATTGCCCGCGTTGAGTCCTGCCTGAATGAGCGACGAAGCACAGCGCTGGAAAGAGAAATACCTCAAAAGCATCGAACAACAAGAAAAACTGGAACGTCGATGGGACGCCCGGCTTGATTTGTTGCGTCGTGGGCTGGTGCGCAGCACCCTGGCCGCAGAAGGTACCGATCGCGCCGTTGATCAATGCATGAAGGAAATGCGTGAAGTCGTACGCACCGATGACATGGACGCCGGCCTGGCTGCCTTGCTGCCACGCCTGGAAAAAGCTGTGCTCGACTCCGAGCAGCGCCGGGAAACCCGGGTCAATCAAGTCAGTGCCGCCCTGACAGCGCTGGTCTCTCAGTTGCAAGCATTGCCGCTGCCCCGGGAAGTGAGCCGGCCACTGAAGCATTTCGCCAAGCAACTGGACGGACGCGTAAGCCAGGCTCGCGAAATCCCGTTGCTGCTCAGTGAGCTGAGCGGCTTGCAAGGCAAAGCCTTGAACCTGCTGGAGAACCCTGCCGAACCTGATCGTCCGGGTTTTCTGCAGCGGTTGTTCAGTAGGGAAACGGAAGAGACCGCGCCACAGCTCGCCGTGCCCGAATCGCAAATGCCTGCCCCGCAACCTGTCGAACCGGTTGCAGCCTCGCCGGCCGAGCCCCCACAAGCGACGGTCAATCTCGCGCCAGCCGCCGATAAACCGCAAGGGGTATTGCCAACCGTCGAAGCCGCGATGCCCGCCGCTGCGCCCCCCGAGCCAGCGCAAATTGAGGCGCCCATAGCAATGGCACCTGCGGCTGAAGTCGTGGCGTTTGAGCCACCCATCCTTGAGCCAGAAGCTACGAGCAGCCAAGTCACGGAGCTACCAACCCGGCCCGATATCGAGCAACCACAAGAGCCGGTTCCGGCGATCGCCCTACCGGCCACTCTTCTGTCGGCAATCAATCCCGATGAGCTCACTCCGGTGGCCATCGATCCAGAGCCGTCCGGACACGATATTCTGTATGCCCTGCCGGACTCGCCGGAGCCGTCCTATAGCTCTGTCGCCAAGCACATCGAAGACACCCTGCTGGGCCTTCTCGATGACCTGGCGCTGCCTGAGCGCCATCGTCCGCAAGCCGAGGCGATGCGCGATCGTCTTCAAAATGGCTTGAACTGGTACGAACTGCTGCCAATTCTCGATGACCTGGCCACATTGATGCTGGCAATCACCGACAGCGGCCAGCACGAATTCGAAGCCTATTTGAAGCAACTCAACGAACGACTCGAGTCTTTCCAGAGCAACCTGCAAGCCGCGAGCGAAGGCCACGCCGACAACCGCTCAGCCGCGCGGGATATGGACACGCAGATTCGCGAGCAAGTCGACGGCTTGCAAAGCAGCATGCAGGAAGCGGCCGACCTTGATGATCTCAAGCATGTGCTGGAAAACCATCTCGAAGGCCTGCTCGGCACCATGGACCAACACCAGAAGCAGCGCGATGAGCGTGAGCAGGAAGTAGCGGCCCGCCTGCAAAGCCTGGCCGAAAGGGTTGCCCACATGGAGCAGGAAGCCCTGGGCTACCGTGAGCATCTCGAAGAACAGCGTCAGAAGGCGCTGATCGATCCACTGACGGGTCTACCCAATCGAGCAGCCTGGAGCGAACGCCTGGAGCACGAAATAGGTCAATGGCAACAACATGGCACTACCCTGTTGCTGGCAATGCTCGACCTCGACCATTTCAAACGCATCAACGACAACTATGGCCATCTGGCGGGCGACAAGGTACTGAAAATCATCGCCAACGTGCTACGCAAGCGTCTGCGTGGGACTGATTTCATTGCCCGATTTGGCGGTGAGGAGTTTGTGTTATTGATGCCTGCCACACTTCCTATGGTCGGCGCGAAACTACTGGAAACCTTGCGCGCATCGATCGAAGCCTGCCCGTTCCACTTCAAGGGCGAGCGAGTCACCATCACCATTTCCATGGGATTGACTGCCTTCAGACCAGGCGAACACAGCGATCTGGTGCTTAAAAGAGCCGATCAGGCGCTATATCGGGCGAAAAACAATGGCCGGAATCGAGTAGAAACGGGCTGATAGCTAATTGTTCCATTTTGTTTAAAACAGCATTTTTTGCCATCTGCGCGCAAGGCAATACCGTTACACTGTTGCATTATTGTCTTGCGTGTACTGCCTCCCACCATGAAATGTCTTGTTTTTATTGCCTCGCTGCTTCTATTGGCCGGTTGTGCCAGCGGCCCCCGAATCGATACCAGTCACCGTTCAGCCAATTACGACAGTCGTATTCAGTTCGTGGTGATGCATTACACCTCCGCATCCCTGGAAACCTCGCTGCAATTGCTGACCCATGGCGAGGTCAGCAGCCACTACCTGATTAGCGACGACAAGCGCGCCACTATTTATAAGCTGATGGATGAAAATTCTCGGGCCTGGCACGCAGGCGAAAGCGAATGGCAAGGCCGGACCTGGCTGAACTCCAGCTCCATTGGTATCGAGATCGTCAATCAGGGCTTTGAGGACACCCCGAACGGGCGTCTTTGGTATCCCTACAGCGAAGCCCAGATTCAGTCGATGATCTTCCTGCTCAAAGACATCAGTAAGCGCCAAGGCATCAGCCCCCGTCATATCATTGGCCATAGCGACATCGCCCCGATGCGTAAACTCGACCCCGGCCCGCTGTTTCCCTGGAAGCGCCTGGCCGCCGAAGGCCTGGGAATATGGCCGAACGAGCAGGCCGTGGCGCGACAGCAAGCGCAGTTCGCGGTGCAATTACCCAGCATCAGTTGGTTTCAGGCGCAGCTTGCCCGCTTGGGCTATGCCACGCCGCAAACCGGCGAACTGGATGTAGCGACACGCAATGTGCTGGCGGCCTTCCAGCTGCATTTTCGCCCTTCCCGTTTCGATGGGACACCGGACGCCCAGACCGCGGCGATTCTTCAGGTATTGAATCAGACAAAATAATGACGCCCGCCCGACGGTCAGCGCTTTTTCCAAATCAGCAGCTATAACTCATTGGTAATTCTTCGGATATTCCATGATGCCTGCTGCTCGGGAGAGACTGCATAGCTGGTTCTATCGCCCTTGGTTTTTGGCGATGCTGGCTACTGCCTTGAGCGCAACGCTTCTAACGGTCGGCAGTTTGTTCGTGGCGATGCATCAGGTTGAGCAAAACGAAAGCCAGGAAATGAATGCCCAGGGAGAACGCTTTCTGGTCCGGCTGGAGCAGCTGTTCGGGCAATTGCGCGAAAGCCTCGATGACCTGCAAGCCCAACCGCTGCGAGGTTGCGATGACGAAATGATCGCCACCCTGCAGCAGGTCAGCTTCAATTACCGCTTCGTTTATGAAGCCGCTTATATGGACACGGCTCGAACCTGCTCCAACCGCCCCCGCCAGGAAGGGGTATCGCTGATCCGACCGCCGGACATCAAGGGGCCCATCTACAGCTATTGGCTGAACACCACCACCGAACCCGATGAGAACCGCGCAGCACTGATGCTTGGGCGTGGCAATTTCCGGGTTGCGACGTCCCGCGGGCATTTGACCGACATGGTCGATCTGTCTCCGGGGAGCAGCCTGTTGGTGGTGCTCGACCATGGCACCCGGGCGATTCCAGTGCTCGGTGTCGCTCAGGCCTGGCCCCCCACAGAACCCTGGCCCCCGAAAAGCCCCGATGCGTTGCAAGTCACCCCTACCCGCCTGATTTACCGAATGCCCACTAACACCCGCGAATACCAGTTGGTACTGATCACCCCACGTACCGGAATGCATGTACCGGCGGTATGGTGGTGGCTACTGCCGGCCAGCCTGGCGCTGAGTGCCTGTGTAGGCATTCTGGTGTTTTTGCTGGTACGCCAGCGTCAGTCGCTGGATGCCGAACTGCAAGGCGCCATGCGGCGAGGCGAGCTACAGGTGTTGTATCAACCGATCTTCGACCTCGACAGCCGCAACTGCGTCGGCGCTGAAGCCCTGCTGCGCTGGCGCAGGCCGGACGGCACGCTGACCAGTCCCGACCTGTTTATTCCGATGGCGGAGAATACCGGCCAGATTCGCCAGATGACCGACTTCGTGTTACAGCGCCTGCTGGAACAGCTCGGGCAACTGTTGCGATCCAATCCGCAGCTTTACATCTCGGTCAACCTGGCGGCCTGCGATGTCATGGTGCCGCGTATCGGTCAGGTGATGGCGCGTCTGCTGAGCATGCACCGGGTAGCAGCCAGGCAAATTGCCTTTGAAGTGACCGAGCGCGGATTGGTGGACGTGGTGGTGGCCAGAGAAAACCTGCAAGCCCTGCGGGATGTCGGGCATCAAGTGCTGATCGACGATTTTGGCACCGGCTATTGCAGCCTCGCCTACCTGCAAACCCTACCGGTGGACTGCCTGAAAATCGACAAGGCATTTATCGACGCGCTGGGGCATGACGCCGCCAGCAGCGGCGTGGCACCGCACATCATTCGCATGGCTCAGGCCCTGCAACTCAAGGTGATTGCCGAAGGCATTGAACATGAAGCCCAAGCGGTGTTTCTGAGCAGCGAAGGGGTGAAATTCGGTCAGGGTTGGCTGTTCGCCCACGCCCTGAGCGCCGTGCAGTTCATCGAACTGATTACCCGTGGCCGCCGACTGACTACGCGACGCCAGGATGACGAAGCCTGAGAGGGCACCGGCTTATATCGCCAGCGCCATGTAGAACTGCGTCCCCTGCCCCGGCCGCGAATAGACCCCCATCCGTCCACCGTGCAACTGCACGATTTCCTTGCACAGCGCCAGACCCAGCCCGGCACCGCCCTTTTTGCGACCGACCTGAACGAAGGGTTCGAAGATCCGTCCCTGCTGGCCGTAGGCAATGCCTTCGCCGTTGTCCTCGACGCTGATAATCATCCGTTCACCATGGCGCCGGGCCTGCAAACGTATCAGTCCGTCGTGGGCGGTATGGCGCAAGGCGTTGTCGATCAGGTTGTCGAGCACCCGTTCCAGCTGCGCCTGATCGGCTTGCAACCGCGGCAACGGCCCCTGCACTTCCACCAGCAGCTCGATACCTTTTTCCTGCGCCGAGCGGGCAAAACGTGTCTGGGCCTGATCCAGCAAGTCTTCGATGGAGCATGGCGCCAGGGTGAGTTTTTGCAGGCCGTTCTGATAGCGAGAGAAATTCAGCAAGTCGTTGATCAACTGCATCAGGCGCTGCATTTCTTCGTTGACAGTGTCCAGCAGGTCAGCTTCGCGGGAGTCTGCGGCAAAATGCGTCCGCTCGCGGAACAGGCCGAACGCCATGTGCATCCCGGTAACCGGTGTGCGCAACTCATGGGAGGCGCGCAGGACGAACTCACTGCGTACCCGTTCGAAGGCACGCTGTTCGGTGACGTCATGCAACACCATCACAGCGCCGAGAATATGGCCCTGGGTATGGCTGACCGGCGTCAGGCTATAGGTCAGCAATCGCGACTCTCCATCGACTTCGATACTCAGGTCGTCCGGCGCTCGTTCCAGGGTGCCACCGCGTAATACCAGTTGCAGTTGTTCATCCAGTTCGGGACGCTCAAGCGCCGTACCCAGCCCTTGGCCGAGACGATCGGTGTCCCAGCCTAACTGACGCTGAGCCACCGGGTTGAGGTGCTCAAGATGACCTTGACGATCAATGATCAGCAAACCGTCGTCGATGCTGTCGAGCACCGCTTGCAAGCGTTGCTGACCGGCGAGCAGTTCGTCGATATTGGTAGCCTGGTGCTCACGCAAGGCCTCGGCCATGATGCCGAAGCGGTGGGTCAGTTGGTTGATTTCCACCGCGGAAGAAATCGGCAGGGTCACTTCGAAATTACCCTGGCCGATGTTGTCAGCCGCTGCGGCCAAGGCCTCGATCGGAGCCCCGAACCGCCGGGCGATCCCATGGGCGGTAATGAAGCCGATGAACAGCACCCCCACCCCGACCAACCCAAGCAGGCCGGCAATCAACAGTGCTCGCTCCCGGGCCTTGCGTTCGATCTCGGTGATGTTATCCAGTGCGCGTTTTTGTTCAAAGATCAAACCGTTACGCAGCGCGTTGAATTTTTCCGCGAGATCCCCTTCACCACCGACTACCTGGATAGGAGCACTGGAAAGATCAAAGGACCGCAGTAGGTTCTGATAATCAGCCTTGGCCTTTTTGAAACCATACTGGGCACCCTCGCTGGACGGTTCGCGAGCAATGCCTTCGTCAAACAATTCAAGGGAATGCTGCTTGGACGCCTCGAACGCCGCAGGGTCCGGTTGCTCGTCGAGCATGATGATCAGTTGATCACCCAGGGTCTGACGCAGCTTCAATCCCAGATCCAGCGTGACGAAGTTGTCACGGATCAGGGCTTCCTGAGTCCCTGCCATCTGCATCACGCTGACCAGCCCGAGCAAGAGCCCAAGCAGCGCCACAGTAATCAGTGCGGAAATACTCAGAAACAGCCGGGTGCGCAACGTCATCGCCAGTTTCATCGGTTACGACTCACAAGTTGTACTGCTTGCGTTTGCGGTACAGGGTCGAGGCATCGATACCCAAGGTTTTGGCCGCCTGATCCAGCGTGTCGGCCGTGGCGAGAACCGCGCCAATGTGAGCTTTTTCCAATTCATCCAGGCTCAGCGCAGCACCAATTCGTGGCGTGTGGTTGGTCGGGGTTTCGGCCATGCCCAAGTGGCTGAGCTCTACCCGCTCCTGCGGACAAATAATGCTCGCGCGCTCCACCACGTTGCGCAGCTCGCGAATGTTGCCCGGCCAGCGGTAGCTGAGCAGCGCTTCGCGCGCCTCGTCGCTGAAACACCGGGCTGGACGCGAGTATTCCTTGACGAAGCGCGCCAGGAAGCGGTCAGCCAGGTTCAAAATGTCTTCCCTGCGCTCGCGAAGCGGCGGCAGGTGCAAGGTGATGACGTTGAGACGATAGAGCAAGTCCTCACGAAAACGACCATCGCGAACCATGTCTTCCAGGTTGAGGTTCGTGGCGGCGAGGATTCGCACATCGGCGCGACGGGTCACCGGGTCGCCCACGCGCTCGTATTCCTTGTCCTGAATAAAACGCAGCAATTTTGGCTGCAAAGTCAGGGGAAAATCGCCGATCTCGTCGAGAAACAACGTTCCGCCGTCGGCCTGGTTGACCCGCCCCAAGGTACTTTCGCTGGCACCGGTGAATGCTCCGCGGCTGTGGCCGAAAAGCTCGCTGTCCATTAATTCGGCAGTCAGGGACGGGCAATTGATGGTGACGCAGGACTTCTTCTGGCGTTTGCTCCAGCCGTGAATTGCCCGTGACAGTTCACCTTTACCGGTGCCGGACTCGCCGAGAATCAGGATGTTGGCGTCGGTACTGGCGACCTGGCGTGCGGTTTCGAGCACCACTTTCATGGCCGGACTGTGGGAATCCAGCCCCTCCTTGGGTTTGCGCACTTCACCTTCGAGAGCCTCCAGGCGCGCCGAGAGTTGCCGAACTTCCAGCTGTTTGGCAGTGGCCAGGCGTAACTGATCGGGGCTGCAAGGTTTGACCAGATAGTCGGCGGCACCGGCCTGAATCGCATCCACGGCAGTGTCCACGGCCGAATGAGCAGTGACGATCACCACCCGCATCCAGGGCGCCTGGATGCGCATCTGAGCCAGCACATCAAGGCCATTGTCTTCGCCCAGACGCAAATCGAGGAAGCACAGATCAAAAACCTGGCGCTGCAACAAGGCTTCAGCCTGAGCCGCGCTGGTCGCCGTAGCCACGCTATAGCCTTCATCTTCGAGGCAATAGCGAAAGGTTCGAAGGATGGCGGACTCGTCGTCTACCAGCAGAATGCGGCCTTGATGCTCAGTGGCTGATTCCATGTTCCTGCGCTCCTTTAATTGTTGAAATGGGTTAAGCCCGGAAAAATCGGGCAAGTTGCATGATTGATTGTGGCCGATTTCGACCATATCAGCGGTGCTATCTACGTCATCACAAGATAACTCGCTGATTTATTTAAATTTTTATTAATGAACCGTCCTTCGGTAATTGCCTGCGTCCCTTTCTGACATCCGCGCCCTTCCTTCAATTCCAAAAATATTGAACGTTTTGGCGAATCCATCGTGCATTACGCACGGCCTTGAATGGGCCATCGTGCAGGATGCGTCCAACCCTATTTTCACAAATCATGTAACCCATTGATTTAAATCAGATTAAACCTGACAAAAAAGGTGGCATGCAGGCTGCAGGTGTCTGAGTAATCAGGGCATTTAATAAATCAGTGCCCGCCAACCTACCCAAAGAGGGAGGAACTTCAGGATGAATCGCCAAGGTGCCGCCCGATTGCCTATCTCGCCACTGCATATCCAGCAAGGATTGTTTGCCCTGCTGGCATTGTTGATCACCTTGATTGGCGGCCAGCAGTACTTGCGTTGGGAACAGAGCCAGCAGCCAGAGACGCCGCACCTGTCGATTCCACACGCCCCCCAAACCCACTTCAGCGCCGTCAGCAGCAACCTGGCTGACAGCGACTCGATGCGAATGATGGATGTTGACCAGGCCCGGCCTGTGGACGAGACGCCTCAGGAGCGTTGGGTGTTTTAAATAAACGAACTTGGCGCGCTCAACGCGCCGGGATAAGCACCACCAGCAACACCTTTAAATAGAAGCCGTAAGGAGAATCACCATGTTGAGCTGGGCAATCACATTCCTGATCATTGCCATCATCGCTGCAGTATTGGGCTTCGGTGGTATCGCGGGCACCGCCACGGGTATCGCCAAGATTCTCTTTGTCGTATTCCTGGTGATGTTCATCGCTTCCTTCTTCTTTGGCCGCCGCGGTCGAGGCTGAACATGAGCATTTCGTTAAAGACAGTGGCAGCCGCCCTGCTTCTGGGCGGCAGTGCCAATTAAAAAAGATCCACCGGTATTGAGTTTCGAAATACGAAAGAGGCCACAGCGCCTTTTTCCACTGCGCTACCCGAGGACGGTAGACGCATGACCAAGGGGTCGGGACGTTCTGACTGTTTCAGGGTCGGAGTGACCTACGGGTACAGGGAGTACCTGCGCAAGGGCCGGGTCAGGCAAAGCTGCGACGCAAGTTCGCCGGGACCAGAGCGGCTCGACGAACTTGCGGAGAGCTTCAACGTGCAAAACGTTGATCTAGAGCATTCAGCTCATCTGTTCTTGGTGCATATTCCCCGCAAAACCGTTTCGCGGTGTTTCTTCGTGACCGTATATCGAGAAAGCTACGACTATCTCGATAAGAGAATTCGCAGCCAAACGTAGGCTTTTTCCTAAATTTCCGCTTATTTAAAAACCTTCGTCCTGCGCTGAAATGGCCGGCATACGGCACTTATGCCCGCCTGAATGTCGCATTCAAACCGGTTGGGACGCGGGTTTCAGTTGGAAAATCTCATGCCGATTCGGCATAGGGTAGGCGTTTACGGCATTAGACGGCGCTTCCCTGCATCGGAATAGTTGCGCCTTTTTCGCTGCCTGAGAGCTGTAAATGCTCGCTCGCGGGGACCTTATACGGGGGCCGATGCAAGACTTGTTCGCCATTGCGCGTTTCAGTTCATGCATCAGCCTGAGTCAAACGCAAGTAAGGGTAAAGATATGAAGAAGGCAAAGCTTAGCCTCGCCTGGCAGATCCTCATCGGTCTGGTTCTGGGGATAGCAATTGGTGCACTGCTCAACCATTTCAGTGCCGAAAAAGCCTGGTGGATCAGCAACGTACTGCAACCGGCAGGCGATATCTTTATCCGTCTGATCAAGATGATCGTGATCCCGATCGTGATCTCCTCGCTGATCGTCGGCATTGCTGGCGTGGGTGACGCGAAGAAACTCGGTCGCATCGGCCTGAAGACCATCATTTACTTCGAGATCGTCACCACCATCGCCATTCTGGTCGGTCTGGTGCTGGCCAACGTGGTCCATCCGGGCAGCGGCATCGACATGAGCACCCTGGGTACGGTGGATATTTCCAAGTACCAGGCCACTGCCGCCGAGGTGCAGCATGAACACGCGTTCATCCAGACCATCCTCAACCTGATCCCGTCGAACATCTTTGCGGCCATGGCCCGCGGCGAGATGCTGCCGATCATCTTCTTCTCCGTGTTGTTCGGTCTCGGTCTGTCGAGCCTGCAATCGGACCTGCGCGAGCCGCTGGTGAAGATGTTCCAGGGCGTATCGGAAAGCATGTTCAAGGTCACCCACATGATCATGAACTACGCCCCGATCGGCGTGTTCGCACTGATCGCGGTGACCGTGGCCAACTTCGGTTTCGCCTCTCTGCTGCCGCTGGCCAAACTGGTCGTCCTGGTTTACTTCGCCGTCGCCTTCTTCGCCTTTGTGGTGCTGGGCTTGATCGCTCGCCTGTTCGGTTTCTCGGTGATCAAGCTGATGCGCATCTTCAAGGATGAGCTGGTACTGGCCTACTCCACCGCCAGTTCCGAAACCGTGCTGCCGCGCGTGATCGAGAAGATGGAAGCCTACGGCGCGCCGAAAGCCATTTGCAGCTTCGTGGTGCCGACCGGCTACTCGTTCAACCTCGACGGTTCGACCCTGTACCAGAGCATCGCGGCAATCTTCATCGCCCAGCTCTACGGCATCGACCTGTCCATCAGCCAACAGTTGCTGCTGGTGCTGACGCTGATGGTCACCTCCAAAGGCATCGCCGGCGTACCGGGCGTGTCCTTCGTGGTGCTGCTGGCGACTCTGGGCAGCGTTGGTATTCCGCTGGAAGGCTTGGCGTTCATTGCCGGTGTCGACCGCATCATGGACATGGCCCGTACCGCGCTGAACGTGATCGGTAACGCCTTGGCCGTGCTGGTCATCGCACGTTGGGAAGGTATGTACGACGACGCCAAGGGCGAGCGCTACTGGAACTCCCTGCCGCACTGGCGCAGCAAGGAAAAGTTGCCGGTTGGTGAAATTTCCAGCAACTGATGCAAAAACCTGTGGGAGCGGGCTTGCTCGCGAAGAGGCCGGAACATTCAACATCTTTGTTGACTGATCCACCGCTTTCGCGAGCAAGCCCGCTCCCACATTGGTCTTTTGCTAGCGGTACTAAACAAACCCCGGAGAAATCCGGGGTTTGTCGTTTCTGTCTACCCCGCTATCATTCGCCGCATCTTCCGGGGGATTTGACTGATGCTTAATGGCCTGTGGCTTGGCTTCTTCATCGTGGCTGCCGTTTCGGCGCTGGCGCAATGGCTGATCGGCGGTAACGCCGGGATCTTCGCGGCGATGGTGGAAAGCATTTTCGCCATGGCCAAATTGTCGGTCGAGGTCATGGTCCTGTTGTTCGGCACCCTCACTCTCTGGCTGGGCTTTCTGCGAATTGCCGAGAAGGCCGGCATCGTCGAATGGCTGGCCAAGGCGCTGGGCCCGCTGTTCCTGCGCCTGATGCCGGAGGTGCCGCCCGGGCATCCGGCCATCGGCCTGATCACGCTGAACTTCGCCGCCAACGGCCTGGGGCTGGACAACGCCGCCACGCCGATCGGCCTCAAAGCCATGAAGGCGCTGCAAGAGCTAAACCCCAGCGACACCATCGCCAGCAACGCGCAGATCCTCTTTCTGGTGCTAAACGCCTCGTCCCTGACCCTGCTGCCGGTGACCATCTTCATGTACCGCGCCCAGCAAGGTGCGCCCGATCCGACCCTGGTGTTCCTGCCAATCCTGCTGGCCACCAGTTGTTCGACCCTGGTGGGCTTGTTGTCGGTGGCGTTCATGCAGCGTCTGCGGCTGTGGGACCCGGTGGTGCTCGCCTACTTCATTCCCGGTGCCTTGGCCCTCGGTGCGTTCATGGCGCTGCTGGCGACGCTCTCGGCGACCGCTCTGGCGAGCCTGTCATCGATCCTCGGCAACGTGACGCTGTTCGGGCTGATCATGCTGTTTCTGGTGATCGGCGCATTACGCAAAGTGAAGGTCTACGAGGCGTTCATCGAAGGCGCCAAAGAAGGCTTCGACGTGGCCAAGAACCTGCTGCCGTATCTGGTGGCGATGCTCTGTGCCGTGGGCGTGCTGCGAGCATCCGGGGCACTGGATTTCGGTCTGGACGGGATCCGTCATCTGGTGGAGTGGGCCGGTTGGGATACGCGCTTCGTCGATGCGCTGCCGACGGCCATGGTCAAACCCTTCTCCGGCAGCGCCGCACGGGCGATGCTGATTGAAACCATGAAGACCTCCGGGGTAGACAGCTTCCCGGCGCTGGTGGCGGCGACGATTCAGGGCAGTACCGAAACAACCTTTTATGTACTGGCGGTGTACTTCGGCGCGGTGGGCATTCAGCGTGCACGGCATGCGGTGGGGTGTGCGTTGCTGGCGGAATTGGCGGGGGTGCTGGGGGCCATCGGGGTTTGCTACTGGTTCTTCGGTTGACCGAAAATCCTGTGGGAGCGGGGGGGGGGGGGGGGGGGGGGGGGGGGGGGGGGGGGGGGGGGGGGGGGGGGGGGGGGG
>NZ_JBXAOA010000047.1:0-41237 GCF_058802325.1 Pseudomonas sp. GW822-FHT02E03 | reverse complement strand
AAATTCCGAAACCCCTATCTGCGTATGCAGGTAGGGGTTTTGTTTTGTCCGCAGGAAAGTTCGTACAGCATTATCGGGCCGCTCCTGTCTGATTGCGATGCTGTCGTTAGTGTTTATCGATGTTGATTGTAAGGGGGGGCGGCGGCGAACAGGGCAGCGCTGTCGCGCTACCTCGATGACGGGGCTGTCACGATTGACAATAACTGGGCAGAGAACCAGATTCGGCCGTGGGCTCTTGGACGCAAGAACTGGCTCTTCGCAGGGTCGCTACGTCGCGGCAAACGGGGGGGCAGCGATCATGAGTTTGATCCAGTCTGCGCGCATAAACGGACACGATCCGTATGCCTATCTGAAAGATATGCTGAAGCGATTGTCGACACAGCGGGCCAGCGAAATCGGGCTACTGCTACCGCATCAGTGGGTACCGCGAGATGAGTCAGGCGTACACTGACCGCATACGGTCAGTCTCGACGATTAACTCTTTGAGAACACCCTATAGCCATGAAGACACAGCCTGGTATCCAAAAGCCAGGATTTCCGGTGCCTAAGCCTACTGCAAGTAGTGAGACGCCGACTGCGAGCATGATGCGTTCTCCATAACTGAAAGATCCATTAATAACTGAGCTGAATTTAGCATGGACCCATCGCAGTAGCGGCAAAGAAATCGTCATGCTTGCAGGAACCAAGGGATTCATCTGATCGGAATGATGAGTAAAAAATCGTACATATCTCCATGCAAGGTGGGATGCGGGACGGTTACTGTGGAACCACCAATTATGGTGAAGAGGTTTGCGTTGCACTTGGCCTGACATAAGCGGCGGGATGACGACCGGAAGGCCTCCATCCTCCGCATCACCATTCTGAAATCAAGGCAGCGACTGGCTGTCCGTTCTCATGATCTGTGCCTCACCATTGGCCACAAGCCAGCGAATCATTTCGGCAACCGACACGGTATGGCTACGTTCTATCCAGCGCACTAGTGCCGGCCCGTAGTGTTCGGTGTACCGGCTGAGCACCAGTTGGCGACAGTCCGCTGACAAACGCAGGGTAATTTCGCGACAGTGCAGATTGGCCGAGTCGTCCCGCGTCACCCGTTGCTGCAGAACCAGGCTATTGTTTTCAGAACCCATCAGCCGGTGCTCCTGTGCATTGAGAGGTGGTGTTCTCTGGCGAGCCTTGTTTGCCATCGGCCACGTAAGCGGCACGATGCTCGGCGACCACATTGCGCAATGCGCTGTAATAGTCCGGCAGTTTTTGCAGGCTGTCGGTCAGCGGTAAGGCTTCTGCCCGGCCATCGACGATGCCGCCGACAGTGCTGATAGTGGACAGCGTCTCCACGGTATCGCTATTGCTGCCGAACGGATCGACCACAAAACCAAGCACGCGGCCGGCGGCGTCGCGACTGTTGGAGGTCCCGAGCAACGGCAGCTCGATGATAGGACCATTGCCGATGCCCCACACGCCAAAGGTCTGGCCGAAGTCTGAGTCGTGGCGCGGGATACCGGCCATGCCGGAGACATCGATCAAGCCCACCACCCCTACCGTGGTGTTGAGCGCGAAACGTCCCAGGGTATTGACCGAGCGCATCGGGTTGCCTTGCAGCAGGTCATTGATAAAGACCTTCGGCTCGCCGAAGTTCGCCACAAAGTTATGCACACCGGTCTGGAAAAAATCCGGCGTGTAGCGGTAGCCGCGCGCGACCGGCGCCAGGGCGTAATCATCAACCACCCGGTTAAACGCGAAGACGCCACGATTGAACGGTTCCGCCGGGTCGTACACCGAATAGGTGATGTCAGCGCAGGCCACGTCGGTGGTGGTCGGCGACTGGCTGCTGCAACCCGTCAGCCCTGCGGCCAACACGGCAATTGAGGTGTTGCGGGTCAACCAGGGAGCACACTTGAAAGGCAACATGGACGCAATTCTCAGGAGAAATTCGCCGTGATGCTGAGCTCCAATCCTTGCGCCAAGATGTCTGGTTTATTGCGCTGTTGACGCTTTGTTGCAGAGTTGAAATATATGACGCGCGGCCATGAATGGTTTTAGATAGCGGTTCCATTCGCCCCTTAAGTGACCTTCGGTGAACAGCCTTTTAATTGTCGACGACGACCTTGAAGTCCTTGATCTACTGAAAAAATTCTTCATGCAGCACGGCTACAGCGTCGAGGTCGCCACAGACGGTGCGTCGCTGTGGGCGGCCATAGAGCGCCAGGCGCCGGACCTGATCATTCTGGACGTGATGTTGCCCGGAGACAGCGGGCTGATCCTGTGTCAGCAACTGCGGATTCGACACGCAATACCGGTGATCATGCTGACGGCCATGGGTGAACTCAGTGACCGGGTGGTCGGCCTGGAACTGGGTGCCGATGATTATCTGACCAAACCCTTCGACGCCCGTGAACTGCTGGCCCGAGTGCGTGCTGTGCTGCGTCGCGTGGACGAGCGTCGTCCGGTTCCGCAAGAGCGGCCACGGCCACTGATTGATTTTGCCGACTGGCATCTGGACGTCACCCGCCGTGAACTTCGCTCGCCGGACAACGTGATGATCCCGCTGTCGGCCGGTGAGTTTGACCTGCTGCTGGTCTTCGTCGAACACCCCCAGCGCATCCTCACCCGTGAGCAGTTGCTGGACCTGGCGCGCGGGCATTGCCATGAGGCGTTCGATCGCAGCATCGACGTTCAGGTCAGCCGCCTGCGGCGCAAACTCGAGTCCGACACCAAACGGCCGGCAATGATTCGCACCGTGCGCAATGGCGGTTACCTGTTTACTCCCAGCGTGACGCGGCGATGAACTGGCTCAAGCGGATTCGTGCGCGAGACTGGCCGCAAGATACGGTGGCGCGCTGGATTGCGTTGACGATCATCCTGGCCATGCTCATTTCCCTGGCGCTCAACGGGTTGTTTATCCAACTGGCCGGTGTATGGGCGCGCCCGCCCCTGACCGAGATCGGTTTGCTGGAAAAAGCCGCTGCCATCACCCGCGTCATCGAGGCCGCCCCGGCGCCATTGCGCAACCGATTGGCACAAGCCGCCAACGAGAACGGCTTCACTGTCACCTGGCACCCTGATCGGCACGATCTCAATCTGCCTGCAGTGGACGATCCGAAGTCTGACATTGGCTCGACCATCCTGCAGCCGATGCTCAGAGCCCCTGACCGGCGCATCGAAGCCTATGAACCGGCCGACTGGACGGAGCACACGGAGGACGCGCATTACGCGCTGTTGATCGAGCTATCGGATTCATCATGGCTGATGTTCTCCGCGCCCTCGCGCAGTTGGGGGCTCGACGAAGCGCCACGCTACCTGATCGTCATCCTGCTGGTGCTGATCTCCACCGCAGTGGTCGCGCTGATCGCTACCCGACGCCTCGCCACACCTTTGCAGCGTTTCGCCGAAGGCGCCCGCCGCTTCGGCGTGGACTTCCGCGCACCGCCGATTGAGCCGCTCGGTCCCCACGAAATCCGCCAGGCCATTCTCGCGTTCAATGCCATGCAGGCCCAGCTACAGCACTTCATCCGCGACCGTACGCAAATGCTCGCCGCCATCTCCCATGACCTGCGCGCGCCCCTGACGCGGATGCGCTTGCGAGGCGAATTCATCGAAGACAGCGAGCAACAGCAACGGCTGTTTCGTGACGTGGATGAAATGCAGGCAATGATCAACTCGGCGCTGGAGTTCTTTCGTGATGATGCGCGGCTTGAACCGGCGACCCAGTTTGATCTGGCGGAACTGCTGCAAACGTTGCTTGATGATTATCGGGATCAGGGAGTCGACATTACGTTCAGCGGGCCGCTGCGGTGGGTGTATTTCGGGCGGCCGTTGGGGCTTAAACGGGTGATTACCAACTTGCTCGACAACGCTATCAAGTACGGCAGTGAGCCGGGGATTGAGCTGAACCCGAGCGCTGGCCAGGTGCGGATCAAAGTACTGGATCGTGGGCCGGGCATACCAGATGCCTGCCTTGAACAAGTGTTTGTGCCGTTCTTCCGGATGGAAGGCTCGCGCAACAAAAGCACGGGGGGTGTTGGTTTGGGGTTGTCGGCGGCGCGGGCGATTGTGCTCGAGCACGGAGGCAACCTGACACTGCGTAATCGGTCGACGGGCGGATTGGAGGCGTTGGTGGTATTGCCGGTGCATTCAAGTTCAGAGCTGATCTCTCAGCATTTACTTTGAACTGAGCGAGCCAGTTACACACAACTCCTGTGGGAGCGGGCTTGCTCGCGAAAGCGGTGTGTCAGTCAACGATGGTGGTGACTGGTACATCGCATTCGCGAGCAAGCCCGCTCCCACAGGTTTTTCGGTCAGGCTTAAGATCGTGTGAACCTAAGCCTCCCAGCCCGCCCCACTGACCGCCGCCTGCGCCAGTGGGTGCAAGTCTGCCCCCTGATGCGCTGTCTGCCAGGCCAGCAGCTCCTTGCGCATGCCGGGCGTCCAGTACATCTGCAGGTGATTGCGTACGCCGAGCACCGCCTGTTGCTGGTCCGGTTCGGTGGCGAAGTACTGGGCAATCTGGTTGACCATTTTGATCAGGTTGTCGGTACTCATCGGCGTACCTCCGCTTTAGCGCCACGCGCCTGACGGCGTTCGTCGAGCAGACGTTGTTGTTCGTCGCTGAACTCCTGGTAGCGTTTTTGCCACTCGGAAGGGTGGTAGACGCGGCTGACTTCCACGGCCGTGACCTTGTACTCCGGACAGTTGGTGGCCCAGTCGGAGTTGTCGGTGGTGATGACGTTGGCCCCCGATTCAGGGAAGTGGAACGTGGTGTACACCACGCCCGGGGCGACCCGTTCGGTGATCCGCGCACGCAGTACGGTCTGCCCGGCGCGGCTGCCAATGCCGACCCAGTCACCTTCGTTGATGCCACGGCTCTCGGCGTCGGTCGGGTGGATTTCCAGGCGGTCTTCGTGGTGCCAGGCGACGTTGTCGGTACGCCGGGTCTGGGCGCCGACGTTGTACTGGCTGAGGATGCGCCCGGTGGTCAGCAGAAGCGGATAGCGACTGTTGACCTTTTCCTCGGTGGGCACGTAGCCGGTGAGCATGAAGCGCCCCTTGCCGCGCACGAATTCCTCGATGTGCATGGTCGGCGTGCCGTCCGGTGCCGCGGCGTTGCACGGCCATTGCAGGCTGCCGTGGCGATCCAGTTCGGTGTAGCTGACGTTGGTGAAGGTCGGCGTCAGGCTGGCGATTTCATCCATGATTTCTGATGGATGCTGGTAGTTCATCGGGTAGCCCAGCGCGTTGGCCAAGGCCACCGTGCCTTCCCAGTCGGCCTTGCCGCCTAGAGGCTCCATGACTTTGCGCACCCGGGAGATGCGCCGTTCGGCGTTAGTGAAGGTGCCGTCTTTTTCCAGGAACGAGCTGCCCGGCAGGAACACGTGGGCGAACTTGGCGGTTTCGTTGAGGAAAATGTCCTGCACCACCACGCATTCCATGGCCGACAGCGCCGCGGTAACGTGCTGGGTATTCGGATCGCTCTGGGCGATGTCTTCGCCCTGGCAATACAGGCCCTTAAAGCTGCCGCCCAAGGCTGCCTCGAACATGTTGGGAATGCGCAGGCCCGGGTCGGGTTGCAGAGTGACATTCCAGGCCTGTTCGAACTGCGCCCGAACCACTTCGTTGGAGATGTGGCGGTAGCCAGGCAACTCGTGGGGGAAGGAGCCCATGTCGCAGGAGCCCTGAACGTTGTTCTGCCCACGCAGCGGGTTCACGCCCACACCTTCGCGGCCGATATTGCCGGTGGCCATGGCCAGGTTGGCGATGCCCATGACGGCGGTGCTGCCCTGGCTGTGCTCGGTGACGCCCAGGCCGTAGTAGATCGCCGCGTTGCCGCCGGTGGCATACAGACGGGCGGCGGCGCGGATGTCGGCAGGGTCTACGCCGCAGATGGCGCCAAGGGTTTCCGGCGAGTTTTCCGGGCGGCTGACGAACTCGCTCCAGCGGGCGAAATCGCTGCCCTCGCAACGGGCGTCGATAAAGGTTTGGTTGAGCAGGCCTTCGGTGACGATGACGTGGGCCAGGGCATTGAGCATGGCGACGTTGGTGCCCGGGCGCAGGGCCAGGTGCAGTTCGGCGCGGGCATGCACCGAGTCCACCAGATCAATGCGTCGTGGGTCGATGACGATCAGTCGCGCGCCTTCACGCAGGCGGCGTTTGAGCTGGGAGGCGAACACCGGGTGGGCGTCGCTGGGGTTGGCGCCCATCACCAGAATCACGTCGGCCTGCATCACCGAGTCGAAACTCTGGGTGCCGGCGGACTCGCCCAGGGTTTGTTTCAGGCCATAGCCGGTCGGCGAGTGGCAGACCCGCGCACAGGTGTCGACGTTGTTGTTGCCGAAGGCGGCGCGTATCAGTTTTTGCACCAAGTAGGTTTCTTCATTGGTGCAGCGGCTGGAGGTGATGCCACCAATGGAGTCGCGGCCGTATTTTTGCTGAAGCCGACGGAATTCGCTGGCGGCGTAGGTCACCGCTTCATCCCAGCTGACTTCCTGCCAAGGGTCATTGATGTGCTTGCGGATCATCGGCTTGGTGATGCGATCCGGGTGCGTGGCGTAGCCCCACGCAAAGCGCCCTTTGACGCAGGAGTGCCCGTGGTTAGCCTGGCCATTCTTGTCTGGAACCATACGCACCAACTGGTCGCCTTTCATCTCGGCGCGGAAGGAGCATCCCACACCGCAATAGGCACAAGTGGTGATCACGCTGCGTTCGGGCTGACCCAGTTCGACCACGCTTTTTTCCATCAGCGTCGCGGTCGGGCAGGCTTGCACACAAGCACCGCAGGACACGCATTCCGACTCCAGGAAGTTCTCGCCCCCGGCGGCCGCGACCCGGGATTCGAAACCGCGCCCGGTAATGGTCAGGGCAAAGGTGCCCTGGGTTTCTTCGCAGGCGCGCACGCAACGGTTGCAGACGATGCACTTGCTCGGGTCGTAGTCGAAGTAGGGGTTGGAGGTGTCCTTCACATCCGCCAGATGGTTGTCGCCTTCATAGCCGTAACGCACTTCCCGCAGGCCGACCTGACCGGCGACGGTTTGCAGCTCGCAGTTACCGTTGGCCGAGCAGGTCAGGCAGTCCAGTGGGTGGTCGGAGATGTACAGCTCCATGACGTTGCGTCGCAGGGTGGCAAGCTTCGGTGTCTGGGTGTGCACGCTCATGCCTTCGCTGACCGGCGTGGTGCAGGACGCAGGATAACCGCGCATGCCGTCGATCTCCACCAGGCACATGCGGCAGGAGCCGAAGGCTTCCAGGCTGTCGGTGGCGCACAGTTTGGGAATGGTGGTGCCCAGCAGCGCGGCGGCGCGCATCACCGAGGTGCCTTCGGGCACGCTGATGCTGCGGCCATCGATGTTGAGGGTGACTTGCACCTGGCTGTCGCGGGCAGGGGTACCCAGGTCGATATCGGTTTTCGGGTCGAAGAGAGTGATCATTGGTCGGCCTCCGAGGACTGCAGACCGAAGTCGGCGGGGAAGTACTTGAGGGCGCTGGCCACCGGATAGGAGGTCATGCCGCCCAACGCGCACAGCGAACCGTATTGCAGGGTGTCGCACAGGTCCTTGAGGATGATCACCTGCTCATCACGACTGTTCTGATCGGGCGCGGCCAGCAGGCGGTCGATTACCTCCACGCCCCGGGTCGAGCCGATGCGGCAGGGGGTGCATTTGCCACAGGATTCCTCGGCGCAGAACTGCATGGCGAAGCGTGCCATGTGGGCCATGTCCAAGGTGTCGTCAGCCACCACCACACCGCCGTGTCCGAGCATGGCGCCGATGGCGGCGAAGGCTTCGTAATCCAGCGGAGTATCGAATTGCGCGGGCGGCACCCAGGCGCCGAGCGGGCCACCCACCTGGGCGGCTTTCAGCGGCCGGCCACTGGCGGTACCGCCGCCGTAGTCTTCCACCAGTTCCCGCAGGGTCAGGCCAAAGGCCCGTTCCACCAGGCCGCCGTGACGAATATTGCCCGCCAGCTGGAAGGGCATCGTGCCCAGAGAGCGGCCCATGCCGTAATCGCGATAGAACTGCGCGCCTTTGGCCAGAATCAGCGGCACCGAGGCCAGGGTCAGCACGTTGTGCACCAGGGTCGGCAGGCCGAACAGACCTTGCAAGGCGGGGATCGGTGGCTTGGCGCGAACAATCCCGCGCTTGCCTTCGAGAGAGTCCAGCAGTGCGGTTTCTTCACCGCAGATATAAGCGCCGGCACCGACGCGCACTTCCATATCGAAGGCCTGGCCGCTGCCGCCGACATTGGCGCCCAGGTAACCGGCAGATCGGGCGATGTTCAGCGCGGCACGCAATGTGGCCACGGCATCCGGATATTCCGAGCGCACGTAGATGTAGCCGTAAGTGGCGCCGACGGTGATGCCGGCAATGGCCATGCCTTCGATCAGCAGGAAAGGGTCGCCTTCCATCAACATGCGGTCGGCGAAGGTGCCGGAGTCGCCTTCGTCGGCGTTGCACACAATGTATTTCTGCGCAGCCTGGGTGCCGCGCACCGTGCGCCATTTGATCCCGGCCGGAAAGGCTGCGCCGCCACGGCCACGCAACCCCGAATCGAACACGGCGGTCGCGGTCTGCTCGCCGCCCAGGGCGATGGCCTGGGTCAAGCCCTCAAATCCGCCATGAGCCCGGTAATCCTCCAGCGACAGCGGCTGGGTAATGCCGGCGCGGGCAAACAGCAGGCGTTGTTGCGTCTTCAGATACGGCAACTCTTCCACCAGGCCCAATGCCAAGGGATGGGCGGACGGTTCGCCTTGCAGCGCATCGAGCACGGACGGCACATCGGCAGCCGTCAGCGGGCCGAAGCCGATACGGCCTTGCGGGCTGTCCACTTCCAGCAGCGGTTCCAGCCAGTACAGGCCGCGAGAACTGGTGCGTTGCAGGTCCAGCGGCAGATTGCGTTCCCGGGCCTGAGTGGCAAGGGCTACGGACACCTCATCGGCGCCCACGGCGCGGGCCAGGGAGTCACAGGGCAAATAGAGGCGCGGCATCATGCGTCCTCCCGGCAAGCATCGAGCAGCGCATCCAGACGCTCGGGGTTGAGCCGCGCATGCAGCTGACCATCCAGCTCCAGAGCTGGCGAGCAGGCGCAGGCGCCGAGGCAATACACCGGGCGCAGACTGATGTTGCCGTCGGCGCTGCTGCCGTGGTCGTCCAGTTGCAGACGTTCGCGCAACTGCGCCGCGAGCTGCTCGGCGCCGCGACTCTGGCAGGACTCGGCCCGGCACAGACGCAGAATATGCCGGGCCGGCGGCGCGGTGCGGAAGTCATGGTAGAAGCTGATCACCCCGCGAACCTCGGCCTGACTCAGGTTGAGGGCGTGGGCAATCTCGGGGATGGCGGCATCGGGGATGTAACCGATGCCCTCCTGAATCTCATGAAGGATGGGCAACAGTGCGCCGGGGGAGCGTTTGTGGCGCTCCAGCAGGCTGTTGACCATAGGCAGGTGCAACATCTCATCAGGCATACAGCATTCCTCACGATCACGGACAAACCAGGCGGTTGTCAGTTGTCCGAAAGTGTCGGCTGCGGCAGTCACACCACGTCACGGTATCGTGGCATTTTCAGGCCGTTGGCCAGGCACCCTGAGCGGGCATCTTGTTGGGCCCGGTGCGGTCTTTGCCGCACCTCTTCAGGGCATAACAGGCAGCTTGCCATGCTGCCTTTGATTCATCTGCACCAAAGCGACGTGTTCGATTCTGTCTACGACTCCCTGTTAAGTCTAGAAGAACGCAGCCCGAGGCGTTCACTCACTGAATATCTTTCGGATAAACCTTGAGTGATGAGCGAGGCATCGTGCCCGCTTGTGCCAAGCTGAAAGGGTATTGAAACGCTGTGCATTCAATTGCCGGTCAGGCTAGTCCCAAGAGGTCCATGACATGAACACCACTCATGCATCGCACGTCCGTCGCGAGTTCTACAAAGCAGTCAGGTTCTACTTTCACGTTGTCTGGCCAATTTTTTCCATCCTGCTGTTTTTGATTGTGTTGTTCGGCCTGATCATCAGCTTTCTGGAAGGATGGGATCCATTTGACGGTATCTACTTCGCGTTCGTGACCGGCCTGACCATCGGTTATGGAGAACTCGTCCCCAAACTGGCCGTCTCGCGGATATTGGCGATTTTGCTGGGATTCAACGGGGTGCTGATGACGGCAATATTTGCGGCGATCAGTGTTCGGGCGATTGAGATTGCGGTGCGGACGACAGGTCCGGCGAAGTAGGAGCAGCAGCGGTGTAGGGGGAAATGCGGTATGAAGTCGCGCTCATGATGTTCATTTGAAAAACAGGGAAAGATAGAAGATTGATTTCAACAAGACGTGGCTCCTCGCGTGGGAGCTCCTATCGGGCGTCCCCATTTTAGGCAGGCCTCTTTATTCATTGAATGTCTTTCAAGTAGTCCATAAGAGCGATGAGCGGGACATCCAGCTGTGGGATCGTCTGGGCAGCGCTGAAATCTGCCGCCAATCGATGCAGCTCGCGACCGAGAACTGTATTAACTCCGCCTATGGCCTCCAGCGCCAAATCCACACAATGCGCCACTCTAAACTGGATACCCTCGACATCACCCCGACGCACCAACAACCCAAACACCTCCCGCTCGTAATCGCTCATGATCGGATCATCCCGCAAAATCGGACTTTCACCTTCCGTCTCATAAGCCAGCTTGAAGGCGAAAAGGGCAACGGTTTCCAGTGGCAATTCCATTGTGTGAATCCTTGATTCGTTAGCCGAGCGGTTTCGGGTTGTGGCGTTGAAAAGCAAGATCAAAAGATCGCAGCCTTCGGCAGCTCCTACGGGGCGGCGGGGCGAGGTCACTTTCCTACAGGCGAAAAAAAAGGCCTTGCAAAGCAAGACCTTTCTTAATTTTGGTGCCCGAGGGAGACTGGAGTGTTCCATATGGGCTGCGGTCTGCAGAGACATTTTAAACGAAGGGATACAGATAGGGATACATGGTTTTGTGGGCTGATACGTTCCTAACCACCTGACGACGTTCGAACAAGAGATGTTTAGTGGCAGCTGAATGTAGATTCGCCACTGAATGTGTAGATAGCAAGAGCCCTCTGTCAGATACACTTAATGCTTTTCAGGCCAGCTAGGATGCTCAGTTAACATGTCTTTCACTCTGTCAATTCCAACGACTAACGGTCCTGTTTCTCTTACGCTCGAGAATGGGACATCTGCAATCTTGGTGGGAGCCAATGGTGGCGGCAAGAGTAGGCTCGCCGTTTACCTTGAGAACGCCGGTGGTGAAGAGATACACAGGATTTCAGCGCATCGGGCGCTGGAGCTGAAACCTGACGTAGCGAAGATAAAAGAAAGCAAGGCGTTAAAAGGCCTGCGATTCGGTCATGCCGATGATGCGGTTGGTCTCCACCACCGAGTAGGGCACCGCTGGGGCGCGAAGGGGGCCAGCATGCTATTGAACGATTTTGACTTCCTCCTCCAGGTATTATTTGCCGAGCAGTCGCGCACAGCCCTCGCGACCCATCAGCGTTCACGTGCGGGAAGCAGTGAAGAGGCTACAGCTACAAAGTTCGAACAGCTGAAAATAATCTGGGAGCATTTGTTACCACATCGTGAACTTGTATTCAGCGGAGACGATATTCAGGTTCGCGTCCCAGGCAATGAGGTTCTATATAGCGCAGCGGATATGAGTGATGGTGAGCGAGCAATTTTTTACCTGATTGGGCAAATTTTGGTAGCGACTGAGAACTCTGTACTGGTAATCGACGAGCCTGAGCTACACATTCATCGATCAATTATGAGCAAGTTGTGGGATCAGCTAGAAAACGTCCGACCGGATTGCGCATTGTTATTTATTACGCACGATCTAGAGTTCGCAGCTTCGAGGGTGGGCCAAAAATTTGTAATTCGCGATTATCAAGCAGCAGGCCCTACGTGGATCGTCGATGCTGTGCCCGCAGACACGGGTTTTTCGGAAGAAGTGACAACGCTACTGCTTGGCAGCCGCCGGCCAATACTTTTCGTTGAAGGCGATACCAATAGTCTCGATAAAGCGGTTTACCGATGCGCCTATCCACAATGGACCGTGATGCCTCGAGGCTCCTGCCAAGATGTCATCCATGCAGTAGCGACGTTGAGATCCAACACCGCCTTTACGCGAATTCACTGTGCAGGGGTAGTCGATGCCGATGGGTATGAGGCTACGGAAATTGCCCATCTTGGTCGTATGGGGGTAGTGGTATTGCCGGTCTCAGAGATCGAAAACCTATTCTTACTTCCTGATATCAGCCGGGAGATAGCTGTTTCGGAACATTTGCCAAGTGAAGAAATTGAAGAGCGGCTTTCGTTGCTGCAAAACGATCTCCTATCCTTGGCAGGCCAGCCTGCCGCGATCGAGCAAGTCATACGGATGTACTGCTTACGACGTATTGACCGCTCGCTCAAGAGGACTGATCTGAGTCAGGAGACGACCGTCGAAGCCATCAGCGTGGCTTATCAACAACAGACACAAAGTCTCGACATTCAAGCCATCGCTCAAGAACGTCGAGACAACGTTACTGCGGCAATCGCAGATCGCGACCTATCTAAACTCCTGTCATTGGTGGACAACAAGGGGATGCTGGCTAAAGCAGCAAGCCGATTAAAGAATACTAGCCGTGGCCCATTTGAAGCATGGCTTACTCGGATGCTTCTCAACGATAGGGCTCCTGGACTTGTTAGTGCTCTGCGTCGGGTGTTGCCAGAGATCCCGCAAACTCATTAATTCACGTGCCCATGCAATCAAGGTTCTGCTGTTCTGTTCGTCGGATTGAGTGGGCCACAATCTCGTTCTAGATATCTGAAGACTGCCGGGGGCCCTGAGGAATCCCTTCCGGCACGGGGTCGGAAACCCGCGACATCGTGGTAGCGACAGATTCCCCAGCTTACTGAAATTTCAACGTTGAAATTGAAAGGATCTTGAAGAAAAAGGGGCATTGTTACCGTGTTGGTAAAGATGCCCCTTTGTGTTGCTGATAACGCACGCATGACGTTCCTCAACCGAGTCAACTCCGTCAACCTGTCAACCAACTTCAAAAATCCAGCCGCTAACACGAACGCGCGGGTTCTTTGCCCCGTGTCTATCCGAAATGCCCAGGGTCCCCGGCGACATCCCAAGCCATAGTGCAAATGCACTGGTGAACAGCAGTTCACCCGGTTCACCTGTTCACTAAGCTGGGCATTTTTCCGCTAACACGATCACGCGGGTTTCCGACCCCGTATTCACCGAATATCCCCAGGGGCCCAGGCCATATCTGTGCCCCGGTCCCCTGTTCGTTGTCGGCAGACGGCACCTCCCCAACGCCCTGTATTCAGCGACCCAGCGTTCGAATTCTGCATAAGTCGATACCAAGCCAGTATTGCTTTCGCTGGCGGCGTTATCACTGATGGGGTATGGGGGTTCGAAAAGACGTGTTACAGGTGTTGCAGGTGTTGCTGGCTATGATAACTAACTGAATTTATTGGATATTATTGATGTTACACACCGTTCGTCTTTAACGTGCGTTGGGTGTTACAAGCCAAATAGGTGTTACACCAGCGTTTGCAAATGTGGGTAAACCGTAGGCCGCAATCGGGCCAATAGAGATCATTCGACGTGTCGAGGTAATTCATGGTGAACACGCCGAGTCACTCGTATCGAAATGCCAGCACAGTGGCGTAATATACGGGCTCGCCGGCTGAAAATGTCTACTGAAACGACAAGATCGCCTCATTACGCACAAATTAACATTGAGCATTCAAATAGTTATGTCGCTGACTCTAAAGCCTCAGTCCGGCCTAGCCGACGTTCTAATTCTCTGCGCCCTGCAAGATGAGTACCGTGCCCTTCTATCTGTTAATACGGGACTGATGGGTCAAGGTTGGCAGGAGCGAAAAACCAGTAGTGGTTGGCAAATTGCGGAAGCACAGTTTCTTTCCGATAGCGGGTCTCCTGTGCACGTAATAGCATCATTTTGCGCATTTATGGGGAAGGAGCAGGCATCTGCGACGTTGGCCCACCTCTGGCGCGAAGTCCCGGCACGCTGCATTGCAATGTCGGGTATATGTGCCGGACGTCGTGGAAAAGTTGCTCTCGGGGACGTGCTCATCGCCGATCGCCTCTATTCTTACGATGCCGGTAAACTAACCGTTGTCGATGGTGTATCAAGCTTTCAGGGTGATCCAATTCAGGTGGGGCCAGGTCCTCATTGGGTCCAACGTATGCAGATTGTCGCGAGTGTTGCCCCTGGAAGTTGGATTAACGACCGCCCGAAGATGACTCTCGATACTCAAGAAGATTGGGTTCTGCTCTGTGGACTAAAAGGTATGCTTCCGCAAGCCCATCCAGATTTTTGGCACGCTTGTCCCGATTGGACGTTGGTTTTAGAGCGACTCCAAAAGCGAGGGCTCATTGATGACAAGGGCTTAATCACGCCAGCTGGCAGTGATCGTGCAGGAGAATTGCACCTAAAATTCAATGGTCGGCCGCGCCTGACCCCTCCTTTTCAAGTGCACGTGGCTCCTATTGCAACGGGCTCAGCCGTGATCGAGGATGACGAGGTTTTCACGAACTTGGGACAGTCAATGCGCAAAGTACTGGGACTCGACATGGAGGCGAGTGCACTGGGTGTTGCTGGAGAGTTTATCCGCGTTCCGGTTATTGTTGCGAAGGGTGTATCCGATTTTGGCGACCTGGACAAAGACGATCGTTATCGTATTTTTGCCGCTCGAGCGTCAGCGGAGTATCTCGTGTTACTCATGCGGAATTCGATTGACTTGCTGCATGACATTTCCCACGAGTCAATACATGCCTCCTCCGAGACTCAGGCTCAATCAACCTCGCCTTCTGCTTCTAACGGGTTTCCCCGTGATTTGATTGATTTTTTGTCTGAATCTTACCCGAGCCAAGATGATGCCCGAGCTGTCTGGGTGCGAGCTGGTGGTAAAGCTGGTCAAGTCCCGGGTATGAGTCGTCCGTTCGACACTTGGCAGCGCATGTGGATTCTCGCTCAACAAGGCGCCTCGGTAAGTCCAGTAAGCTTGCTGTCTGAAGTCAAAAACGACTTCCCTCACAACAAGATCCTCAGCCAATACCTCTCGCAATTCGATTGTTAACGATGGCTAACAGCTAAAAATCAACAGCTAAGGAGAGCCCCATGGCGAATGTGCTTCAAGAACTTTTGGCGGCAGGATTGATTGACAAGCTCGAAGGCAGTGACGAGCGATTTAAAAAAATGACTCAAGCTGCTGACGGATTAGCCAAGGAGTTTAGGAGCAGTCCAGCGTTACTCATTCCCGCCATACTGACGGCCTTGGGTGGGGATATTGCAACAGACGATCCACTTATTGAAATGGCTGAAACGGCGTTGCTGGCCGAATGGGAAACGCTGCAGTCAGTGCATACCGATAAACCGATCCAGATCTATCGTGCCTTGCTACTCACAGCATGTGCCGCAGTGGCTCAAGAGCGCAATGCTGCAATTCTTTGGCTCACTGCTACCGACATGCTGCAATTCTCACAACTTGGACGCGAAAAGTCGGCGGTTTTTAAGCTCATTTCTTTGTTTGGGGATGCTACCGAGCAGCAGGATATTTCGCTTTTTGCACCATCGACCAAGACTGCTCGGAAGTCTACGGATTTACCTAAGCTGGATTTCAAAGAGGTCACCTTCGCCGAAGTCGATCGGAACGCGCTTTTCGGCGAAATTGGTACGGCAACTGGTCCGACTAATCTCCAGAATGTCCAATACATTCCCGGGAAGACGCATAACCGTTATTGGGCAAATCAGAACCCACAACACTGGGGGGAAGATTTTGCCAACGTTATGAAAGATGTGCTGGGTGACCGGTTTGATGGGCTCGGGGAAGCATGCGCAGATGAACTCAACGGGATTTGCGAGGCACTAGTAACGGCATTCAAAGCACAATCACAAGGTCTTCAATCATCCATTTCGTTGGCTCAGTCAGTTTCCACGCGAGAGCAGGTACGACTGGATGCGCTGTGGTGGTATGAGTCGATGTACTCTGCTTCCGCCAAAATGAGTTACCGCGAAATGGATCCTTTGGCTGCCGCCATCTTGATGCCGCTAGATCTAATTTCGATCATGCCTTCTGTGACCCCATCAAGTGTGGCTTATCTGCTTTCGGAAGCTGTTGCTCGACTGCCAAATGCAGGATTTGAAAACGTTCTGACTTTGAAAGACGTGCTTGCGCGGGTAGCTTCGCTACGCCAAGTAATTCCGGACAGTAGGATGGAGGGCTTTAATCCACCGACGAGGGCGGGGCGTTTGTCGTTGAGAGACATCGTGCGGCTAGCGTTGGAGGATCCTTCTGCTTCCGCCAGTGACTTACTGCATCGCGCTCGTGTGCCAGAGGACGCGACCATCAGTTTGCCACTTCTTGCACGGGCACTGCTGCGCCAAGAGCAAGCTATCCGCTTGGCGGAGGTGACCAAGTGACCACGCAACGCTGCGCCAATCCCAATTGCAATGTGCATGACGGCGAGACGTGCGTTCTTGGTGAACTCATTCCTGAGTCATGTAATGAGTGGAGATCGACGCCTATAGAGTCGAACTCCACTTCTGATAGCACTTCACCCCCTTTAGAAGCTCGTGTCCCATGGTCAGGAAGTGCTCTTGGCCTGTCTGATTTGATACTGCTTTTGCCACGGAGTAAGCACATTCTGGTAGGTGTTCTAGGTGCGCATAACGGTGGAAAGACCACCTTGCTCGCGGCAAATTATCTTCTGATGCTGCAGGGGCGCGCGATGGCCGATGCGATGTTTTCCGGTTCTCGTACATTACACGCGTGGGAGTCGCTTGCATCTTGGATGCGATTCGATGATTCGGCCAGACCACCGACCTTTCCGCCACACACACCTCGTGCAAGCAATCGGGTTCCGGGGTTGCTGCACATTGCGTTACGGCGGGAGGGGGGCGATTTTCGGGATGTATTGCTTGCTGATGCTCCCGGCGAATGGTTTTCAAGTTGGGCAGTGAATGAAAGCGCACCACAGGCGGAAGGTGCTCGCTGGCTTTCAACACACTCGAACGCATTTGTCGTTGTGGCAGACTGCCAGAGGTTGAGCGGTCAAGAGCGCGGTCTTGCTAGGAAGGAACTGCTGCAGCTTCTTGACCGATTGGCAAATCATGTCGAGGATCGCCCCGTCTCTCTTCTCTGGACCAAAAGCGAGCACGATGTTCCCCCCGGTATTAAAAATTCAATACGTGAGGCACTGGCGAGCAGCTTTCCGGGCGCAACTGAGCACGAAGTATCAATAAAAACGCCAGAGAGCTTTGCGAAGGCAATTGACGTAGTAGTGAGCGCGGCTTGGCGTTCGGCTCCGGCCAGTGAAATTGAGCTCAAGATTCAGGCGCAGGATCCTTTTCTTTCATTTAGGGGGCATCATGCATACGCCTGAAATTGTCTTGCTAGGGCTATCGAGCAGCGGTAAGACGCATTTTGCTGGCCAGTTGTATGGACGTCTTCGGCGAACTAAAGGGAACCTTCTGTTGCGCCAGGATGGGGGTACCCCACCGGACCTAACGCCTCTCGACAACGTGTTAAACAGTCTCGCATCGGGGCACGCCGCCGAGCATACCCAAGTGCAAACATGGGCTGAAATCGCACTACCCATCGTAGACGAAGATGGAAACGCCTTCGATCTTCTATGGCCTGATTACGGTGGAGAGCAACTGGCCATTGCTTTTCAGCAACGCGCGATCTCTGAATTGTGGCGCGACCGTTTACGTCGCGCGGGGGGCTGGATTGTGTTAATCCGACTCAAAACAGAGACGACCTATCCGGATGTTCTTACTCGATTGCGAGAAGGCCCCCCCGAGGATTCTGCAAACACTGCGCGTGTGTCGCAATGGGACGCCAATGCTCGTTGGGTCGAAATGCTTCAGATATTTTTGCACGTCGCAGGGCATGGAGTCGTTGATCGACTCAAGGTGCCAAAGCTCGCAGTGATGTTGTCGTGTTATGACGAGCTAGAGGTCACCAATAAGTCTCCAGCTGAAGTTCTTGCTGAGCGACTCCCCCTCGTTTCCTCATTTATAAAAAGCAACTGGAACTCAGATAAAGCGAGCGTATGGGGACTTTCAGCATTAGGAAGAGAGCTGGATAAAGATAGCCGTGACGAGCATTTCATTGATGAAGGCCCTGAAACATTGGGGTGGGTTGTTGATCCTGCCGGAAATCGAAGTAGCGATCTCACCCTTCCACTGGCTTGGGCTTTGAAAGAAATGGACTGCTAATGCCTACTATTGAAACCAGCTATCCTATTCGGGCAACCTATGGAGAGAAGAACCAGACGCATGGAATATTGGTGTGCAGTGCCGATATGAGCTTGCTGCCGCCGATATTGCTGGACTTGACCGACAAACCACCGGGCTATACATCCTCAGGAGAGGGATGGGGACCGTCTGTTGGTTGCGGACCAATAGGCCAATGGTGGGCACTGTGGTGGACTGAACCAGACCCATTGGCTTCTCGTGCTGGAATGGTCTTGAGCCAAGTAGCGATGTGGCCGTTAGACACAATTGGTGAAGTGCATGAACTATGCATAGAAATGGAAATGCTCAACGGTGGCAAACCCATCACTTTACCGTCACCTTTCGTTGTTGCTCTTGTAGCCGAAGCACTCCTTGCAGACGCCTCTGTTCCCGTATTTGGTAATTTGCAGCTCTGGCCTGGGTTGCTGGTGATGCTTTGGGAGCGATTGTGGCCGGAGGCACGTCAGGCATTCTCTGCTCGAGTTGCGATAAGCCCTTCACAAGGAGGAGAGTCAGTTGCTCCACCTTGGTTATTCGGCGTCGATTCAGGCCGCTTGCTTGAGTGGGCTAACAGTCAAGTCATCATTCCGTCGGGTCCCGAGACGGGTGTTGCCTCGCGGGCAGCGCGCTGGCTGATGGGCCAACCGGATCCCGTTCTGAAGGAACTGCTAAATTCTGGTATGAGCCTTGGTTCTACGCTTGGCACCTTGCGACGAATTGCACGCGTAGCCGACCATTTGGAAGCATTGCGAATGGTGCCGGACGCCATTACCGCGATATATCTTCTAAGGGCTCTTCTGAACGTGAGTTCTGATCGTGAAGAGCTAAAAGCTTTTAAGCAGGAGGCTATTTCAGTACTAGCTGCTACTGCTCCTCTTGCATTACCAAACGTCATTGTATCTTTGGCGAATATCTCGCGCGATCAACTGCTGGATGGAGCCAGGCTAGATGAAATAGTAGCTTCATGGGTCGCGAGTGTTCTGCCAAATACCTCACTCACCGATGCGGATACATTTTTAATGCGCCTTGATGCAGGAGCAGCTCAAGGATGGTGGCTTTCTGCTGCGAGTTCCGCCATTGCCGAGGGGCTGCGTTCCAGCAGTAAAAGGTGGAATACATTTCTGCTCGGATGGCTATCCGAAAAGCTGCATGCACGTTTTATTGCAACGCTAGGCTGTATCACGGAGGCGACCGAACAGCATTTAATTAGCATCATGCCTACCGCCACATTGTCCGCCACTCAATTTTTGAATCTGCGACAAAACGCAAGTACATTGGGGTGGTCTGGTCTGCATGCGATTGCAGCACTACAGGGGGCCACTCTAGTCGAAGCCCTGCAGGCTCAATTGGCATTTCGACCAGATCCTTCACTCGGATTATCGATTATGGTCGATCGGGTTAGAGGTAATGATTTGATCGATGCAACCGTTTGGATTGCTAGCCCAACACTTTCCTCGTTAGTGGCAACTCGAACGGCAAAGGATCCCTGTTTATTGGAGACCATGGATCTCGGAATATCAGCTTGGCGCGCATTATGGGAGCTCCATGTTGACTTTGGTGGAGCTCCTTGGCCTGTCGGAGTGGATCGATACTTACAGGGCCAAAGTTATCTTGCTGTGGTTAGAGCCGGGAATTACCGTTCGGGGCTTATCTCGCGATTGGCAGAGGATTTTGCGCTGGCTGCAATTGACCTTGAGGATCGAGCGAACCTTTGGGGGCGTCTAGATCCTGCTGATTCTCGTGCATTGGCCGGTGCCGTGGCGCGACAATTACTGCAGCGCTCCCACGTTGTAGAAGGCTTGGCGATTCCAGAGCCTTTTCTGCTTGAACAGGTAATTTTGCAGGTACCGCATTGTCACCTCACTGCAACTCAGGTTGCTTGCCTCTTGATTTGGGATAGTTCCATAACGGAGGCCCGGGCGATAAATTTGGTTCGCGATACTCGGGACTGGTCAGGTGGGGCACAGTCGCTGGGAAACATTGTGGCGGAGAGGCATTGGCGTAGTGTTGCCAAGGAAATCGCTTCCTTGTACCGACACCACAAAAGGGAAGTATTGCCTGCACTTCATGTTTGTTATGACCTTTTAAGTTTTTTCGATCGTTTTTTAATCCCAAGACCTTATGGCGCTGCTTCATTACGGATCGACAGTAACGAGCTGGTTCTTGGCGTCGCGGAGGTCGGAAGCGAAATTGCCCATGACCGACTGGAAGACTTATGGATCCGCGCAGGAGGGCGAGCGGCATCTCTACACATATCGGTGACTTCGGCAGATCGCTGGCTTCGCGCGTCAAACCAAGCAGCCTCCGGCAGCTTGCCAGGAGGACTTCAGGCGCTGGTCCGCGTTCTTCTTGATGATTTTCCGAACAATGAAAAGCTGAAACTGTTAGATCAAGTGCTGCAAAGGAATGATTAAGAATACTGCACTCCGTATTCTGTCTGGCTCACAGTATGACTCCAGTAGCTGCTAATGGCCGTTAACTGAAGACCCTGAACTTCTGCTTTTGGCCGGAAACTGCCTTCCGAATATGAATTCAACGGAAGCTTTCGCGAGCTTCCGCTTTTCCTGATCACTGCTTTTTCAGCTTATGATCAATTAGCCCCATTTCTGCCTTGATCGCAGTGATGGTGAGCTTCTGCATCGCTGTGCTTTTACCGACTTTGCTATCCACGATCTTGAGCAGGGCGGTCAGGTGAGCTTTTCTCGCTCTAAGCGTTTCGGATATGGATGAGCTGTTTTGTGTCGCTGCTTTCATGGCTTCGATCCTTGGAGTGATTCAAACAGCCCGCGAAAGCGGGCTGTTTCAGGTGCGTCAGGAGTTACATCGAGAGCAGGTCTCGCGTGCGATGCTGGATGCTACGGTCTGCCAGATCGCCCCACCTCCAACTGCCAAAGTTTTCACCCTGCTCGGGGATGTCGAGCTTCATTAAGGACACCGGGTCGCGGCCTATCAGCCGGGCGGCGGCGTAAAGCTTACCTCCCACATCTAGCAACGCTTGTGCTGCTTCATTCCACGCTTCCTCCAGGGCGTTGTGGGCCAGCCACAAGGCTGTGTCCTTAATTTTTTGGTGTTCTACCTGAGCCTCGCTGATGTGTCGGTCTACAATGGCCAGCTCTTGCTCCAAGGCGGTGATGATAAGGAGCTGGCGGCGATGTTGTTCGGTGGCGGTAGTGAGGTTTTTCGCGGCTTTCTGAGCATCGGTGCTAGCTGCTTTTTCGCCCTCGACGTCGCCCCACGCCACGGCCTGTGCGTAAGCGGTAGCCGCCTGAGTCTCAGCCTGCCGTGCGCTGGTAATATCTTCCTGTGCTTGCTGACGAATTTCCTCCAGGCGAGTGCTCAGGCTTTGCCGTTTATCGTTAAGCTCCAGCTCATCCGCCATCCAGTTCGCCATGTCGGTAATGTAGCCTTCCATCAAGCTTTCTCGGTTGGCCAGCTTCTCCAGGCGGTCCAACTTCTGATCCAGCCGGAAAATCTGATGATCGAGCGAATCGATCTTTAATTTTCGACTGCTGATCTCATGCCTGACGTCGCTCTCACGGCCGTGGTTAATGACTTCTTCGCTTTCAAGCGCAGCCTCAAGAGGTGGCAGTTCCTTTTTGATGGCTTCCATTTCAATGGCCAATTTGGCGCGTGTGTCTTTCAGTTGTTCAATTCGGTTCATGAGTTTTGTCCTGATGATTTAATTGGGGTTCGGGGGGGCTGGCGAGGCCCGCTTGAGCCGGCTCTACCTCAGTCTGTAGGCCCGCCGTCAGGCGGCCTGAGCCTCGCTCTCATCCGTTCCCGGCACGGTCTTCACCACATAGCAACGCTGAGTGCCCAGTCCGGGTAAACGGACGGCGCAGGAGGCTTTGCCGTCTGGACCGGGCTCAAGGACGCCGCGGCGTATCAGCTCCTTGTTAACCGCGTTGATGTTCATGCCCTTGAATACCTCGGAGCGCCAAGCTTCGGGCAGTACGTAGTAAGTAGTCGTCGTATGCAGCGTGTCGCCCATTCCGTGTTCCAGCGACTTGCGAAAACCCAGTCGGTCAATGGTGCGCGGACCGTGCTCGTCGATCTTCGCGGCGGCTGACTCCCAACGGGTAAAACGACTTTCACCGAAGCGCTCGATCATCTGGCGCAACCGCGCCAAAATTGCGTCCCCTTCGAAGTTACCGGCGCCGCCGCGCTCATTCATCCAGGCACTGAGGCACACCCGGGCTGCGGTGGTGGCCGTGCCATCAGGCCAGCCGGTAATCCCCATCGCGGTGGCCAGCTCGCCGGCTGCGGCAGCCAACCCAAAGCGGGCAGCCGCTCGATGCGCCTGACCGCTGGCCGATGCTGGGAGTGCTTTAGCGATAAAGCCCTCCAGGGTGTGGCGCAGGATCGCCGCCCAGCCATGCTGCTTGCCGGGCTCACAGAGGGCCGACAGGAAGGCGGACAATGGTGTGCCGTAGTACTTGGCCACCCGTGCCTTGAGCGCATCTGACAGGGCGGCCGCGTCATCAAAACCGTTCAGCACATCGAACATGCCCAGGCCTTTGCTGGCATCCGCTGGCACGGCGAGCATCCGCACTTCCATGCCGGCTTTCAGCTCCTTGTTGGCTTCGGCCATGTGCTGCGCCAACGTCTTCTCGCCGGTCGAGAGAAATAGCAAGCGCCACTCCTGCACCTGTCGGCCTGCTTGTCCTCGATCATTGGCGCGAGCCTTCCCGGTGCCGTTGCCAAGCATGTACACCGTTTCACCAATGATGCGCGGGTCGCACATGCCGATTTCATCCAGCACCAGGAGCCCGTCCGAATGCGCGGCGGCGATGGATTCTAGGGCGTTATCCGTCGAGCGCCAGGAACGCACCAGACGCGGCCCGCCGTAGATTGAGGCGGCCACTTGCAGGTGGGTGGTCTTGCCGCCGGAGCTGTCGCCGTAGAGGTGAAAGCCGCCCGACTCATGGCCAAGCATGTGCAGCAGCGGACCGGCAAACGCGACGCTGGCCACAAACGCCAAGCGGTGATTACCAATGCACAAGGCGCCAATTTGCTCTTGCCACTGCTCCAGTGTGCCGGCTTCGCTGATTGGTGGAAGCTGCGCGCCGGCCTCATAGAAGTGAAGGTGTTCGGCGTGCGAGCCGACCTGTTGTTCGGGCAACAGAAAGGCGCTGTCGTGCCAACCCAAACGGGTGACCAATCGAGCGCGTTGCGCGCTGTCGAAGCCGCCGAGATAACTCTGTAGATCGTTGCGGGCATTGCGACCGGAGCGACTGCCGGCCAGGCGCAGGCCCATGTCCACCAGCGGGCCGAGCACGTCCTTGCCGAAATCGCCGGTCATGGTCCGCGCCGGAATGTTCCAGCGCTTTTTCGCACCGTCGGGATCATCGAACTCGACCAGCAAACCCCAGTTATGTCCTTGCGCATCACGAGTGCGCGCCAGGATCTCCAGAGGCGAGCACACCGGGCGTGCCTCGCCATCGTCACCGGAATAAAACACGCCTTCTGGTGTGAGGCGGAAGCCGCCGGGCAGCAGATCGTTTTTGGGTTTCGCGGCACGCTTGGTCGTTGGCTTGGGTTTGACTTCAGGTGGTTCGGCCGGAGCTTTCTCCGGCTCAACATCGAACAATTCACTGCTGCGTTCCAGCTCGGCGAAGTGCGCCGCCGTCCAGCCTTTGGCCTGAGCATCGGCCGCGTCGTCACCGTCATCCCATTGACCACCCTCGGCGAAGGTCGGTTGATCATTCTTGAGCGTGGGCTTGCGTTTGAAGACGTCCAGAGCGATCACGCGCACCGACGCGGTGCCGATCTGGTACAGGTGTTCGGCGACGGTATCCATGCAGCTTTTGCCACTGGCGTCGTTGTCTGGCCACAGCACTACGCTCCGACCTTTGAGCGACGTGAGGTCGGCCTTGTGCCACGAGTTCGAACCGTTCGGCCAGCATGTGGCCACGTAGTTGGGTAGCAGCTCAGCCGCGGCGTCGGCGGCCTTTTCGCCTTCGCACAGAATGACCGGAGCCTCTGCTCGTTGCGCCAGTTCATCCAGGCGCAACAGAGGACGCGGCTCAGCCAGCCCTTGCCAACGCCATTGCTGCGTTTGACCGTCGGCTCGCTGGCACCAGGTCAACGGTGCAAAGACCTTGCGCGGTTTACCGTCTTCAACCGGCCTCAAATCGAAGCGGTAGAGCGCCATGACTGGCTGGCCTTGAGCGTCACGATAAATCCAGACTTTGGAAGGTGTGCCGTGTTGCCGGTGTTTTGCCGGACATTTGTTCATGGCTTCGGCCGGGATCGGCTGTATGGCGAGCCATTCCGGTGTTTTGCTTTTGCTGGGGCTCGGCTTCGATTGAACCGTCTCTGCGGTAACGTGCAGCAGATTCGCCAGCTTGTTGCAGGCTTCGACGTCGGTGCCGCCCTCCAGATAGCGCACCAGATCGATCAGGTCGCCGCCTTTGTCGCCGGTGGCAAAATCCGCCCAGGTGCCTTTGCTTAAGTTGATCTTGAGGGAGCCAGCGCGCTTGTCGGCGCGGGTTGGATTGGCGGCGGTGTATTCCTTGCCGCCATCGACCCGTTTGCCCTTGGGTAGCCAGTGGGAAAGCACCCGGTTGATCTCTTTCAGAGAGGCCGCTTTCACGTCGGCGAAGCTGGGGCGTTTCGCCTTATTGGTCATGGCCAGCCTCCACTCGCAGGAGGGCTGTGGTCACATCATCAATCACCGCCTTGCCCATTTCACTGAGGTAGTGAGCGGCCATCGCGCAGTCTTCTGCACCGTCGCCGTGGGTGGCCAAGAGCGACATGCGAGTCGCGTAGCTCAGCAGGTTTGAGGCGTGTTCAAGTGCGTCGGTCAGGGGCACATTGGCACTGAGACGGAACAGCATTTGACTAGGGTGGCCGCATTGAGCGAAAGCAGTATTGCCGAGGGTGGTCGTGTTCGATTGCAGATTCATTGCGCACCCCCGGTTTGAACCAGAGGAGCGGAAGAGGCATCACCGTGCATGGCCAAGGTTTTGATTAGGCCCAGAGTGCCGCGTACATCCCAAATCACCGAGGAAATGATGTGGTCAGCAAGGCGCGGTTTGTCGCTGTCAAAATGGTCTTCGAGAAGGGTTAACACGGAGTCAGCGCGGTCAATCGCACAAGTGATAGCGTCGATCGGTACGCCGGCCTCGGCATCTTTGCTAACGCACAGTAGATCTTCGGGAAGGGTGAAGCCGTGTGAGCAGTTCATTGGGCACCGCCTTCGCCTTCGAGCGCGCGTGCCTTGGCCATATGAGCGTTGTAACGAGCGAGACGGGTTGCGAGACTGGAGTTGGCGTGCAAAGCGGCGAGAGCCATTGCGCGATGGGCAGCGGCGCGATTTTTGGACGGATTAAGGGTGTGCATAGGTAGAGCTCCAAGTTTGATCTGGAGCTGCCACTGATCGTCGCCAAACGATTTAGGGTGGCAGCTGTGCGCAGGTTGGCGAACCGGGAACTTGGAACCCGGCATACCCGAAGGTATCCCACGCACAGCTGCCATAACACGAAACGGCGAGCACAAAAAAAGCGCCTGCTGTCGGTCGGGGCGCCTGTGCGCCAAGTAACTCGGGTCGCCAAACCCGGTCGCTGAATTTGCAGCGACGGCCAAAGAGTAGCGTCCGGATTTCAAAAGTGCAACCGTGTGGAGATCTTGCGCATTTTTTCGATGGAGCATAAATTGTGCGGGCATATAGATTTACCTCAACGCCTCCGGATCGCTCCCGGGGGCGTTTTCATTTCAAGCATGGCGCTCGTGGCGCAAGGTGAGTACGGGGGAATAGCCATCGCGAATCATCTGGCGAGCATCGTGATAAGCATCTGCTGCCTGGGCTTCACCCAAGACAACAACACCCAACTGATCTGCATGCATGATCAACAGGCACCAAACTCCATCCGGCCAGCTCAATACGCCTAGAGTCCGTCCATGCTGCTCGTGTTTTCTACGCAATCGCTCGAAACGTTGGATGCGTGTTTTGGAAAATCCAACTTCGTGCAATGCCTGAAATGACCTGAGTTTTGAGAGCGAAGGAGGTGGTCTTCTCATGCTGCCACCTTGTTTCTTGCCGAAATGCGAGCCCGCACCCAACTTTGGACTTCATCAAGAACCCATGCGACAGGCGCTCCGCGAGCTTTACTACCGCTTAGTTTTACTGGAAGTGGGAAGTCGCTATCCGCTTGCTGCATCAGTTTGTAAATCGTTGGGCGTGCTAGTCCAACGATGGCCATTACTTCCGGCATACGAATCAGAATTGCTGAAGGGTCAGCGGCTGGGTGACTGGCTCGCCTAGCGTTTATGTCGGTCGCTTCGGGCGAGTGGATTTCGAAAGAATTTGCTGATTTGAAGGTCTGGTGTGTCATAGAAAACCCCTGGGTATGGATACAGGGGTATCTATCTATACATTTATCTAGACGAAGAAAACTACTTTGTCTCTAGGTCGGTGAATGTGTAGTCAATACAGGTGCAATACAGGGTGAACGCGGCAGTACAGTAATTGCTTCTGTGCAATTTCTCACTGTGATCGAGATGGTTGTCAGGGTGATGGATTATTCATCCGGAGGGACACTCACTCACCCGCGATCCCACGCCCTAGTTTTTAGTGTTCAACCAGCGACTTATGTCAGTTAATGGCCCGCAGGCGTGAGGGCACTCATCGAGCAAGGCGGCTGCGAGGGTGAGGTGCCTACGGCTGTTACACGTCATAGCCGAGTTACACTTCGTGTACGTTGAATCATGATCAAGTGTTGCAGTTAAAAAATTAAATAATATCAATTAGTTAAATTGCATCGTTACACCTGTAACACGCGTTACACCGTTTTTCAGGGGGGCGATCATGGCTGTCAGACTGCCTTTCCAAACTGTCTTTGCACCACATTTCCTGCAGCTAGCGCATCCAGGTGATCTGCATACCATTGCATCATCTTTACGCGTTGCTCAAGGTACTGAGCTTTGTTGTATACCCCCGAAATACCTTCCTCTTTGTGAGCAAGCTGCGCTTCAACATGTTCTTTCGGCCAACCATGTTCTCGAAGCAGCGTACTCGCGGTGTGCCGAGTACCGTGTCCAACTAAGCGGCCTTTATAGCCAATGGTGGCGAAGACCTTATTGATCGTGTTTTCGCTGATGGTTGGATTTTTGGCTCCGACTCCGGGGCAGAGCCAGCGACTCCGCCCGGTTAAGCAATGCAGCTCTTTCAGCGCTGCAACTGCTTGGTGGGGAAGGGGGCAGACAAAATCTCGACGCATCTTCATCTTGGCGGCAGGCGTGGTCCAAATGGCTTTCTCAAGGTCAAACTCCTTCCATTCAGCCAAACGGACCATGCCAGGTCGCGATGCCGTCCATACACAAAGCCAAGCAGCAGTGCGAGCAGTCAGTCTTGCCGGTGTGTTTTTGAGTGCCTGGAGAAATTCACCCAGTTCAGGCTCCAGCAAATGTGGATGCTGCTGAGTCTTAGGGGCTTGGGCCGCAATATCGCGAAGGCGGCTGCCCGGATCGTTTTCAGTTAGGCCTAAGCCGATGGCTCGCCCGAAGATCTGATTTATCCAGGTGCGACATTTTTCAGCCACGTTGTGTGCGTCCCGGGCTTCGATGGACGCCTGAAGCACTGCGCAATCGGTGCGTGTGATTTCGTCTAGAGGCTTGTCTCCCAGTGCCGGGAGTATGTCCTTGTCGAGGTAGGTACGGATTTTGTTGAGGGTGGAGGATGCGAGACCCTTTTCCTCTTTCGCCTTGAGCCAGGCATCAGCAGCAGCTCGAAAAGTTCGGGTTTTGGCCGCATCGATAGCAGCTTTCGCTGATCGCTTTTGCTCAAGGGGGTCGGCGCCGCTGCTCACTACTTTGCGTAGATCGGCAGCTTTGTCCCGAGCCAACGCACCACTTACTTCCGGGTAACCCCCGAGCCCCATCCAAGCCCAATTGCCCGCCGGACGCTTGTAGCGGAGCTGCCAGGATTTACCACCATCAGGTTTGACCCTGAAGTAGAGGCCGTTTCCGTCCAGCTCCCGGTATTCCTTTGATTCCGGCTCCAACCCCGCAAGTGTCGTGTCTGCGAGAGGGCGGCGCTTGATGTCTGCGCGCTTCATCCTTGTATCCCAAAGTTCGGTATTTTTCTCAGGATACAAGCAGGGATACAGGGATACAACGGATAAGGGGATACAGAGGTAGATAGCCAGACACAAAAAAACCGGCTCAAGTGGCCGGTTTCTCTGGGTCTGAGAGTCTGGTAGAGACTTTCAGATACTGCTATATGGTGCCCCGAGGGAGACTCGAACTCCCACTCCTTTCGAAAACGGATTTTGAATCCGCCGCGTCTACCAATTCCGCCATCAGGGCTCAATGGCGGCGAAGTATAGAGATGAGATAACCGTTGGTCAATCAGGTACATGGAGAATTTTTGATATTTCCGCTAGACTTCCCGGCCCTGCTAGACGAACCCCATCATGCGCGTTGCTGACTTTACCTTTGAGCTTCCTGATTCGCTGATTGCTCGCCATCCTTTGGCTGAGCGTCGCGGTAGTCGCCTGTTGACCCTGGACGGGGTCAGTGGCGCCCTGGCACACCGTCAATTCACTGATTTGCTCGAGCATTTGCGCCCGGGCGATTTGATGGTGTTCAACAATACCCGGGTGATTCCGGCGCGCCTGTTTGGCCAGAAGGCTTCCGGCGGCAAGCTGGAAATCCTGGTGGAGCGGGTGCTCGACAGTCATCGCGTGCTGGCACATGTGCGTTCCAGCAAGTCGCCGAAACCGGGTTCGAAGATCCTGATCGACGGCGGTGGCGAGGCCGAGATGCTGGCGCGTCACGATGCGTTGTTCGAGCTGGGGTTTGCCGAAGAGGTGTTGCCGCTGCTCGACCGTGTCGGGCACATGCCGTTGCCTCCTTATATAGACCGCCCGGATGAAGGCTCGGACCGCGAGCGTTATCAGACGGTGTACGCCGAGCGCCTGGGCGCGGTGGCAGCGCCGACGGCGGGGCTGCATTTCGACCAGCCGCTGATGGAGGCGATTGCCGCCAAGGGTATCGAGACTGCGTTCGTGACCTTGCATGTCGGCGCCGGCACCTTTCAGCCGGTGCGCGTGGAGAAGATCGAAGATCACCACATGCACAGCGAGTGGCTGGAAGTCGGCCAGGACGTGGTCGATGCCGTTGCGGCCTGCCGCGCTCGCGGTGGTCGCGTGGTGGCTGTGGGGACCACTAGCGTGCGTTCTCTGGAAAGCGCCGCGCGCGATGGCGTGCTCAAGCCGTTCAGTGGCGATACCGATATCTTTATCTACCCGGGCCGGCCGTTTCATGTGGTCGATGCCCTGGTTACCAACTTCCATCTGCCCGAGTCCACGCTGTTGATGCTGGTTTCGGCGTTCGCCGGTTATCCCGAGACCATGGCCGCCTATAAAGCCGCCGTCGACAACGAATACCGCTTTTTCAGCTACGGTGATGCGATGTTTATCACCCGTAATCCCGCACCTACTGCCCCTAAACAAACAGGCCCAGAGGAAACAGAATGAGTCGCACCAGTCGCATGACCTTTGAGCTCCTTGCCACCGACGGCAAGGCTCGTCGCGGTCGTTTGACCTTCCCGCGCGGTACCGTCGAGACCCCGGCCTTCATGCCGGTGGGCACGTACGGCACGGTCAAGGGCATGTTGCCGCGGGATATCACCGCCACTGGCGCGGAAATCATTCTGGGTAACACCTTCCACTTGTGGCTGCGTCCTGGCACCGAAGTGATCAAGAAGCACGGCGACCTGCACGATTTCATGCAGTGGAAAGGCCCGATTCTGACCGACTCCGGCGGTTTTCAGGTGTTCAGCCTGGGCGCGATGCGCAAGATCAAGGAGGAGGGCGTGACCTTCGCTTCTCCGGTCGACGGCGCCAAAGTGTTCATGGGCCCGGAAGAGTCGATGCAGGTCCAGCGCGACCTGGGCTCGGACATCGTGATGATTTTCGACGAATGCACCCCGTACCCGGCCGATGAAGACGTCGCTCGCGTATCGATGGAACTGTCGTTGCGCTGGGCCCAGCGTTCGAAAAACGCCCATGGCGACAACACGGCGGCGTTGTTCGGCATCGTTCAGGGCGGTATGCACCAGGATTTGCGTATGCGCTCCCTGGAAGGCCTCGACAAGATCGGCTTCGACGGCCTGGCCATTGGCGGTCTGTCGGTGGGCGAGCCCAAGCACGAGATGATCAAGGTGCTGGATTACCTGCCGGGCCAGATGCCGGCTGACAAACCTCGTTACCTTATGGGCGTTGGCAAACCGGAAGATCTGGTTGAGGGTGTGCGCCGCGGTGTGGACATGTTCGATTGCGTGATGCCAACCCGTAATGCCCGCAATGGGCATCTGTTCATTGATACAGGCGTGCTGAAGATCCGTAACGCGTTCCATCGCCATGATGATTCGCCGCTGGATCCGACCTGCGATTGCTATACCTGCCAGAACTTCTCCCGTGCTTATCTGCACCATCTGGACAAGTGCGGCGAAATGCTGGGTAGCATGTTGAATACCATCCACAATTTGCGCCATTACCAGGTGCTTATGGCTGGTTTGCGCGAGGCTATTCAACAGGGTACATTGGCCGCCTTTGTCGATGCCTTCTACGCCAAACGCGGGTTACCTGTTCCGCCTTTGGACTGAGTTTTCTGACCCCAAGATTCAACATTTGCAACTGGAGTGCTAAATGAGCTTTTTTATCTCTAATGCCATGGCTGACGCTGCTGCACCTGCGGCAGGCCCAATGGGCGGCGGCTTTGAGTGGATTTTCCTGGTCGGTTTCCTGGTCATCTTCTACCTGATGATCTGGCGTCCACAGGCCAAACGCGCCAAAGAGCAGAAAAACCTGCTGGGCAGCCTGCAAAAAGGTGACGAAGTTGTGACCACCGGTGGTATCGCCGGCAAGATCACCAAAGTGTCCGACGACTTCGTTGTCCTGGAAGTCTCCGACACCGTCGAAATGAAATTCCAGAAAGGCGCCATCGCCGCCACGCTGCCAAAAGGCACGCTCAAAGCGATCTAAGTTTCAACTTCTACTCAATCGACGGGGCGCGCAAGGCGCCCCGCGTCATAAGCGGGCGGCGTGATGCTGAACAAATACCCTCTGTGGAAATACATTCTGATCCTGGCGGTGCTGGCGATCGGTCTGATTTATTCCGCTCCCAATCTATACCCTGATGACCCGGCCATTCAGGTCAGCGGTGCAAGCACTGCATTGCAGGTTACTCAGGCTGATCTGGATCGTGTGAGCACCGCGCTCAAGGACTCCGGGATCAACGTCAAGGCGGCCACCCTGGCTGCGGGCGGCAAGGGCGGTCTGATCCGTCTGACCAAGGCTGAAGATCAGCTGCCAGCCAAAGACGTCGTACGCAAGGCATTGGGTGATGACTACGTCGTTGCACTGAACCTGGCACAAACCACCCCGCAATGGCTGCGCAGCCTTGGCGCGCACCCGATGAAGCTGGGTCTGGACTTGTCCGGTGGTGTGCACTTCCTGCTGGAAGTGGACATGGACAAAGCCCTCGATGCACGCCTGAAAGTCTACGAAGGCGACGTCAAGAGCCTGTTGCGTAAAGAGCGTCTGCGCTATCGCAGCCTGCCGCAACTGGGCGGTGCCATTCAGCTGGGCTTCACTGATGAAGCAGCCCGTGAAGAGGCGCGTGCGCTGATTCGCAAGAACTTCAACGATTTCGATATTGTTCCGGCCGACCTCAATGGCCAACCGGTACTGCGTCTGGCGATGACCCCGGCCAAGCTGGCGGAAATCCGCGAATACTCCATCAAGCAGAACTTGACCACGGTACGTAACCGCGTCAACGAGCTGGGTGTTGCCGAACCTATCGTTCAGCGCCAAGGCGCCAACCGCATCGTGGTTGAGCTGCCGGGCGTGCAAGACACTGCAGAAGCCAAGCGTATCCTCGGCAAGACGGCCAACCTTGAGTTCCGTCTGGCGGCTGAGCCAGGCGCTTCGAAAGCTACTTCCGAGTCGTTCGAGTTCCGGGAAGGCAATCGTCCTGCGGCGCTGATCGAGCGTGGCTTGATCATCACCGGTGACCAGGTGACTGACGCCAAGGCTGGCTTCGGCGAGCAAGGCACGCCAGAAGTGAACATCCGTCTGGATGGCCATGGTGGCGAGCTGATGAGTCGTGCGACGCGTAACAACGTCGGTCGCAGCATGGCGGTGATCTTCATCGAGCAACGTCCTGTCACTACTTACGTCAAGCAAGTGGTCAACGGCGTCGAGAAAGACGTACCGGTTCAGACGTTTAAAGAAGAGAAGAAGATCATCAGCCTGGCGACCATCCAGTCGCCGCTGGGTGCCCAGTTCCGCATCACTGGCCTGAACGGCCAGGGCGAATCGTCCGAGCTGGCGCTGCTGCTGCGTGCCGGTGGTCTGGCGGCACCGATGTACTTCGCTGAAGAACGTACCATCGGCCCAAGCCTGGGTGCTGACAACATCACCAAAGGTATCGATGCCTCGCTGTGGGGCATGCTGTTTGTCTCGCTGTTCATCATGGCCATCTACCGCTTCTTCGGCCTCATCGCCACCGTCGCGCTGACGGTGAACATGGTGATGCTGCTGGCCTTGATGTCGCTGCTGGGGGCAACGCTGACCCTGCCAGGTATCGCCGGTATCGTGTTGACCATGGGTATGGCGGTCGACGCCAACGTACTGATCTTCTCGCGGATACGTGAAGAGATCGCGGCCGGCATGACCGTGCAGCGGGCAATCAACGAAGGCTTCGGCCGGGCATTTACCGCGATTCTCGACGCCAACCTGACAACCTTGTTGGTCGGCGGGATTCTCTTTGCCATGGGCACCGGCCCGGTCAAGGGTTTCGCAGTGACCATGTCCCTCGGGATCTTTACCTCGATGTTCACGGCCATCATGGTGACCCGCGCGATGGTCAACCTGATCTTCGGCGGTCGTGACTTCAAGAAGTTGTGGATTTAAGGGGCTGCCATGTTACGTACAATCAACTTCATGGGCGTTCGCAACGTTGCGTTCGGCGTCACATTGTTCCTTACGGTCCTGGCTCTGTTCAGCGTCGCCACCAAGGGCATGAACTGGGGGCTGGACTTCACCGGCGGTACGCTCATCGAGCTGACCTACGAGCGTCCGGCTGACGTCACCAAGGTGCGTGAGCAGCTGGTGACATCGGGTTATCACGAGGCGATCGTACAGAGCTTCGGTGCGACTACCGATTTGCTGGTGCGTATGCCAGGTGAAGACCCGCAGCTGGGTCACCAGGTGGCCGAGGCCTTGCAGAAGCTCGGTGGCGACAACCCTGCGGTGGTCAAGCGCGTCGAATTCGTCGGCCCTCAGGTCGGTGAAGAACTGCGTGACCAGGGCGGCCTCGGCATGCTGATGGCGCTGGGCGGCATTTTGATCTACCTGGCTTTCCGCTTTCAGTGGAAGTTTGCAGTCGGTGCAATCGTTTCGCTGATCCACGACGTGATCGTGACCATCGGTATCCTGTCGTTCTTCCAGATCACCTTCGACCTGACGGTACTGGCGGCGGTGCTGGCGATCATCGGCTACTCGCTCAACGACACCATCGTGGTATTTGACCGGGTTCGTGAGAACTTCCGGGTACTGCGCAAGGCCAGCCTGATCGAGAACATCAACATCTCGACCACGCAAACCCTGCTGCGGACCATGGCGACGTCGATCTCCACGTTGCTGGCGATCGCGGCCTTGTTGTTCTTCGGTGGCGACAACCTGTTCGGCTTCTCCATCGCCCTGTTCATCGGTGTTCTGGCGGGTACTTACTCGTCGATCTACATCGCGAACGTGGTGCTGATCTGGCTGAACCTGAGCAGCGAGGACCTGATTCCTGCTGCGGTGGCTGAGACCGAAGTCGACGACCGCCCATAACGGTTATCGCTTTTACAGCTGTAGCCCGAGAAGGCGCGAGTGTTGAACTCGCGCCTTTTTTTATGCTCCAAGGCTGGGAGAAGCGGGTTTTCCCGTCTGTGATGGTCAGGAGGTTCATGTGAACAAGTCGTTGCTGGTTGGTGCGGTATTGGGTGCTGTCGGTGTCACTGCCGGGGGTGCTGTTGCCACCTACAAGCTGGTTAAAAGCGGCCCTGAGTATGCGCAAGTGCTGGCCGTTGAACCGGTCAAGACACAAATCAAGACTCCACGTGAAGTGTGCAAGGACGTTACGGTTACCCGGCAAGCGCCGGTAAAAGATCAACACCAGATCGCCGGTACGGTGGTCGGCGCGCTGGCCGGTGGCCTGTTGGGCAACCAGATCGGCGGCGGTACAGGCAAGAAAATCGCCACAGTGGCCGGTGCGGTCGGCGGTGGTTATGCGGGCAACAAGGTGCAGGAAGGCATGCAGGAGCGTGATACCTACACCACCACTCAAACCCGCTGTAACACCGTGAATGACATCAGCGACAAGGTTGTAGGCTACGACGTTCGTTATTCGCTGGATGGCAAGGAAGGCAAAGTGCGGATGGATCGCGATCCGGGCAACCAGATTCCGGTCGACAAGGAAGGCAAGTTGATCCTGGGGCAGAACGAACCGGCTCAACAATAAGCTGAGCGCCTCAAGCAAAAAGAAGCATCTCGAGAGGGATGCTTTTTTTGTGCCTGAATTATATGTTCGCCGCCAACGTGCTATGAAAGACTCCTCATTTTTCGCGGCCTTGCGCCTGCCTGTCCGAGACCCCATGCCTGCCATTGATCATCCCCTGATAGACCAGTTCCTTGACGCCCTGTGGCTGGAAAAAGGCCTTTCCGATAACACCCGCGATGCCTATCGCAGCGACCTGGCCTTGTTCAACGGTTGGCTGCAGGAGAAGGGCTTGGAGCTGATCAATGCCGGCCGCGAATTGATCCTCGATCACTTGGCCTGGCGTCTGGAGCAAAACTACAAACCCCGCTCGACAGCGCGATTTCTCTCCGGCGTGCGTGGCTTCTATCGCTATTTGCTGCGGGAAAAGCTGATTGCAGTCGATCCGACCTTGCGCGTCGATATGCCGCAACTGGGGCGACCATTGCCTAAGTCCTTGTCGGAAGCGGATGTGGAGGCCTTGTTAAAAGCACCTGACCTGAGCGAAGCCATCGGTCAGCGAGACCGCGCCATGCTGGAAGTGCTTTACGCCTGTGGCTTGCGGGTCACGGAGCTGATCAGCCTGACGCTGGAACAGGTCAACCTGCGCCAAGGCGTGCTGCGGGTGATGGGCAAGGGCAGCAAGGAACGACTGGTGCCGATGGGCGAGGAGGCGATTGTCTGGGTCGAGCGCTACATGCGCGATGCCCGTGGCGAGTTGCTGGGTGGGCGTCCCAGCGATGTGCTGTTCCCCAGCCTGCGCGGCGAGCAGATGACCCGCCAGACCTTCTGGCACCGCATCAAACACCAGGCCAAGGTTGCCGGGATCGGCAAATCGTTGTCTCCACATACCCTGCGCCATGCCTTCGCCACGCACTTGCTCAACCACGGTGCCGACCTGCGCGTGGTGCAAATGCTGCTCGGCCACAGCGATCTCTCGACCACCCAGATCTATACTCACGTCGCCCGCGCACGCTTGCAGGACCTGCATGCCAAACATCACCCACGCGGCTAACGCAGCTCCTGGCATGGGAATGCTGGCCTGTAGTGAGTGGGCTTGCCCCATCGCCACGGGGGCCTTATGTGGTAGGCTTTGCCGGTTTGCACGATGGGCGGTTATGACCCGGTGTTTCGGCACGGGTGTTCTGATCGTCCCATTTGTCCGCCTTCAGGAGTTCTCATGCGTCTGACCCAGATTTTCGCCGCCGCAGCCATTGCGTTGGTCAGCACCTTTGCCGTCGCCGATGACACGGCCGACAAAGCCATTCGTAAAAGCCTGCAAACCCTCGAGCTCGACGTGCCGGTCGAAAGCATCACCGCCAGCCCGCTGCCAGGTCTGTACGAAGTCAAACTCAAGGGCAGCCGTGTGCTTTACGCCAGCGCCGATGGCCAATACGTCGTTCAGGGTTACCTGTTCCAGCTCAAGGACGGCAAACCGGTCAACCTGACCGAGAAGACCGAGCGCCTGGGCATTTCCAAACTGATCAATAACATTCCAGTGGCTGAAACCGTGGTTTACCCGGCAATCGGCGAAACCAAATCACACATCACCGTGTTCACCGACACCACATGCCCGTATTGTCACAAGCTGCACGCCGAAGTGCCGGCGCTGAACAAGCTGGGTATCGAAGTGCGTTATGTTGCGTTCCCGCGCCAGGGCCTGGGCTCGGCGGGTGACGAGCAACTGCAAGCCGTGTGGTGCTCCAAGGACAAGAAAGCGGCCATGGACAAAATGGTCGATGGCAAGGAAATCAAGGCCGCCAAGTGCGAGAACCCGGTAGCCAAACAGTTCGCCCTCGGTCAGTCGATCGGCGTGAACGGTACACCGGCCATCGTTTTGGCCGACGGACAGGTCATTCCGGGCTACCAGCCTGCGCCACAAGTCGCCAAACTGGCATTGGGCGCGAAATAATTTCGCATCGTCATGGTCAGCCTTTGACGATCATGGTTCGGCGGCAATATTGTCGGGCCATTAATAGAGAGCCGCGAGTATGCGGTTGTTTTCACGGCCGGCCTTGAGTCGGCCGTTTTATGGGGAGTTCACAGTGAAACCGGTCAAAGTAGGCATCTGTGGGTTAGGGACCGTCGGTGGCGGTACCTTCAACGTACTTCAGCGCAACGCCGAGGAAATTGCTCGTCGTGCCGGGCGTGGAATCGAAGTGGCACAAATTGCCATGCGCACGCCAAAGCCTCAGTTCCAGACGACCGGTATTGCGATTACCAACGATGTGTTCGAAGTGGCCACGAACCCTGAGATCGACATCGTTATAGAGCTGATGGGCGGCTACACCGTTGCCCGCGAGCTGGTACTCAAGGCCATCGAGAATGGCAAGCATGTGGTCACCGCGAACAAGGCACTGATCGCCGTTCACGGTAATGAAATTTTCGCCAAGGCTCGCGAGAAGGGCGTCATCGTGGCGTTCGAAGCGGCCGTGGCCGGCGGCATCCCGGTGATCAAAGCGATCCGTGAAGGTTTGTCCGCCAATCGCATCAACTGGGTGGCCGGGATCATCAACGGCACCGGCAACTTCATCCTCACCGAAATGCGTGAGAAGGGCCGGACCTTCGAAGACGTCCTCGCCGAGGCCCAAGCCCTGGGTTACGCCGAAGCCGACCCGACCTTCGACGTCGAAGGCATCGATGCAGCCCACAAGCTGACGATCCTGGCGTCCATTGCATTCGGTATCCCGCTGCAATTCGACAAGGCTTACACCGAAGGCATCACCAAGCTGACCACCGCTGACGTGAACTACGCCGAAGCGCTGGGCTATCGCATCAAGCACCTGGGCGTGGCGCGCAGCACCGCGGCCGGTATCGAGTTGCGTGTGCACCCGACGCTGATCCCGGCCGATCGTTTGCTCGCCAACGTCAACGGCGTGATGAACGCGGTGATGGTCAACGGCGATGCTGCCGGTTCGACCTTGTTCTACGGCGCCGGCGCCGGCATGGAGCCGACCGCTTCGTCGGTGATCGCTGACCTGGTGGATGTGGTTCGCGCCATGACCTCCGATCCGGAAAACCGCGTGCCGCACCTGGCTTTCCAGCCTGATTCGCTGTCGGCCCATCCGATCCTGCCGATCGAATCCTGTGAAAGCGCCTACTACCTGCGCATTCAGGCCAAGGACCATCCGGGCGTGTTGGCTCAGGTGGCGAGCATCCTGTCGGAGCGCGGCATCAACATCGAATCGATCATGCAGAAAGAAGTCGAAGAGCATGACGGTCTGGTGCCAATGATCCTGCTGACGCACCGTGTGCTGGAGCAGCACATGAACGACGCGATCACCGCCCTGGAGGCCTTGGAAGGCGTGGTCGGCCCGGTCGTACGAATCCGCGTCGAGCACCTGAACTAAATTAAAGCAGCGGCAAGCTGCAAGCTTCAAGCGACAAGTTAAGGCCGTCTGGCGTTAGCTTGTAGCTTGTAGCTTGAGGCTTGAAGCCCAAACCGAAGGTTTGCCCCTATGCGTTATATCAGTACCCGCGGCCAGGCACCGGCCCTGAACTTCGAAGATGTCCTGCTGGCCGGTCTCGCCACCGACGGCGGTCTGTACGTGCCGGAAAACCTGCCACGTTTCACTCAGGAAGAGATCGCTTCCTGGGCCGGCCTGCCGTATCACGAGCTGGCCTTCCGGGTAATGCGCCCGTTCGTGACCGGCAGCATTCCCGATGCCGATTTCAAAAAGATTCTTGAAGAAACGTACGGCGTGTTTTCCCACAACGCCGTGGCCCCGTTGCGTCAGCTCAATGGCAACGAATGGGTGCTGGAGCTGTTCCACGGCCCGACCCTGGCGTTCAAGGACTTTGCCCTGCAACTGCTCGGTCGCTTGCTCGACTACGTGCTGGAAAAACGCGGTGAGCGCGTGGTGATTGTTGGCGCTACCTCCGGCGACACCGGTTCGGCCGCCATCGAAGGCTGCAAGCACTGCGAAAACGTCGACATCTTCATCCTGCACCCGCACAACCGTGTGTCCGAAGTGCAGCGTCGCCAAATGACCACCATCTTCGGCGAAAACATCCATAACATTGCCATCGAAGGCAACTTCGATGACTGCCAGGAAATGGTCAAGGCCAGCTTCGCCGACCAGAGCTTCCTCAAGGGTACGCGCCTGGTGGCGGTGAACTCGATCAACTGGGCGCGGATCATGGCCCAGATCGTTTACTACTTCCACGCAGCCCTGCAGCTGGGTGGCCCGGCGCGTTCGGTGTCGTTCTCGGTGCCGACCGGCAACTTCGGCGATATCTTCGCCGGGTACCTGGCGCGCAACATGGGCCTGCCGATCAACCAGTTGATCGTCGCCACCAACCGCAACGACATCCTGCACCGCTTCATGAGCGGCAATCAGTACGTCAAGGAAACCCTGCACGCCACACTGTCGCCCTCCATGGACATCATGGTGTCGTCGAACTTCGAACGCCTGCTGTTCGACCTGCACGGTCGTAACGGCGCGGCAATAGCCGGCTTGATGGACACCTTCAAGCAGGGCGGCGGTTTCAGCGTCGAAGAGGAGCGCTGGACCGAGGCACGCAAACTGTTCGATTCGCTGGCCGTGGACGACGCCCAAACGTGCGAAACCATTGCCGAAGTCTTTGAGCAAACCGGCGAGCTGCTGGACCCGCACACTGCCATCGGCGTGAAGGCCGCGCGCGAATGCCGTCGTAGCCTGGATATCCCGATGGTGATCCTCGGCACGGCCCATCCAGTCAAATTCCCGGACGCTGTGGAAAAAGCCGGTGTAGGAAAAGCGCTCGAACTACCTGCACATCTTTCTGATTTGTTTGAGCGAGATGAGCGTTGCACCGTATTGCCGAACGACCTGAAAGCCGTGCAGGCCTTTGTCAGTCAGCATGGCAACCGCGGCAAGCCGCTGTAACCGGTAAAAACTGTCACATTTTGAAGCCCGTCTCCTGACGGGCTTTCTCATTTCTGCATGCCACACTTGTCGGGTTTCGTAAAAGAAGAGCCGCCCATGAAGGACGGGCGAGACGATCACCAAGGAAGTGGCAATGCTGTTTTTCAGAGGGTTTAAACCAGCCGTGTGCTGGATGTTTTTATTGGGCGCCCTGGGCTTTGGGCAATGGGTAAAGGCCGCACAATTGGCGATACATGAACCCCGGGAGTCAGCCACCGTCGCACGCATTGAGCTGAATGCTCAGGAGCGGCAGTGGATTGCTGAACACCCGATGGTTATCGTCGCGTCGGCGCAGTACCCGCTGTACCTGTTCAAGGATGAGCACGGTCATTGGAGCGGGTTGAACAACGATGTGCTCAACCGCATCAGCGCCATGACAGGGTTGCGGTTCGTCCATGAAGAGTCTTTTTCCACCGACCAACTGCTGGAGCGGCTGGAAAGCGGCGCGGCGGACATGAGCACGACACTGGCAATGAATGACGAGCGCAAGGTGTTTCTGGATTTCAGCCATGCGTTCGGCGGGGCGGGCTGGGTACTCGTGGGGCTGGCCGGCACGCCTGCGTTACAGTCCCTGGAACAGCTTTCGAAAAGAGTTCTGGTACTGCCGGCCCGGCACGCTCTGGAGGGGACGATTCGTCGTGACTACCCGGCGATCGAGCTGCGCTCGGTCAAAACCTACGCTGAAGCCCGGGCACTGGTGGAAAGTGGCGAGGCCTACGCCACCATTGAAAACGAAATCGGAGCGCAGCTCTACCCTTCGGGCCGGCTCAAGGTAGGGCATGCAGTGGAAGGCAAATGGGAGGCTGATCATTTGGCAGTCCGCAAAGGACAGCCGCAGTTATTGAGCATCCTCAACAAGGCGCTGGAAGCATTTCCACCCGCCGAGTTACTCGCCATACGGCTGCAATGGCTGAACGGAATTGCTCCGGTACACGCGCCCTCGACCTGGCAGCGGATAACCCAGTGGGGTTGCTGGAGCCTGTTCATCGTCAGCCTGTTTGGCTTGCTCTCATTGCTTTGGAACCGCCGGCTCGCTGCACTGATCAAGCAACGTCGGGACGCCGAGAAAGACCTCAATGACCAGCTCGCATTCCAGCACGCATTGATAGACGCCATGCCCGATCCGATGTTCGTGCGTGATCTGGAAGGGCGTTTGATCATGTGCAACAAAAGCTATGAGGAGCGCTTGTCGACCCGTTTCGACCAGGTTCAGGGGCGACAACTGATCGAACTTGATGTCTTGCCCAAAGAGACTGCCGAGCAGCTTCACGCTGAGTTTATGGCCCAGCTCGGTACTCGCAAGACTCGCTTCAGCGAACGTCAGTTGATGTTCAAGGACGGAGTCAGGGATATCTACCAGTGGACGGTGCCGTTCTACAGTGCGGACGGTCAATTGCGAGGACTGCTGGGCGGATGGAGCGATATCGGCAAGCGTACAAGGCAGGTGTGAAGCGTTAAGTTAAGAAATTTGAGCGCCGAAAACTCTGTGGGAGCGGGGGGGGGGGGGGGGGGGGGGGGGGGGGGGGGGGGGGGGGGGGGGGGGGGGGGGGGGGGGG